>LNEG01000140.1 GCA_001464865.1 Burkholderiales bacterium Ga0074133
GCGCGGATGGGCTCGCCGTTTTTGTGCACGGTGCATGCGCCGCACAGGGCCATGCCGCAGCCAAACTTGGTGCCGTTCATTTGAAGCTCGCCGCGCAGCACCCACAGCAGGGGCGTATCGGGTTCGGCGGTGACGGAAATGGCTTTGCCATTGATGCGCAGGGTGGTGGACATGCGGTTCCTATGGGTTGGCTCAGACGGGTTAGGCGGATCAGGCCAGTTTCAGGGGCAGGGCGCGCAGGCGCTGGCCCGTGAGGGCAAACAGCGCATTGGCGACGGCAGGTGCAATCGGCGGCACTCCGGGCTCACCAACGCCCTCGGGCGGCTCGGCGCTGTCGATTATGTGTGTCTCCACGCGCGGGCAGTCTGCCATGCGCAAGAGCGGAACGTCGTGAAAATTGCTTTGCTGGACCTGCCCGTCCTTGAACGTAACCTCGCCATACAGAGCCGCTGTCAGGCCAAACACCACCGAGCTTTCCATCTGCTGCGCGATCAGGTTGGGGTTGATGGCGGCGCCGCAGTCGATCACACACACCACGCGGTGGACGCGGATGGTTTTGTCTGCGCTCGCAGACACCTCGGCCACCTGCGCCACGATGGATCCAAACGACTGGTGCAGCGCCACGCCGCGCGCACGCGGCTCGCCCCCGGCGTCGGGCGCCAGCGGCTTGCCCCAGCCTGCCAGCTCTGCGGCTTTTTGCAGCACCTTCAAATGTCGCGGGTGCTTTTGCAGCAGTGCGGCACGGAACGCCACCGGGTCCTGCCCGGCCGCTGCTGCGGCCTCGTCCACAAACCCTTCCTTGAAAAACGCCTGGTGCGAATGCCCCACCGACCGCCAGAAGCCTACGGGGAGCGGCAGGTCTACCACCTCGTGCGCGATACGTGCATGGGGCCATTCATAGGGCTGGTCAAACGCGCCCTCGGACGTGGTCTTGTCCGGCCCCGCGCCTGCCAGGCCGAAGGTGCGTGACAGCACCTGCGGCACGATGGCTTGGCCGACCGATACGTTGTGCCAGGCCACGAGCTGCCCCTGCGCATCAAACCCAGCCTTGAAGCGGGCCATGCAGGCGGGGCGGTAGAAGTCGTGCTGCGTATCTTGCTCGCGGCTCCACAGCGTCTGCACGGGTGCGCCTCCGGCTGCCTTGGCAATGGCGGCGGCCTGGGCCACATAGTCGGCCTCGAGCCGCCGGCCAAAGCCGCCACCCAGCAGCAACTGGTGTACCGTGACTTTCTCGTCGGCGATGTCCAGCGCCTTGGCAGCGGCCCTTCGCGCCACACCGGGAACCTGGGTTGATGTCCAAACGGTGGCCGTGCCATCTCGGAACTGCACCGTGCAGTTGATGGGCTCCAGCGCTGCGTGCGCCAGGTAGGGTGCGCTGTAGTCGGCGGTAATGGTGCTGGCGGCGCCCTCAAGCGCCTTGTCCACGTCGCCAGTGCTGTGGTAGCCAAAGCCCTTGGCTTCGTCCAGCGCCTGGGCAAGCCGCGCCATCACGCTGTCGCTCGACAATGTGGCAGCCGGGCCATGGTCCCACTCCACGGTGACGGCTGCCGCCGCCTTTTTGGCGTGCCATGGTGTGTCGGCGATCACTGCCACGCCGCCAGTGCCGCCGTGATAGGGTGCCACTTCCAGCACCTGCTTTACGCCGGGGAGCTTCTGTGCGGCGGCCGCGTCAAACCGGGTGACTTTGCCGCCGCGGGTGGGGCACATCACCAGGCTGGCGTGCAGCAAACCAGGTGGGTTCGCGTCGATGCCAAAGACTGCAGAGCCATCGAGCTTGGACGGCGCTTCGATGCGGGTGAGCGGCTTGCCGATCAGCTTGAACTGCGCGGGCTCTTTGAGCGTCAGCTTGCCCGGCGAGGGCTGCTGTGCGGCCAGGGCAGCCAGCTCGCCAAAGGTGGCGCGCTGGCCGGCGGCGTGTTCTACCCAGCCTGCGTTGGCATTGCATTCGCTGGCCTGCACGCCCCACTGAGCGGCGGCGGCGCGTACCAGCAGGGCGCGTGCATGGGCCCCAGCCTCGCGCATGGGTAGCCACAGGTCTTTGATGCTGCTTGAGCCACCTGTCATCATCACGCCCACCTCGCGCATGGTCTTGGCCGTCAGCCAGCCGGCCACGGACTTCATGGAGCCGTCGTTGTCAGGGTGAAAGGGCAGGCCGTCCACCACGGTGGACAGGTTGTTGTAAATGTCGTCGATGGGCGTCATCTCGATCCGCACCTGAGCCCAGTCGGCGTCCAGCTCTTCAGCCAGTATGGCGGCCAGCCCTGTGTGTGCGCCCTGGCCCATTTCAGACTTCGCCATCATCACCGTCACAGTGTTGTCAGCGCCTACCTTCACCCAGCCGTTCAGAGGCGCCTGCCCGGTGGCGCTGGGCAACGGAGTAGTGGGATGCAGTCGCTGGCGAGGTGGCATCACGCCCCAGCCAATGATGAGGGCGCCCGCTGTGGCAGCTCCGCCTAGGACTACTGTGCGTCGGTTCACCATGGGTTCATTCCTTCGGGGTTGTGCGGTTGTTGTGTCTTGTGGCCAGTGGGGCGGGCTGGGGTGCCGGTGCAGCAGCGGCAGCGTGTGCTTTTGCTTTTGCTTTTGTGTTCGTGTTGGCGTTCAAGACCGCAGCGCCGCCACCCAGAAACTCCAGCAGAAAGTGGCACTCCGGGTCGTCAATGGCCGACCTGTCGCCTTCGGACACGGCCGCGACATGTTTGCGCAGCATGTGCAGACGCGCAATGCGCGTGTCGATGGCGGCGAGCTGTGCCTGGGCCAGCGCCTGAAGGCGGTCAGTGTCAATCGCCAACGCCTCGCGCTCGTTCAGCAGCAGCGCAATCTCTTTGAGCGTAAGGCCAAGCTCCTTGAGTCCGCGGATGGCCTGCAACCGCAGCACCTCTTCGGCTGGGTACTGCCGGTAGCCTGCAGCGCTGCGCGCCGGTGGCGGCACCAGGCCTTCACGCTCATACAGCCGGAGCACGCCGCGCGATACGCCAGCTGCCTGGCATAGCGTCTGGGTGGACAAACGGGACGCGCCGCCATTGAGCATGCCAAGCGTGTCGCGCAATGCCAGGGCAGACGCAGTGGGCGCCGTAGTCGAACTGGGAACAGCGATGGCTGATGTCATGGATGCGCATCCTAAGGCCGGCACCATGGTGCCGGGTCAAGCACTTTACATTCGCGGCTGCCGCAGGCGCCGCGCAGACGTGGGTCCCGTCCGACTGCTTGAGCGCCTTGGCCAGATGCCTGAACATGACCTCGTCCGGATGGGATGGTCCCATCTGGGTACCTGGCGGTAGTGAAAAACAGTGTGCGGTGCGGCCAGTGCGTGCTTCATCTGGTGTAGCGCTGCAGGCTGCCATTAGGATGGCAACGCGTGTTTTTTGAAATCCCAAGCGAATGCGGGCGAGCGCACATCAACTATTCGGTTTCGCCTTGGCAGCAAGCCGAGGTAACGGCATGCCTTCAGTCGGTGAGTTGTGCCTTCAGCCTCGCACTGACGCGCTGCATGGCCTCTGCCACATCGCCGAGCGTCGCGGCCGACTCGCCATCCACCATCACTGCCACCACGGCGCCTTGAACCGCAGCCGTTTGAGCCGCAATGCGCTCGCCCAGCGGCTCCAGGTAGAGACGCTTCGCGCGCGCATCTGCCGGATCGGGCTCGCGCCGCAACCAGCCACGGCCCTCAAGCAGCGTCAACAGTCCGCTGATGTGGCTTTTTGCCGAGAAGCAGCGAGAGGCAAGCACCTGCTGGGTGATGCCAGGATCTCGGCGCAGGTTGGCCAGAATCTCATGCTCCGGCGTGCGAACGCCGAGCTCTGCCAGACGCCGCCCCATCAGCGCTTCGCACAGGTGGTACGCGTTCACGACCGACAACCACGATCGCACGGCGGCACCGTCGATGTCCGAGTCATTGCTGCGTGCACGGCGGACCGTCGGATGGGTCGAAGCGTTTTTCATGATTGCTGCATTTGGTTCGTTGTCGAACTATACTGTTCACTGCCGAACTAATTATGGACCTTTTGTGAACCTCTACCTGCGCCTGCTCTGGGCTTTGCTGCGCTCGTCGCGCCTGGACTCGATCGAGCCTGGTGACTGGATCGAAAGGCAACTTCGCGTGTTGCCCAATGACCTGGACATCAATGGTCACATGAACAATGGCCGCTACCTGACCATTGTCGACCTGATGCTGGTGGAGTATTTCGTACGCAGCGGTTTTGCGAAGGTGATGCTGCAGGCCGGTTGGCGTCCCATGTCCGGCGGGGCCTTCATTACCTACCGCAAAGGGCTCAAGCCCTGGCAGCGTTACCGCATCCGCTTCACGCTGGCCGGTGCCGACCATGCATGGAATTACATGCACTTCGAATTCCTGCGTGAAGATGGCGTGCTCTGCGCTGCCGGCTACATGAAGGGTGCCGCGGTCAGCCGCGACGGGCTGGAGCCGAACCAGAGCTCCTATGCAAAACTGGGCCGCGTGTTCGAACCAGGTGACTTGCCAGCATCCGTGACGCATTGGCTGGCCGCGGAGGCGGGTGTGGTGCAGGCTTGCAATACACCTGCATGACCACGCCAGCCGCCATGCCTGACGCCGCCTGCTGTTGCGACCACATGCTTTCCTGGCAGAACGCATACGGTACAGATGTCGTTGGACCTGACGTATCGTCGCAGCTTGGTGAAGCTGCCACGCCCTTGGGTCTGTTCTGAAGCGGTGGCTTCCCTCCACTTCAGTGTCCGAGTTCACGCTGCGCGCCTCACATCAGCTATTGGCTACCGAGGAGCCGCTTGATCAAGTTGTTGACCCATGACAGGTAGTACCCGATCGTCTGATCGATTTGCTGTGGCAGACAGCTTGGCACCGCCTCTGGTTCGGGTCCGCATGCGAGATTTCGCGGTGCATCGTCGGTTGGTCGATGCAGAGGGGCGTGACTTTGCAGATCGTTGTGGACAAGGTGATGCTGACCGAGCAGGGCATCGCCTGTACCTTGAGCAGGGCTGGTGACATCTGGGCGACTCGGCCATGGAGAGCTTCTTCAGGTCGCTCCAGCCCAAGCGTAGCGCGGGGGGCGGAAGTTGTATCGAGCGCGCGGGCCAGCCCGTTCTGATGTGTTCGATTCCATAGCTTGGCTTGCACAACTCAGCGTACCGGCGTTCGACGCGCGCACATGCCAGTCCCGCAAAGTGGACTGCTCCCGGTCCGTTAGACAAACCCTGCCATCCTTAACAAGGCGTCTGTGAAACAGGCAGCAGCCCGGACAGTCACCTTCACGGGCAAGTCGCCAAGCTGCATGGATGCTCGGTCTCTGTTTGCGACTTTGATTCGCGGTGATAGCCGTCGTATCAGCTACTCAACGTCATTGCCCAGCCCGTGTAGTTCTTGGCCGGTGGTGGGGCGTAGTCTCCGTGGCGGCTGGTGCGCAGACCGAGTGCACACAGGGCCTCCGCCATCTTGACCGCGACGCTAACTCCGTCAATCACGGGCACACCCAAGCGTGCGGACAGTGTGGCGCACAGGGGTGCCATGCCTGCACATCCCAGTACGATCGCACCGCTACGGTCGTGCGCCAGGGCCGCGCGCGCGGTCGCCTCAATGCGAGACACCAGCGACTCCCCCGCCTGCTCCAGTTCCAGCACCGGAATATCAGTGCCGTGCACGCCGCGGCAACGGCGTTCCAGCCCGTATCGATGCAGCAGGTGCTCTGCGGTGATGCAGGTCCGGGTCATGGTGGTCACAACCGAAAAGCCGGTGCACAGAAATGAGGCGGCGTGAAATGCCGCCTCGGCGATGCCAATGACGGGTGCATCAGTGGCTTCCCGCGCTGCGTCCAGCCCCGGATCGCCAAAACAAGCGATGACCACGGCGTCGGGACGCTGGTGCGCCAGCCGCACTTGTTCCGCGACACCGGCGGCGGCGATGGTCTCTTCAAAGTGGCTTTCAATCGATGCAGGGCCGAAGCTCGGGTGCACAGCGTCAATGTGTGTGCCGGGCGCCGCTACCGCACGCGCGGCCTCTGCGATCGCCTGCGTCATGGCCTTGGATGTGTTCGGATTGATCAGAAGCAGGTTCATGGGGTGTGGCCCGTCAGGCCCCAGTGCGGGGCATTTTGCATACAAAAAATCATCGTGAATGCCACATCCTGGGGCGTTCCAGTCGCATCTGCCTTAGGCTGGTGCATGCAAAGTGCCGTCAAATGGAGTTGAAAAAGCGCTTTCTCCAAGTAATAAGGCGCTTTGAGGAGCGGTTTCATGGGTGTTCGTCCGGAGGTGGCACGCAGGTTGCATACAAAAAGCTTGCCAAGCTCTTGTTTCACACTCAACCGCTGGAGTCCCGATGAACCCGACCTCAACCCCGTTCCGTCTTGCAAACCTCCCGCTCGGCCTCGCGCTGGCCGCGGGCCTAATGGCTGCTATTGCCTCACCTGCCGTCATGGCGCAGGAAAAGGTATTGCGCATTGCCATGACCGCTGCCGACATTCCGCGCACGCTGGGCCAGCCTGATCAGGGTTTTGAAGGCAACCGGTTCACCGGCATCCCGATGTACGACGCGCTGACGCACTGGGATCTGTCCAAGGCTGATGCGGCCAGCGTGCTCATGCCGGGGCTGGCCACATCGTGGGCTGCCGATGCGACGGACAAGACCAAGTGGGTCTTCAAGTTGCGCCCCGGCGTGAAGTTCCACGATGGCTCTGACCTCACCGCTGATGCGGTGGTTTGGAACGTCCAGAAGGTGCTGGACAAGGATGCCGTGCATTTCGATGCCAGCCAGGTCGGCGTGACTGCCTCGCGCATGCCGACGCTGCGAAGTGCCCGCAAGATCGACAACCTGACTGTGGAGCTCACCACCAGCGAGCCTGACGCGTTCCTGCCGCTGAACCTCACGAACCTGTTCATGGCCTCCCCTGCCCACTGGCAGAAAAAGTTTGAAGCGGCTGCCGGCGCCACACCCGCTGAAAAATCCAAGAACGCATGGGTTGCGTTTGCCGCCGATGCCTCGGGCAGCGGTCCGTTCAAGATGGCGCGTTTTCTGCCGCGCGAGCGTCTGGAGCTGGTCGCCAACAAGGGCTACTGGGATCCCAAACGCACGCCAAAAATCGACCGTGTGGTGATGGTGCCCATGCCCGAGGCCAATGCCCGCACCGCTGCCCTGTTATCCGGGCAGGTGGACTGGATCGAGGCCCCTTCTCCGGATGCGATGCCTCAGATCACGCAGCGCGGCTTCAAGATCTACAGCAATGCCCAGCCCCACGTATGGCCATGGCAGCTGTCGTTTGCAGAGGGCTCGCCCTGGCTGGACAAGCGCGTGCGCCACGCGGCCAACCTGTGCGTGGACCGCGAAGGCCTCAAGACCTTTCTGGGCGGCATGATGGCTGTGCCAAAGGGTACCGTGCCTCCCGGCCATCCATGGTGGGGCAACCCCAAGTTCGACATCAAGTACGACGTGAAGGCTGCGCAGGCGCTGATGACGCAGGCTGGATTCTCTGCCGCCAAGCCCATGAAGGCCAAGGTACAGATCTAGGCCTCGGGTTCAGGTCAGATGCAGCCATTGCCCATGAATGAGTTCGTTCAGCAGTCGCTCAAGCAGTGCTTCATCGATATCGAGTTCGATGTCATTGAATGGAATACGCTGTTCACCAACTGGCGCCAGGGTGCCAAGCATCCTTCCGCGAACGGCGCGCATGCCATCAACGTGAGCTACGCGGCCATGGACCCGTTCTTCGCCATGGTCCGTTTCACCAGCACCAAGACCTTTCCGCCGGTCTCCAACAACTGGTGCTACTTCGGCAACCCTGAGTTCGACAAGCTGATCTCTGATCCCCGTACCACCTTTGATGACAAGGAGCGCGATGTGGCACTGGGCAAGCTCCACGCCCGCATCGTGGAAGAGGCGCCGGTTGTCTGGATTGCGCACGATGTCGGTCCACGCGCCATGAGCGCCAAGGTCAAGGGCGTGGTGCAGCCGCGCAGCTGGTTCATCGACATTGCGCCGATGTCGGTTGACTAAGGCCCTGTGTCCCCGCAGCCTGGTCAGGCTGTGGGGACTGATTGGATGCTGACCGGAGGTTTGCGCGATGCTGACGTTTCTTCTTCGACGTGTGCTCTACACGCTGCCCATCATGCTGGGGGTGGCGCTCGTCTGTTTTGCCCTGGTGCACCTGTCTCCCGGTGATCCACTGGTATCCATCCTGCCGCCCGATGCATCGGTGGAGCTGCAGCGGCAACTCATTGAACTGTACGGTTTCAACCGTTCGTATCCCGAGCAATTTGCCAGCTGGGTGTGGCGTGCGCTGCAGGGTGACCTGGGCACTTCCATTGCATCTGGCCGCGCGGTGACCGACGAGGTGATGCGTGCTGTGGTCAATACCCTGCGCCTGGCAGTGCTGGCCACGGCAATCGGCTTTGTGCTGGGTTGCCTGTTCGGTTTCGTCGCGGGCTACTTCCAGAACTCATGGCTGGACAAGGCTGCATCACTGACCTCGGTACTGGGCGTCAGCGTGCCGCACTACTGGCTCGGCATGGTGCTGGTCATCATTTTCTCCAGCATCCTGATGTGGCTGCCTCCAGGCGGTGCCGGTCCGGGCGGCTCCAGTGAGTGGAGCTGGGACTGGGAGCATGTCAAGCACATGATCTTGCCCGCCGTGACCATGAGCGTGATCCCCATGGGCATCATTGCGCGAACGGTGCGCGCACTGGTGGCCGACATTCTGGCGCAGGAATTCATTGTCGGGCTGCGCGCCAAGGGTCTCACGGACCTGGGCGTGTTCAGCCATGTGGTGAAAAACGCTGCGCCCACCGCGCTGGCCGTCATGGGCCTGCAACTGGGCTACCTGCTGGGCGGTTCCATCCTGATCGAGACCGTCTTTTCCTGGCCGGGTACCGGGTTCCTGTTGAACTCCGCCATCTTCCAGCGCGACCTGCCGCTGCTGCAGGGAACCATCCTGGTGCTGGCCATGTTCTTCGTGGTGCTCAACCTGGTGGTGGATGTCATCCAGACGCTCCTGGATCCCCGCATAGCTCGCTGAACCGAAGGAAAACCTCATGCTTCACATTGCAGTGGATCCGGGCAAGGTGCCTGCTTCCGTTTTCGAGCGGTCACCGGGTTACTGGCAGACCGTAGGCCGGCGTTTCATGGGCGACAAGGTGGCGATCGGGGCGGCCGTGGTGGTGTTGTTCCTGCTGATCCTTGCCGTGTTCGGCCCCTGGCTGGCACCGGTCGATCCATACGCATCCTCGATGATGAAACGCCTCAAGCCCATCGGCTTTGAGGGGCACCCTCTGGGCACGGACGAGCTCGGGCGGGACATGCTGTCCCGCCTCATGGTGGGGGCACGGCTCTCGCTGTTCATGGGGATCACGCCGGTCATCCTGGCATTCTTGGTCGGCTCGCTGATTGGCATTACTGCGGGCTACGCCGGGGGGGCGCTCAACACCGTGATGATGCGCACCATCGACGTGTTCTACGCCTTCCCCTCGGTGTTGCTGGCCATCGCGCTCTCAGGCGCGCTCCGCGCTGGCATCACCAACTCGCTGATATCGCTCACCATCGTCTTCATCCCGCCGATTGCGCGCGTGGCGGAAAGCGTGACCACTCAGATCCGCGGACGAGACTTTGTGGATGCAGCACGCGCCTCGGGTGCCAATGCCTTCACGATTGTGCGGGTCCACGTGCTGGGCAACGTGCTCGGGCCGATATTCGTGTACGCGACCAGCCTGATCGCAGTAGCCATGATCCTGGCATCAGGCCTGAGTTTTCTGGGCCTGGGTGTGAAGCCGCCCGAGCCCGAATGGGGCCTGATGCTCAACACCTTGCGTACCGCCATCTACGTGCAACCATGGATTGCAGCCTTGCCCGGTTTGATGATTTTCATCACGTCTATCGCGTTCAACCTCCTGGCCGACGGCTTGCGCTCGGCCATGGAAATCAAGCAGTGAGGTCATCATGCCACTGAGCATTCCCGACATCGGCGGCCCGGCGCAACCCCTCATGGGCGTGCGCGGTCTGGTCAAGCATTTCCCGCTCAAGAAAGACGTATTCGGCCGCGGCGGTGGCGTGGTGCGCGCGGTCGACGGCATCGATTTTGATGTCTTCAAGGGCGAGACCCTGGGCGTGGTGGGCGAGTCTGGCTGCGGCAAGTCGACCACGGCGCGCCTGCTCATGCAGCTGATCCGTCCGGATCACGGCGAGATCGTGTTTGATGGCCAGACCGTGGGCGGCCACTCACTCAGCCTCAAGCAGTTCCACCGCCAGACGCAGATGGTGTTCCAGGACAGCTATGCATCCCTGAACCCGCGGCTGACCATGGAGGACTCGATTGCATTCGCCCCGCAGGTGCACGGACTGCCGCGCAAGGAAGCCGTGGAGCGCGCGCGTGACCTGCTTGCGCGTGTGGGGCTGGAGCCGCAGAGGTTTGCGGCACGCTACCCGCACGAACTCTCGGGCGGTCAGCGCCAGCGCGTCAACATCGCGCGCGCTGGCCTTGCAGTCGCGGCTGATCATCCTGGATGAGGCTGTCTCGGCGCTGGACAAATCGGTCGAGGCGCAGGTGCTCAATCTCCTGCTCGACCTGAAGGACGAGTTCGGCCTCACCTACATCTTCATCAGCCACGACCTGAATGTGGTGCGCTACATGAGCGATCGGGTCATGGTGATGTATCTGGGCCAGGTGGCCGAGATCGGCGATAGCGAGACCTTGTTCGACCACCCGGCCCACCCCTACACGCGGGCGCTGCTCTCGTCCATTCCATCGATGGACCCGGACCACCGCACCGAAGAGCCACCTCTGGCAGGCGACCCGCCCAACCCCATCAACCCGCCCCCAGGCTGCCGCTTTCACACACGTTGCGCGCACGCACAGGCCCTGTGCAGTGAACGTGTTCCATCGCTCTCTCCCATCGCGCACGGTCAGATCGCATCCTGCTGGATGCATGTGGCTGGGAGTGGCCACACCGAAGCCCCCGGCCTGTTGAAGGAAGCCGCATGACCGCCGACAAGACAGAAGCACCGTTCGTTGATGTGCGCAACCTGCGCGTCACATTTACTGGCGGAAAGAAGCCAGTCGAGGCCGTCAACGGCGTCGATCTGCAGGTCAGGCGCGGCGAGGTGGTGGCCCTCATCGGCGAGTCCGGATCAGGAAAAAGCGTCACGCTGCGCAGCCTGCTGCGTCTTCACCCGCCCGGGCGCAGCCGTATCGAGGGTGTGATGCGTGTGGGCGAGCACAACGTGCTTGAATTGGGTACGCAGGATCTGGCCGACTATCGCGGCAAGGTTGCATCGATGATTTTTCAGGAGCCCCTGCTCGCGCTTGACCCGGTTTATTCGGTGGGAGCGCAGATCATCGAAGCGATCCGCCGCCACGAGAGTGTGAGCGAGGTCCAGGCCCGGCAGCGTGCGCTGGAGCTGTTTGAGCGGGTGCGGATTCCCAGCCCCGAGCGGCGGCTGCAAGCCTATCCGCACGAGATGTCCGGCGGCATGCGCCAGCGCGCGATGATTGCCCTGGCGCTTGCCTGGAAGCCCCAGCTGCTTTTGGCAGACGAACCCACGACAGCGCTGGACGCAACCGTGCAGATCCAGATCCTGCTGCTGTTGCGCGAACTGCAGCGGGAACTCGGCCTGTCGGTGATCTTTGTCACCCACGACATCGGCGCTGCGGTAGAGGTGGCCGACCGCATTGCCGTGATGTACGCCGGGCGCATTGTGGAAGAGGGCGATGCCGCCACCTTGTTGCGCGCTCCACGCCATCCTTACACGCTGGCACTGCTCAAAAGCCGCGCCAGCGGTGCGCTACCCAAGGGCACTCGGCTCGCGACCATTGCCGGCTCGCCGCCGGACCTCACGGACTTGCCCCCTGGCTGCGCATTTGCAGACCGCTGCCGGATGGTGCAGGACGTCTGCAAGACCGACCGCCCCGAAGTCCGCTGGCTCGCTGCGGGGCACAGTGTGCGTTGTGTGCGTGTGTAGAC
>LNEG01000141.1 GCA_001464865.1 Burkholderiales bacterium Ga0074133
TCATGCGCTGCTGCGGGGGCACGAAGCAGCTTGAAGAATATCGTTCATTTCCTTTGACCCAGACCCTGGTACCACGCCCATGACATCGCACGCCGACGTTCTTCACGACCCTGCCCGCGCCTTCATGCCCTATCCCGCCGTGCCGGTGCCGCGAGCCGCCACGGGGCCGCTCGCCGGCCTGGGCTTCGGAGTCAAGGACCTGTTCCATATCAATGGCTATCCCACCAGCGGCGGGCAGCCGCTGCTTCTGGCACTCCTGGGGGTGCAGGCGCGTACGGCACCATCGGTGCAGGTCTTGCTGGATGCAGGCGCGCGCTTCGTGGGCAAAACCATTACCGACGAGCTTGCCTTCTCCATGAATGGGCAAAACGCGCACTTTGGTTCGCCGATCAACGGTGCTGCACCCGACCGCATTGCCGGTGGTTCGTCTTGCGGATCGGCTGCAGCGGTCTCGCATGGCCTGTGCGACTTCGCACTGGGAACCGACACCGGTGGCTCGGTGCGCGCACCCGCCAGCCACTGCGGCCTGGTTGGCCTGCGGCCCACCCACGGCCGGGTGAGCCTACAAGACGCGCTGGACCTGGCGCCCAGCCTGGACACGTGTGGCTGGTTTACCCGCGATGTGCCCACTTTCGCGCGCGTGGCCGATGTGCTGCTCGGCGACGATGCAACGCCTTTGCCTGACAGCGTGCGCTTGCTCGCCCCGGCAGACCTGTGGGCCTTGGCCACGTCTGAAGCCCGTAAGGCACTGGCGCCCGCGCGCAGCCAGATCGAGGCTGTTCTCGGCAAGGCAGGCAAGGCACAGGTTGTGCTCGATAGCCTGGACGCGATGTACTGGCACTTTCGTCACATCCAGGGCCATGAGTCGTGGCAGGTGGATGGGGACTTCATTCGCCGCTTTGCTCCGCCGCTCGGCCCTGGCGTGGCACAGCGCTTTGAGTGGAGCTCGAAAGTGACGGACGAGCAGGTCGCTGAAGGCCGTGCGTTCCGTGAGCGTTTCACCGCGCAGCTGACGGGGTTGCTGGGCAGCGATGGTGTCCTGGTGTTGCCCACCATGCCAGACATTGCGCCGCGTGTGGCAGACCCCGAGAGCGCTCTGGAGGATTACCGCAATCGCGCCATCCGCTTGCTGTGCGTGGCTGGCCTTTCGGGCTTACCGCAACTCAGCCTGCCGCTGGCGCGTCGAGCCGGTGCGCCTTTGGGCATTTCGCTGCTGGGCCCGCGCGGTAGCGACCGCAGTCTGGTGAGGCTGGCCGAGCGTATCGCCAAGGCTTAGCCCTCGCGCAGGTACACCGGGGTTTCCAGTTGAACCACATCGCAATCGATTACATCGTCCGCCCGCTCGATGACGAGAAAGTCGCCGTCGTCCCGCGCCAGCAAGGGGTGATGCCAGGTACCTGGATGCAGTGTGATGCCTTGGTTGCCTTCCACCGCGAACGCGGCGAGCGTGGAGAGGTCGGGGTTGTTGCTGCCCAGGGCCACCAGCGCCACGCAACGTGCGCCCGCCAGTGGCACAAAGCTTTGCGACCCCAGTCGATGGCGTTCCAGCATGTGCCAAGGGCCCGCAGGGGCCTGGGCGCGCGCGCGGAAAACGGCCAGAACTGGCTGGCCGCCCTCGGTGTACAGTGCGAGCGGTCCTGGCAGGTCCAGGCGCTGGCTGGTGCCAGCGTTGATCACCCGTGTTGCCGAATCGCCCAGGTTCAACACCACCCCGTAGGCTTTGAAGGCCTCGGTTTGCAGGGGCTGAATGGAAACATTGCGCGTCATGAAAAGCCTCCGGTGGAAGGCGCGAGGGCCTATTCACATGTTGCCACATGAACTCCGAACAGCCGATTTCAGCACCGCCCACCGAACCGGATGGCACAGTTACCGACCGTGTGTATGACGCGATCTATCGTGCGGTTCTAGAGCATCGCCTTGCGCCTGGTGAATGGCTGCGCGAAGCCGAAATGGCCACCGAGTTCAAGGTCTCGCGCACGGTGGTGCGCCAGGCACTGCAGCGACTGGCCCAGGATCAGGTGATCGAGTTGCGCCACAACCGTGGCGCGCGTGTGCCGCTACCCAGCCTGGAAGACGCGGTGCATGTGTTTGAGGCGCGGCGTATCGTGGAATGTGAAGTGGCGCGACGCCTCGGCGGCCGCCTCTCATCGGAACAGCTGGCCGAGTTGCGTGCGATCGCGCAGGCCGAGCAGGCCGCCGATCAGCGCGGCGACAGGGCTGAAGCGATCCGGCTGTCGGGCGACTTTCACCACGCTCTCACGCGCATGCACGGCAACCCTGTTTTCGGGCGTCTGCTCAATGGTCTGCTCCCTACGACCTCGCTGCTCATGGCGCGGTTCAAGGTCGATGGCGGTCAGGTGTGCGTGGCGCACCGTCATGCTGACGTCATTGAGGCACTGCTGCGCGGCAGCGCCCCGGCTGCCGCAGAAATGCGCAAACACCTTGCGGAGCTCGAGCGCTCGCTGGTCGACACGCCCGTGCGTGGCCGGCGCCTGCGCGATGCTTTTGCTGCCTACCGCGAATCTTCCCCCACTGACCCTGAATCTCCATGACCTTGATCCAATCTGCCTCCATGAGTACCGCCAGCCTGCGCATCAATGGCGACCGTCTGTGGGCGTCGTTGATGGAGCTTGCGCAGATCGGTGGCACACCAAAGGGTGGGGTATGCCGTCTCGCGCTCACTGATCTGGACAGGCAAGGGCGCGATCTCGTCACCCGTTGGGCCCGTGAAGCCGGGATGGCGGTCACCATCGACAAGATTGGCAATGTCTTCATGCGCCGGCCGGGACGCAACAACAGCCTGCCGCCCGTCATGACGGGCAGTCATATTGATACCCAGCCTACAGGCGGCAAGTTCGACGGCAACTACGGTGTGCTGGCCGGTGTTGAGGTGGTACGCACGCTTAACGACCACGGCATCGAGACCGAAGCGCCGATCGAGGTGGCGTTCTGGACCAACGAGGAAGGGTCGCGCTTTGTGCCGGTGATGATGGGCTCGGGCGTCTTCGCCAAGGCATTCACGCTGGAGCACGCTTACGCTGCGCGCGATACGGAAGGCAAGAGTGTGCGCGAGGAGTTGGAACGGATTGGATACATCGGTGACGAGGAGCCGGGTGACCACCCCATCGGTGCGTATTTCGAGGCACACATCGAGCAGGGACCTGTGCTCGAAGACGCCAAAGTCACCATCGGTGTGGTGCATGGTGTACTGGGCATACGGTGGTTTGACTGCACTGTGACTGGCACAGAGGCCCATGCCGGGCCCACGCCCATGGCGCTGCGGCGGGACGCGTTGCAGGTCGCCACGCTGATCATGCAGGACGTTGTGGCATCTGCCATGCGCCATGGCCCGCACGGGCGCGGTACGGTGGGCATGGTGCAGGTGCACCCCAACAGCCGAAATGTGATACCGGGTCAGGTCAGGTTCTCGATTGACCTGCGCAACAGCACCGATGCGCTGGTGGATGAGCAGGTCTCGGAAGTGCGCGCCCTTGCTGCGCGCCTGAGCGTCGAAACCGGCATGCAGATCCAATTCGAACTCGTATCGAGTTACGCGGCCCAGCCGTTTGATTCTGGTTGCATCAATGCCGTACAGAGCGCAGCCCAGCAGCTGGGTCTGAGCCATATGCCAGTCGTTTCGGGGGCGGGGCACGACGCCATCTACGCCGGACAACTGGCTCCTGCAGGCATGATCTTTATACCCTGCAAAGACGGTATCAGCCACAACGAAATCGAAGATGCAAAGCCCGAGCATGTCGCCGCCGGTTGCAATGTGCTTTTGCATGCGATGCTGGAGCGGGCCGGCATGCCCGCCGTGTGATTCCGTCTGAGCGACGACCTGCCCTTCGTGTCAGCCCGTTGCGCGTGGCGGAGCCAAGCACCCTTGCATTGCATTGACCTTGGCGGTCAGACAACCGCTACGCAGGTCGTGTCTACAGTCCGGCTCAATGACAGCCACCGCCTCAGTTTGCATTGCGGGCGACCTGATGTCCTTGAATGCCGGCGCGATGGCCAGCTATCTCAGGGATTGCAGTGCGGACAGTGGCGTGCCTCGGCCACGATGCGGTCTGTGCGGATCTGTTCTGCCTTGTGATGGCAGCGCACGCATGTCCATATCTGCGATCGGTAGCTCGATGTGGCCTGGCCGCAGGCCTCGCATGGCAGCCCTGGCAGGCGGCCGGTGACTCCGTACCCCGGTGTTGCGCATGCCGGGCAGGTAGCTTGAAGGCGGTCACAGAGGTCATCCGCAGCTTGCGCGATATGTTTCATGCGACTGGGGTTGGCAAAGGCGCGCAGGTCGGTTTCGATCCACACCTTGCCGTTGCCCGATAGGGACAGGCACCGGTCAAAACAGGTGCGCAGTGCATGTGGGCTGGCGATGCCTTTGTGAATGCGGGCATCATCCTGCCCCTCTGGGCGCAGGACGAGATGATGCTCCGGGAAACCTTCGCGTGCGGCAAAGGCCTGGGCTTCCTGCCAACTGCCTGTGAGCAGCCAGCCATTGCGCGCGGGGCCTTGTGCCATGCCCACCACCTCTATGCCCAGCACGTCGTCGATCAGCACCAGCATCTCGACATTCCATGGAAACATGCCGGTGAAAGGGTCGGCTCCGAAGCTTCCCTCGCTGGCCAGGCCCACGGACAGCCCGGAAAGCTCCATGCCCTTGCGTGCCTTGCGGCGCGCTGCCTCCATCTGGGTCCCAGGGCGGCTCAGTTCACGCGTGAAGGTCCCCAGCTGGTCGGTGTCGTAGCCGGTCACGTGCTCGATGGTGCAGCCGAGTGCGGGCTCCAGTGCCGCTGCAATCACCGTCTGCTTGCCGTGCTGGGTCAGAAAGGCGATTTTCCGGTTCTCGTAAGTGGCAGGGGGCATGGACGTGGCTCCGTAGGCATTGCAGTGGATGGCACTGGTACTGGCCGCTGCATTCATCGACGCCTGTGCCGGACCATCGCCTGCATGGTGAGATTCTGCCGCTGTAAGCTGTTCAGCGTACCAGCAGCCATCCCGCAAACACCAGCGAATGTACCCAGATGCCTGGCACGGCGTAACACGCATATCGCCAGCCGCCGCTGGCCGCGGCCACCACGCTTTTGCTGGCGGCATGTACCAGCACCGCGGCCATCAGAGCCTGCGCCATGGCGGCGCTGTCGGCGTCTGCAGGAGTTCCCTGCAGCAGGACTGCGGCGGCGGCTGCATGCAGGTCGGCCAGTGCAGCCAGCAATGCGCCTGCGAGCAGGCCTGCATCGCCGAACGCCAGCCTGAGTCCTTGGACCGCAGCCTGCACGGCGGTGAGCAGCAGGGCCACCGCCGCCGCGTCGCGCAGCTTGAACATGCGTGAATCTTCCATGGGGCGTGGCGCGGGGGCCGTCCCTTGGTGGGCGGCTGCCGATGCGGGGGCTGACGGAGCCAGCGCGGCAACGGTTTGCATAGCCCCGTCGTCCGGCGCGGGCGCACCGGGTTTGGGCGCCGTGTGTCCCGCTGCGGGCCGCATGAGCCACGCACCCCAGGCCAGCGCCACCAGCATGCCTGCCGTGGCGGGGGCTGCCAGGCGCAGCAGCCATGCGGGCTGCACTGTGGCGGCTACCACCAGCAGTTGCACCATGGTGGCCGCACACGAGAGTACCCCCGCTCCCGCCTGCAGTCGGGCCTGCGCTGGCGTGCTGCGCGCCTGCATGCCGAGCGTGGCGATGGTGGCGGTGCTGGAGACGAAGCCCGATGCCAGCGACGCCAGGCCCAGCGCATGGCGGGCCTGCATCAGCCGGCGTCCCACATGCGCGGCTGACTGGATCAGCAGCAGCACCACCAGCAGCCTTGCAACCACCTGCGGGTTGAGCGCATCGCCCCACAGGGGCCGGTCTGGGGCCAGGGGCACTACCAGCAGTGCCAGCGCAGCAAGCATGAGTCCGTCGCGTGCCTCGCCGGGCTGCAGCCAGTGGCGTGAAAAGCGGTGCAGGGTGTCGCGAGCAGCCAGCAGTACGGTGACCGCCACCGCCAGGGCGGCTGCCAGCGGCTGGCTGTAAGCGCACATCACGCCGATCAGATAGGCCAGCAGGAGTGCGACTTCGGTGGTCATGCCAGGGTCGTCGAGCTTGTCGCGCCACGCGCTGAGCAAGCCCAGTGCCGCGACAAACACGGCACCGACAGCGATTAGGGCGGGGGAGCCCAGCACGGCAGCCACACTGCCCGCAAGGCTGGTGAGCGTGAAGGTTCGGACGCCGGCTGGCCCACGGCCCGGTCCGTTGCCCTTGCGGCGTTCGCGTTCGATTCCCATCAGAAGACCACAGCCCAGTGCGCTGGCCAGTACTGCCAGCGTTGCTGAATAGTCTCCACCACCTTGCAACATCCACCCTCCTTGTGACCACGCTGGGCGGGCCGGTTTGATTCATGCATTGTCCGCGCAAGTGCCGTGGCAGATAGATCACAGCCAGGCGGGGCCGCTTTGTGGCTGCATCTGTGTGAACCGGTACCGCCGGGTCCGGAAGGTGATGGACCACCCGTGGCTCGATAGCGGGTGCCACGCTGTGCTGTCAGTCCCACCGAGCCTGGCCAGCCATCTGGCAGATGGACCGCGGAACCACGTTCAGCTGCACTGTGGCCGGTACGTCGGGTTAGGGTGTGAACTGCAGCCGTACGTGCCTCCCCGGCCCGTACTTCTACAGCAGGGCGTGTAGCAGCGTTACGGTCGGCACATCCAGACATGTTGTCAATCGTTCGCTCAGCGGGTGCATGCGGGGGCGGCGCCTGTTACTGCTGGTGGCGTGCGGCATGTAGTGGCAGCGACTGGGAGATCTGCAGTAGCTCCTGTTCTTCATCTCTGCCCGGGAATTCGGGCGCATACACCCGCCCCGCGATCAGCGCCGCCACGGGTTCGGTGTCGAACAGGATGGTTTGCTGTGCTCTCATCGGAAATCCCTGCTCTCGGTCGTCAGGCGCCCCAGCAGGGGCGAGAGGTCGGCCAGCCGCTCGGCAATCAGGTTGCACACATCGCCCTGGCGTTGCCACCGCCCCTTGACGGCCAGCAGTCGTGCCCCCAGCAGAACCTGCCGCTGCGTTTCGCGCAGGCTGCGCCACACAATGACCTGGGTGGCGCCGTGCTCGTCCTCCAGCGATACAAAAACGGTGCCGTTGGCCGTTGCCGGCTGCTGACGCAGCGTGACGATGCCGGCGGTGCGCACGGTGCGGCCGTCGGGAATGCGGCGCAGGTCTTGCGATGTCTTGAGTCTGTACCGGTCGAGCCGGGGCCGCAGCAGCGCCATCGGGTGGCTTCGCAAGGTCAGGCCCACCGATGCGTAATCCCACAGCACGTCTTCGCCCTCGGAGGCTGCGGGCAGCTCCAGAAAGTCTTCCTCCACGGGGGCATCCTGCAGCAGCCGGGGCGGTGCGTGCAGCGCAGCGGCATCCCACACCTGCTGGCGCCGGTGGCCCGACAGGGATGCCAGTGCACCGGCGGCGGCCAGCAGCTTCATCTCGTGCTGTTCCAGGCCGCAGCGCCGGGCCAGTTCCTCGGCGCTGTCAAAAGGCGCCCGCATGCGCTCGGCCATGATGCGCCCGGCGCTGGCATGCCGCAGGCCCTGCACCAGGTGCAGGCCCAGGCGCACGGCGGGTTTCTGCGGCAGGTCTTCCAGCGAGGTGTCCACATCGCTGTACATCACGTCCACAGGCCGCACCTCCACGCCGTGGCGGCGCGCATCCTGCACCAGCTGGCTGGCGCTGTAGAAACCCATGGGCTGGCTATTGAGCAGCGCCGCCAGGAACGCGGCGGGTTCGTGACACTTGATCCAGGACGATGCATAGACCAGCAGGGCAAAGCTGGCGGCATGGCTTTCAGGGAAGCCGTATTCCGAAAAGCCCTTGATCTGCTCGAAGATCTGCTCGGCAAATTCGCGCGCATAGCCGCG
>LNEG01000142.1 GCA_001464865.1 Burkholderiales bacterium Ga0074133
GCCTCGCTGGGGTAGGTCACGGGCTCCTTGCCCTGGCGTCGGTTCAGGTAGGGGTGCACCATGCCGCCCTGGATGGGGCCGGGCCGCACGATGGCCACTTCGATCACCAGGTCGTAAAAGCACCTGGGGCGCAGCCGGGGCAGCATGCTCATCTGGGCGCGGCTCTCGATCTGGAACACGCCGATGGTGTCGGCCTTGCAGACCATGTCGTAGGTGGCAGGGTCTTCGGCCGGGATGTCCTGCATGCCGAATTCGCAGCCGCGCCGCTGGCCGATCAGGTCCAGCGCGCGGCGGATGGCTGACAGCATCCCCAGCGCCAGCACATCCACCTTGAGCAGCCCGGCGGCATCCAGGTCGTCCTTGTCCCACTCGATGACCGCGTTTTGCACCGGCACCATGCGGCACAGCAGGTCCCGCGTGAGCACGAAGCCGCCCGTGTGCTGCGACAGGTGGCGGGGGAAACCGATGAGCTGGCCTGTGAGCGTGATGAGCTGGCGCACGGCCAGGTCTTCCACGCACATGCCCAGCTCGTCAAAACGTTCCAGCCGCACGTCAGTCCCGTCAAACCATTTCTGGCCCTTGGCAATCGCGTCGAGCGTGGCCAGGTCAAAACCCAGCGCCTTGCCCACATCGCGGACGGCCGAACGGGGCCGGTAGCGGATGACGGTGGCCGTGAGCGCTGCGCGGTCGCGCCCGTACTTGGCATAGAGGTACTGGATGACTTCCTCGCGGCGCTGGTGCTCGAAGTCGATGTCGATGTCGGGGGGCTCG
This sequence comes from Burkholderiales bacterium Ga0074133, assembly GCA_001464865.1. Lineage (GTDB taxonomy): Bacteria > Pseudomonadota > Gammaproteobacteria > Burkholderiales > Burkholderiaceae_C > Acidovorax. The sequence continues at coordinate 772 of LNEG01000142.1, forward strand.
TTGCGCTCCTTGCTGATGAAACGCTCGAACAGCACCGACATGCGGGCCGGGTCCACCTCGGTCACGCCCAGGCAGTAGCAGACCACGCTGTTGGCGGCCGAGCCACGGCCCTGGCACAGGATGTGGCGCGAGCGCGCAAACGCCACGATGTCGTACACGGTAAGGAAGTAGTGCTCATAGCGCAGCTCGCAGATCAGCGACAACTCGTGCTCGATCTGTGCGTGTACGGCAGCGGTGATGCCCTGCGGCCAGCGGCGGCCCGCGCCTTCGTACGTCACCTGGCGCAGAAAGCTCGCGGCCGTGTGCCCGCGCGGCACCACCTCGTCGGGGTACTGGTATTTCAGTTCGTCCAGGCTGAAGCTGCAGCGGGCCACCACCTGCAGGGTCTCGGCCAGCAGGTCGGGCGCAAAGGTGCGGGCCAGCCGCAGGCGGGTGCGCAGGTGCTGTTCGGCACTGCGCTGCAGGGCATGGCCACACTCGGCCAGGGGCTTGCCCAGGCGGGTGGCGGTCAGCACGTCCTGCAGCGGCTTGCGCGAGCGCACATGCATGTGCACATCGCCCACCGCCACCAGGGGTAACTCGGTAAGTCCCGAAAGGTGGCGCATGCGGTGCAGCCACAGCTCATCGTCCAGGCGGCGCATCTGGTCCACCCCGATCCAGCAGCGCCCGGTGAAGTGGTGCAGCGCCCACAGTCCCATGCCCTCCAGCTGCGCCTGCGTGGCCTTGCGGTCGGGGCAGAGCAGGGTCAGGCAGTCGGTGAGCTCGACCCCTGTGATGTGGTCCAGCGTGAGGCTGTAGGTGCCCTTGTCAGCCGTGCGTCGCAGCCGGGTGATGAAGGCGCACAGGTTGCCGTAGCCGTTCAGGTTCTGCGCCAGCACCACCAGCGTGAAGGGAGCTTCAGCGCTGCTGCGCGGCGTGATGCAGAACTGCGAGCCCAGCAGCAGCGGCAGTCCTGCGGCCTTGGCGGCCACATGGGCACGTACCGCACCGGCCATGGTGCACTCGTCGGTGATGGCAAGTGCCCGGTAGCCCAGCTCCCTGGCGCGCTCCACCAGCTCCTCAGGGTGGCTGGCGCCGCGCAGAAACGTGAAGTTCGACACGCAGCGCAGTTCTGCGTAGTCGGGCAGGGATCGGGTGTGTGCGGTCATGCGCGGACTCCTCAGGCAAAGTGCCCATGCAGGAACCAGGCTGTCTGGTCGTGCGCCAGCCGCTGCTGAAAGATCCACAGCACGCCCGCATGCGGGCTCAGCGCGAGCCAATAGTCGCGCTGCACGTTCAGCGGTACGGCATCTGGTCCGGCCACGCTGCGGTGCCACCATCCCCCTTCGATCCGGTCGGGGCCCAGCAGCATCTGTAGCGGCCCCTGATAGCAGGGCCGGTTGTCACGTTCGATCAGCCGCAGGGGCTCATCCAGCACCCAGGTGGGCAGGGGAAATGCATATACCGCTTCGGGTGCCTGGGGGCGTTTGCCTGGCGTGCTGTTCCAGCTTTGCATCCATTCGAGCCGATGGTCGGGCGACATGACCGGGCGGCGCACGCAGGCGTTGCCCAGGCGTGCCTGGATGCGCTCGAGCGCCAGGTCGGTGCTGCCCCCTCGGCGCAGGGTTTCGGGAATGAGCGAACGGCTTTCCTCGGAGATGGGCACCACCTCCGTGGCCAGCAGTTCGAGGTCGCCAGCCGGGGCCAGCAGCTGCACGCGGGCCAGGTGCTCGGTCAGCAGGCGTGCCAGGTGTTCGGTGTTCTGCGTGGGCTGCGCCGTGCGCACCGTCAGCTCTCCGCCAGTGCCGGCATCCTTGGCGCGCATCACGTCGTGGCACCAGCGCAGGGTGAAGGCCGTGGTGCCCAGTCGGCGGGCCGCCAGCCAGCCTGTCATCTGCACCAGCAGGCGCCGCGCACCAAACAGCAGTGCAGGTGCGGATTCGACACGCGACATCAGTTCCAGCCGGGCCTGGAACTGCTCGGGCAGGGTGATCCATTCATAAGCCTCCGGCCGCAGGCCATAGGCCTGGTCCAGCGCCGTGAGCAGGGCTGTGTCAAACCGCCGGCCCAGACCGCCGCGCGGCAGCCTGCGTACATCGCCCAGCGTGCGGCAGCCCACCCGCGCCAGCGTAGGTTCGTGCAGGGCAACGGCGGTGATAGCCTGCAGGGGCAGGGCATCCAGCACCTGGGCAAGAGAGGCCTTGAATCCATCCAGGGCATTTGTGCTGCCTGCATGGCGCACCAGTGCCAGAGCTGCTTTGCCAGTGGGTGCCCAGGCCACCCGGGCGCCCAGTTCCTGTGCCCCGCATTCCACCTGCGTGCGCAGCTGCGCCATGCCCCCGAACAGCCGTGCACTGCCTGCCATCTCTGCGACCACCGAACCTTCGAGCAAAGCCACCCGTGGGGTGAACTGCAATGCCCAGATTCCGAGGGAGGCGGCATCAATGGGAGACGGGCACGCGGGCAGCGGCAGGGGGAGCAATGCGGCCCAATGCCCGAGCATGGGAAGCCTCCTCGCGCGAAGGGGCGACAGCAGGTGCTGCCGGAACGGTGTGCAACCGCGGTGGGATCACGTCCGCCAGGTTGCCCGGCATGGCGGGCAGGTACAGCGATTCATCGAGGCACGAACCCCGGCGCTTGGCAATGCGCACCTCCAGATCCCACCCCTGTGCTGGCGCCACGGTGATGCGCAAGGGGGCGGGTGATGCATCAGCCAGCGTGGCCAGGGGCCTGAACAGGAACACTGGGGCATCACACGACTGCGCGTGGATCTGCAGGCGCCGCAACTGCTCAGGCCGTGCCTGGGGCAGCCAGGCCAGCACGGCCCCGGCGGGACCGGACTTGAGGATCTGCTCGGTGACCCAGAGCCGGTCTACAGGCTTGGAGGCGTCGATCCACAGAACCTGCTCTGCCGTCACTCCGAGCTGGGCCAGCCCTCCTGCATGCGGCTGTTTGGGCGGGGCGATGAGATAGAGGCGCCCGCCGTCCTGCATGAGCGCTGGCAGCGAACGGCCCAGCAGGCGCCATTCGCAGAAAGCCGCCTGCGGCGTCAGCACTTCCGTCAGGCTGTGGGTGGGCCAGCCGCCTCCGGGCAACTGTGCATCCAGCGCATCAAAACCCGTGCGTACCGTCCGGACGGCACTGGCATTGACCTCCGTTCCGCGCCAGAGAGCCTCGGCCACATGGGGCGCCAGCATGGCACCTGGGTCGAAAGCGGCGAAGGCTGCAGGAAGCGGGGCGGACATGGGAGTTGGCCTGACGGGGCATCAAAATGCATGGATAAATACTGTATGAAAAAACAGTATATCCCCGCTGTCCTGTCCGTGGGAACTACCGGTGCAGGGGGCATCAACCGGTGTTCAGAATTGCTAGCAGGTCTCCCTTGCAGGGCGTGCGCCAGGGGGCATTTCAGCCTTGAATGCCCTTCAGAAGGAATCAGGATTCAGCCTGTGGCCGGGGCGCTGCTCTTGGGGATGGGCGTTACTGCATGGCCATCCACGACGTCTTCAAGGAGGCCGAACAGCTGGCCCCAGAGCGGGCCATCCGGGTCGACTGTCGGACAGCGGATCTGGATGCTTGGGCCTGGGAACTCAAGTTCGACGGCTACGGCCTGCCGGCTTGTGGCGCAGGTTTCGCCTGGGCTAAAGCTTTGAAGCCTGGCCGCCGGATCTGGTGGCATCGGCCTGCCACCACTGCAGCGGCCTGGCATGGCTGTCTCTGTGCCGCTGGGCTGGCCAGCTCCGTGCACTGGACCGTGCCCATGGTGGGCGAGCGCCTTGCAACGGGCAACGTACCGTGGGAGTGCCATGACAAGCCCACCGCATCGCTGGGCGAAGCGACCAAGCAACCGGTTTTTCAGCCTCGCCAGGAAGGGTGGCTTGGCAGCTACGGCCGAAGTAGGGTCCGTCTGACATGCAGTGGAACGCCCATGGTCGAGGCTGGGGGCTCCCGTCCAACTCCCCATGAAAGGCGCGCCAATGAGCGAGAAATCCAAGGGTGCTTCACCCGGTGACCAGTTTGCTGCTGCCGCACGCAATACCGACAGTGCCCCGTCGTCGATGGAACCCAGCGGTGATGCGCTGGCCCGAAAAGCCATGCAGACCCACGCCATGGCTGCGGCCATGCCATTCAATGCGACCAAACCTGGCGAACACGGGTTTGCGCAGGGCACGGCCCCGCAACCCGGTGCAACGGTGGAGCCCGAGTCCGACCTGGTGAGCGCCAGCTCTCTTTCCGAGGCGGCGCTATCGAATCCCAAGACCGGCAGCCGCGCCACGCCTGGGGTCAATGCCACCATCGAGTCGCTCGACCGGGTTCGGGTGGACTCCACCGGCCAGCGCCTGACCACCAACCAGGGTGTACCCGTCAGCGACAACCAGAACTCGCTCAAGTACGGCCTGCGCGGACCGGTGCTCCTGGAAGACTTCGTACTGCGCGAAAAGCTCACCCACTTCGACCACGAGCGCATTCCCGAGCGCATCGTGCACGCCCGCGGCTCGGGTGCGCATGGCTTCTTCGAGGCGTACGAATCGTTGAGCGACCTCACCCGGGCTGCGCCATTCCAGGAAGCCGGAAAGATCACGCCCGTCTTCGTGCGCTTTTCCACGGTGCAGGGCGAGCGCGGCTCCAAGGACACGGCCCGCGATGTGCGCGGCTTTGCCGTGAAGTTCTACACCGACGAAGGCAACTGGGATCTGGTGGGCAACAACATGCCTGTGTTCTTCATCCAGGACGCCATGAAGTTTCCGGACCTGGTGCACGCCGTCAAGCCTGAGCCGCACCACCAGATGCCGCAGGCCGCCAGCGCGCACGACACTTTCTGGGATTTCGTGTCGCTCATGCCGGAGTCCACCCACATGCTCATGTGGGTGATGTCGGACCGCGCCATTCCGCGCAGCTACGCCACCATGCAGGGCTTTGGCGTGCATAGCTTCCGCTTCGTGAATGCGGTGGGGGAGTCGGTGTTCGTCAAGTTCCACTGGTCGCCCAAGGCGGGCACCCATTCGCTGGTGTGGGACGAGGCTGTGAAGATTTCCGGCGCCGACCCCGACTACCACCGACGCGACCTGTGGGAACGCATCGAGGCGGGGGTGTACCCCGAGTACGAACTGGGCGTGCAGGTGTTCACGGAAGAGCAGGCCGACCGCTTCAGCTTCGACATCCTGGATGCCACCAAGATCATTCCCGAAGAGCTGATCCCCGTGCGCCCCATTGGCCGCATGGTGCTCAACCGCAACCCTGACAACTTCTTTGCCGAAACGGAGCAAGTGGCCTTCTGCACCGCGCATGTGGTGCCGGGCATCGATTTCTCGAACGACCCGCTGCTGGCCGGGCGCATCCATTCGTATGTGGATACGCAGATCTCGCGCCTGGGCGGGCCCAACTTCCACGAGATCCCCATCAATGCACCCATTGCGCCCGTGCACAACAACCAGCGCGACGGCATGCACCGGCAGGCCATCCACCGCGGACGGGTGTCGTACGAACCCAACTCGCTGGCAGGCGGTTGCCCGTTCCAGGCCGGCTCACAGGGCTTTGTATCGGTGCCTGCACGCATTGCGGCCAAGGAGGAGCAGGGCAAGGTGCGCGCCAAACCCGAGAAGTTTGCAGAGCACTACACCCAGGCCCGGCTGTTCTTTGACAGCCAGACGGCGGTAGAGCAGCAGCACATCGTAGCGGCCTTCCGTTTCGAGCTCAGCAAGGTGACCGTGCCTGCGATTCGCGAGCGCATGGTGTCTTCATTGCGCAATGTCTCGGAAGGCCTGGCGGCGCAGGTGGCAGCGGGTCTGGGTATCACCACGCTGCCCGCGCCCATGCCCAAGGCGATTGCCGAGGCACCCACGCCCGAGGTGGACGTGTCCGATGCCCTCTCGCTGATGGCGCGGCCCGGCGATGGCAGCATTGCTGGCCGGAAGATTGCACTGCTGGTGGCGGATGGCGTGGCGGGCGAAAGCGTGATGCAGCTCCACGCCCTGCTGCAGGCGCAGGGCGCGGTGCCGCGGCTGGTCGCGCCGCGCATCGGCCCGGTCAAGGCGGCGGATGGCGTACGCCTGGATGCGGATGCATCGATGGAGAACGAGCCTGGATTCCTGTTCGATGCGCTGGCTCTGCCCGATGGCTCGGCAGGCGTCCAGAAGCTGGCGGCTGATGGCCACACCATGGAATTCATCAAGGACCACTACCGGCACTGCAAGTCCATCCTGGTCATGCCGGCATCGGCCATGCTGCTGGAAGCTGCGGGCGTGCCCACCTCGCTGCCGGGCGGCGAGTCCGACCCCGGTATCGTTGCCGGAGCAGGGGGCGCCGAGTTCGAGGCGTTCATCCGGTGCATTGCCCTGCACCGCCATCCGGAGCGCGAGACTGACCCGCCTTTGGTCTGAGGTGGCTGGACCTGTCCGCGGCGTTTGCCGGAGACAGGTCCGGTCCGGCGATTTCTACAAAGGCTGCATGTCGTCGCTATGTGCGGCATGGCCGCTACCGTCTTTTCACCCGGTCGTGTTGTCTGCCAGCGTTGTATAGATCGCGCTGTACTGCCTGGCCGCGTTGCCCCAGCCGAAATCACGGGCCATGCCGCGCTGCTGGATACCCTTCCAGAGTTCTGGCTTGCGCCAGGCGCAAAGCACACGGTCCATGGCGGCGTCAAAGCCTTCCTGGCTGGTGGTTTCCATGACGAAGCCCGTGCCATGCTCCAGGCTGTCCCCCACGTCTTCGACGGTGTCGGCCAGTCCGCCGGTGGGTGTGACCACCGGCGGAGTGCCATAGGCCATGCTGTACATCTGGTTCAGCCCGCACGGCTCGAAACGGGACGGCATCAGAAAGCAGTCGGCCCCCGCTTCGATCAGGTGTGCCAGCGTTTCGTCAAAGCCCAGTGTGGCGTGCACGCTGCCCGGGTGGGCCTGCGCCAGGTCCAGCAGGGCGTGCTCCAGTGCGGCATCGCCCCGGCCAAGGACCACCAGCTGCGCGCCCGTGGCCAGCCAGCGGGGGGCGCTGGCCAGAATCCAGTCGATTCCCTTTTGCGTGGTCAGCCGGCCGACAAAGCCGAAAAGCGGGGCCGTGCTGGGCACGAGGCCCGTGCGGGCCCGTAGCGCGCGCGTGTTGGCTGCCTTATGGGCCAGCGTGGTGCTGTCGTAGTTCATTGCGATCAGGGGGTCGCTCGCCGGGTTCCATACGCCCGTGTCGATGCCGTTCAGGATGCCGTGCAGCGAGGCTGCACGCACGCGCAGCACGCCGTCCAGCCCGGCCCCCAGCGCGGGCTGCTGTATCTCGGCCGCATAGGTGGGGCTCACGGTGGTGATCGCATCGGCAAACTGAAGCGCCGCCTTGAGCATGGAGAGCTGGCCCCAGTATTCAACCCCTTCGATGCCGCGGTGGATGGGCGCCACCTGCAGCATGTCCGCCAGGTGCATGGGAAAAATGCCCTGGAAAGCCAGGTTGTGCAGCGTCACCACGCTTTTGGCTGCCGGGGGAGCGCCCGGGGCATCGCGCAGCTGGCGCAGGTACAGGGGCGCAAGCCCTGCAGGCCAGTCGTTGGCGTGCAGCACATCGGCATGCCAGCCCGTGGTGTTATCGGGCGTGGCCAGCCAGGCCGCCACACGGCTGAGGAAACCAAAGCGCAAAGCCTGCGCATGCAGGTCGGGGGCAGCCGGGTCGCCATACGGGGTGCCGGAGCTCGGGTACAGCGCGGGGCAGGCAAGCAGCCACAGAACCTGCCCGTCGGGCAGCTCGGTGTGCAGCAGCTGCGCCGCAGGCCAGCCCTCCCACGCAGGCAGCGAGATCACGCGTTGCAGGGTGCCCAGAGACGCCATTCCGCCATAGGCAGGCATGAGCACGCGCACATCGTGGCCCAGCGCGCGGAGTGCACGCGGAAGCGCTGCACTCACATCCCCGAGCCCACCCGTCTTGACCAGCGGGGCAAACTCCGGAGTGGCAAACAGCACCTTCATATCAGGGCGTCCGCGGGTACCAGCACCGCAAACGGCAACCCGTCGCCACCAGGCATTGCGTTGCCCAGTACCTCATCCAGTGTCAGCGCGTCTTCGGCCGCCAGGGTCCTGCCCGTCATCCAGTTTGTCCATGCCTGCACCCGCACCAGGCCGGGGTGGGCCCCGGCCAGTGCAACCCGGGTATCACCCCAGCCCGCGTTGGGCTTGCTGGCGAGCAGGCGCGAAGACACCAGCACCACCACCTGGTCGTCCAGAATCCGCGCAAACGCCAGGGCATGGGCCTCGCTGTCGCCCGTGATCTCCAGCGGCAGGTAGATGGAGTTGCGAAACAGCGCCGCAAAGCGGCTGCGCAGCTGCAACAGGCGCCAGGTCACCAGTTGCTTCACATCGCTGGGCATGTCGGGTCCGCTGCCCAGCAGGTCCTGCCACGCCGCAGCGGCCGGGTAGCCGTGCGCGTACAGCGCTTGCACCCGGTCGAGCGACTGCGCCATGGCGTGCAGGTCTACCGGCCGGCGGTTGTCCGGGTCTACCAGGGAAAAGTTCCATACTTCGCAGCCCTGGTATATGTCGGGCACACCCGGGCAGGTGAGCTTGAGGGCCACCTGGCACAGGCTGTTGCGGTAGCCGTAGGATGCGATGCGCTGCACGAAGTCTTCGAGCACGCCCACAAAACGCCGGCTGGCCAGGCAATGCCCGATGTACCGTGTCACGGCAGCTTCATAGGCCTCATGCGGGAACAGCCAGTTGGTGGCCACCTTGGCCTCGCGCATGGCCTTGATCTTGTACTGCTGCAGCCTTTCCGACAGCGCGGCCTTTTCTGCCGCGTCCACGGGCCGTGCGGGCCAGATGCCCACCATGGTCTGGTACAGGCTCCACAGGTCGCCCGCGGTGGGCACCTGCTGCCCATCCACCTCGCTGCAAAAGCTGTGTCCTGCGGCTTGCAGCTGCTCTACCACCGCCTGCCACACCTCAGGCAGGTCCGACAGCACATTCAGCCGCGCGCGCACGTCTTCCGAGCGCTTGCTGTCATGGGTGGACGTGGCCAGCAGCCCGTGGGGCACATGGCGCGAGCGCTGGCTGTTGGTCTGGTGGAATGCCGCCACCGACACGCCAAAACGGCGGGGCTCCGCGCCCACGTCGTTGAGCGAAACCAGGCGCGTGTAGCGGTAGAACAGCGTGTCTTCAATCGCCTTGGCCATCACCGGCGCAGTGAACTGCTGCCAGCGCCGCACAAAGGCGTGCCGCAGCGCGGGCTCCGGCCCCGGGGTGCCCAGTAGCACTGCGTGGATGTACGCCAGCACGCCGCCTTCTGCAGTGCCCAGCTTTCTGCGTGCCGCCTTGATGGCCCAGGCAATGTGCTGCCGGTCCAGGTCGCTGGGCGGTGTGCCATCGGCCAGCACATAGGTGCGGTACACCGGGAACTGCGCCGCCACCTCCACCAGTGCAATGCGCAGCTGGTTGCGGGTGAAGTCGCATACGGCGCGGTCGGCGCGCGTGATGCGGTGCAGGGTGTCCATCAGCCACGTCATGTCGCTGAACAGCACGCTCTCGATGATGAGGCGCTTGCACTCGTAGGCCGCTTCCTCAAACGGAAGGTCTTCGCCTGTGAACGCCTGGTACATCGCGTCAAACCGCGCCTGCGCTGCGGTGTCGACCATCACGCCCGTCACCAGCGTGCTGAAGCGGTAGCCCGTGCCGCCATGCACCGGCCAGTCGGCCGGCAGGGGCTCGTGGTCGGCCATGATCTTTTCGACCACGAGGTACAGAGCCCGGGGTTCCTTGCCCTGGGCGCGCTGCAGGGCTGCGTAGCGCTGCTGCAGCCGCTGGAAGTACTGCGAAGGGTGGGCCAGCCCGTCCGGATGGTCGATGCGCAGACCGGTGAGCTTGCCCTCGCCCAGCCAGCGCATAGGCAGGACATGGGTGGCCTCGAAGACCTCGGGGTCTTCCATGCGCAGCGCAGCCAGCGAGTTGATGTTGAAAAAGCGCCGGTAGTTGATGTCGTCGCCCGCCACGCGCCAGTCGGCCAGGCGCCAGGCCTGCGACTGCAGGAGTTCATCGAGCAGGTCAAACCTCGCCGGGTCAGCCGGGTCACCTGAGTCACTCACCTCGCCGTTCACGCGCGCAAGGCAGGCGCGGAGCCAGTCGCGCGCCCATGTGTGGGCAGCCACCAGTTCGGACAGGCGGCGCTGGCCGATGGCGCTGTCGCGCAGCCGGGCTGCACGCAGGTCGGGGTCGGTGGCAAACCGGTCCGGCAGCGCGGCCAGTGCGTCCACCAGCGAGGCGGCCTCGGCGGCGCTGTGACCAGGGCCTGATGCATCGCCTGGCAGCGGCGCCGCACGCAACACCAGCGCATAGCTGCGCGGGTCCAGCGGGAACACATGGTCAAAGTAGTGCACTTGCAGGCGCCCGGCCGCTTCATCGCCATCCACGCGCAGCTGCCCGGCTTCCAGTACCTTGCCGTAGTGCTCGCCCAGCACCGGCAGCAGCACGCGCCGCCCCGTCTGCGGGTTGGCGGGGCACCATTCGATATCGAACTTGGCCGCATGGACCGACGCCTCGCCGTGCTCCAGCATGTCCTGCCACCACAGGTTCGACGGGTGCTCCACGCCCATGTGGTTGGGCACAAAGTCCAGCAGATGGCCCATGCCGTGGCCTGTCAGCGCCTCGCACAGCGCGGCGTGGTCTGCGTCGGTGCCGATCTCGGGGTTCAGCTGCGTGGGGTCCACGACGTCGTAGCCATGCAGGCTGCCGGGGGCCGCCTTGAGGTACGGCGCGGTGTACAGGTGGCTGATGCCCAGCCGGTGCAAGTACGGCACTGCGGCGCGCGCCTGCTCGAAGGTGAAGCCTGCATGGAGCTGCACCCGATAGGTGGACAGCGGCACATCGGCGCTACCCAGATCGGGCAGGGGCTGCGGCGCGTCGTGCAGCCAGGCACTGCGGCCCACGCGGATGGTGCGGGTGATGGCGCAAAACCATGGGTCCTGGCCCAGTGCCTCGATGGGCGTGCGGTTGCGCTGGCGCCAGTTGGGGAACATGCTTTCGCTGGTGCCCGGCACATTGGGCTGCTCGCGCTGCCCGGTCAGGTCTTCCATCGTTGCGGCCACCAGCTGGCACGACGTCTGCGCCAGAAAGGCGTAGACGGCTGCGGCCAGCTCGGGCGTCATGTCGGGTGCCGTGCGGGTGTCCAGCGTCACACCCTCGGGCAGCATATGCTGGGCCTGGAGGGCGGCCAGCAGATGGGTGCGGTCGTGCGCCCGGGCCAGTTGCGCGCGCACCTGGTCGTCCGTGCCGGGCAGCCAGCCCAGCGACTGCTGGGTGGCAATGTCGTCTGCCGCCCAGAAGCCCCGCAGCGTGGGCAGGTCGTGCGTGCTCACCACGGCCAGCGCCCGGGTTTTCCATTCGGCCGGCGGGCGGATACCCCCACTCTCCAGGCGCTCAAAGATCAGCGGCCGGTACGACAGGAGCCCGCGCGCTTCCATGGCTTCGCGCATCAGCGGTGCGACGTTGCCCAGGTCTTCCCCGATCACCAGGCACCGGAACCGGTGGCTTTCCACCGCCACGATGGCCAGCATGGCCTGCAGCGGGTAGCCCACGTAGGTGCCGCCGTCGGGGCTGTTCCAGTACAGGCGCATCAGCGCCATCACATGGTCCAGCCGCAGCGCGCCACAGTGGCGCATGCTGGCGGCCAGCAAGGCACGGAACTGCCTGAACCGCGTGGCGCGCAGCCGCACCGGGTTCACCGGCGGCAGACCCCAGTCCTGCCCCTGGGCACTGAGCGGGTCGGGCGGGGCGCCCACATTCATGCCGCGCGCATAGAGCCCGGCGAAGGTCCAGGTTTCGGCGCCGCCGTCCACCGCGCCCACCGCCAGGTCGCCATACAGCCCCAGTGGCATCACCTGCCGGGCATGGGCGCTGGCGCGGGCCAGCTGGGTGTGGGCCAGCCATTGCAGCCAGTAATGAAAAGCGATCTCGTCCGGATGGAGGCGTACAAAATCGGCCACCTCAGGGGATGCAGGGTCCTGCAGCGCTGCGGGCCAGGCCGGCCAGCCCCACACGGCCGGGTCGGCTGCGCTCAGGTGCTGCTGCAGCGCCTCGTACCGGGCGTGCAAGCCCAGAGTGTCCTGGCGCTCTGCCATGAAGGCGTCAAAGGCCTGTCCGTCGTCAGTACCCGCCTTCCACGCCTGCACGCAAAACATCTCCCACAAAGGCGCGATCACGGCCTGCTTGAGGGCCGCCACTTCCTGGTACAGCACCGTGGTGCTGCCCCGCACCTTGCGCAGGCGCTCCTGAAAAACAGGGTCGGCCAGAAGGGCCCGCACCGCATTGCAGGCCGCAAATCCGGGTACGGCCGTCACATCGATGTGCACCGTGTTCAAGGCCAGGCGGTTGCTGGGGCTGTAGGGGCTGGCTGCCTCGGGCTGGCCCGGGCGCAGCGCGTGCACCGGGCTGATGCCCACAAACGCTGCACCCGCCTGCGCAGCCGTGTCGGCCAGGGCTGCAAGGTCTGTGAAATCGCCAATGCCCCAGTTGCGCTCGGACCGCAGGGCATACAGCTGCGTGGCAATACCCCACCACCGCTCACCGTTGTGCAGTGGGGCAGGGGCCCAGCACTGCGCAGGCGCCACGATCACGAAACGTGGGCCTGCCGCCGCGGTCTGCAGCAGGTAGTAGCCGGGCTCCAGGG
>LNEG01000143.1 GCA_001464865.1 Burkholderiales bacterium Ga0074133
ACGGGCACGCCCGAGAACGACCAGACGCTGCTGAAGTCACTGATCGTTTTTGCCTGCCTGATGGAAGGCCTGTTCTTCTACGTCGGCTTCACGCAGATCCTTGCCCTCGGCCGCCAGAACAAGATGACGGGCGCGGCAGAGCAGTACCAGTACATCCTGCGCGACGAATCGATGCACTGCAATTTCGGCATCGACCTCATCAACCAGCTGAAGCTGGAGAACCCGCACCTGTGGACGGCAGAGTTGAAGGCAGAAATCAAGGCGCTGTTCCTCAAGGCCGTCGAGCTGGAATATCGCTACGCGGAAGACACCATGCCCCGCGGCGTGCTGGGCATGAACGCATCCATGTTCAAGGGATACCTGCGCTACATCGCCAATCGCCGCGCCACCCAGATTGGCCTGGAAACGCTTTTCCCGAACGAGGAAAACCCTTTTCCATGGATGAGCGAAATGATTGACCTGAAGAAGGAACGCAACTTCTTCGAGACCCGGGTCATCGAGTATCAATCCGGTGGTGCGCTGTCCTGGGACTAGCGCCTTTCTTGCATCACACCACCATGAATTTCTCCACCCACCTTCCAGATCAAAAGGCGCTCGATGGCGCCGGAAGCCGGGTGGTCCCGTGTTCATGGGGATGGAGCTTCATCCATCCCCATGGATCGCTGCCTGTCCACTGTAGACAGGGAGTGCTCTTTGCAAATTGACCCAAGGAGAACATGATGGCAACTGCGAAAAAGACCGCCGCTAGCAAGGCAACCCCCGCAAAGAAGGCTGCACCTGCCAAGAAGGCAGTAGCCGCAAAAAACACGGCCCCGGCCAAGAAGGCAGCCACGCCAGCAAAGAAGGCGGCTCCTGCCAAGAAGGCAGCAGCTGCAAAGAAGGCCAGCCCATCCAAGGCAGCCCCGGCGAAGAAGGCAGCACCTGCCAAAAAGGCCCCCAAGGCGCCTGCCCCTGCGGCGGCTCCTGCAGCGCCCGCAGCACAGACTACGCTCAACCCCCAGGCAGCATGGCCGTTCCCGACGGGCAACAAGCCCTGATCGCAGCACGCGTTGTGCTCAAACCCGGTACCTTGGTACCGGGTTTTTTTATGGCCGAAAGATGATCACTGCATCTGCCCTGCCAGCATGCGACCAGGCGAGCCACGGGCCCTGCCAGCGGCTGCAGACGGTAGAGCGCTGACAGGGCGCAGGGTACGCCGCAACACAGCTCGACACCTGTGGCGTTTAAGCCTAGAGATGCGCATGCGCATAGATCACAGGACGCGCCCACACACCCGGAGGATCCACCTCGAACCAGGTCCTGGGCACGGAATCAACGTGCAACGCAGCCGGGCCCGGTACGGAGAGCCATGCACCCGTCCCTGGGCTGAGCACCAGATCCCGCTCACGCGCGAAAGGATCAGGTGGGGTCGAAGTCGAGCGTGTAGTTCTGGGGACCGCGCTGCGCGATCTTCAGTGCACCCACGCGGTTTCCAAGCGCTGCGCAACGCTCCAGAGGCCAGCCCTTTTCAAGGCCAAAGAGCAGAGCCCCACGCCAGGCATCGCCACAACCGGTAGGGTCCACCACCTGGACAGGGGCCACAGGGGGCACATGCGTCCGCGCGCCATGCACCCACACTTCGCAGCCTTCGGCACCCAGAGTCACCACCAGCCCGTCCACCTTGCGCGAGATTTCTTCCAGCGACCAGCCTGTGCGGTCGCACAGCATCTTGCCCTCGTAGTCGTTCACCGTCACCCAGGAGGCCTGCTCGACAAAGCGACCCAATTCTTCCCCGTTGAACATCGGGAGCCCCTGACCCGGATCGAACACGAATGGAATGTCGGCGGCCACGAATTGCGCTGCATGCTCCAGCATGGCGTCGCGGCCATCGGGCGAGATGATCCCGAGCTTGACCTTGGGATCGCCCTCAATGCGGTTGGCATGGGCCTGCATCATCGCACCGGGGTGAAATGCAGTGATCTGGTTGTTGTCGCGGTCGGTCATGATCATGGCCTGCGCGGTATACGTATCAGCCACCTGGCCCACATGGCGAGTGCTGATGCCCAGCGTTTCGAGGCGTTGCACGTACTCTCCGCCATCGCTGCCGAGCATCGCCATGGGCAGCGGCTCACCGCCAAGGAGCTTCAGGCTGTAGGCAATGTTGCCGGCGCATCCGCCAAAGTCGCGCCGCAGCGATGGCACCAGAAACGACACGTTCAGGATATGGAGCTGGTCGGGCAGGATCTGCTCCGCAAACCGGCCCTCAAAAGTCATGATCGTGTCGAACGCGAGAGAACCGCAGATAAGGGCTGCCATAGTTTGGGGAGCAATCAGGTGGATGAATGAAAGAGGTCAGGGATAGAACGCAAGCAGCCGATAGCCCGCCACACGCGCGCCCCCGGTGGTAACGACGACTGATACGGACGTGCTCCAGTCCCCACGCGCAGGCATTTCTGCAGGAGCGCCCATGTCGTGGGGCAAAAGGATGCGTCGCAGTACAGGCTGGTCCTGCGCATCAGTGAGGGTGAGCTCCATCGCAGGCATGGCCAGCGGGATAGGCGCCTGATTCTTCAGGGTGAGGTTCAGCAAATAGCTGTCTCCCCGCGCCTTGTTGAAGGAAGAACTTTCAATCACCACGTCGGCGATCTGGCGCCGGGGCGCAAGCTCGCAGCCCATGGGCTCGCAAAGCATGACCAGCCACGGTCGCAGGCGCGGCTCGGTGGCTGCAATCCGGTCGCGCTCCTGGACGGCGACCTGAGCGACAAGCGTGCCCAGCAGCCCCAGCAACAGAAAAGCCAGCAGAGTACGCACCAGTGGCCGGCGCCAGAACGCCTTGCGCCGTGCCGCAAGGACGAAGCTCACCTCGGGCTCAGGCAACGAGACTTCCTGGTCCCCGTCTTCGTCATCCCTGTCGTATTGCGCGCGGAGCGCGCTCTCGGCGGCCTGAGCAGGCAGGCTTTCCACATCACTCGACCTCGGGGCAGGCATGCCAGCAGGGCTTGGATCAGGATCCGTGCGCAGCTGACCCGTGGGACTTTCCGGCTCTGCTGCGACCTCCCCGGCTGGCAGCCCTGACGCTGATGGACCGAGGTCCTGCCCCCCAGCCGCCCCGAGGGGCTGGGCTGGTGCCGCGTCGGCCTGCGCGGCGCGCGTGCGGACGGGCAACTCGAGCGGTGGATAGGGAGCCGTGTCCTTCGCCGGGAGGCCGGCAGACTTCACAGACAACGGCGGAGCGAGGTCGGGAAGCCGGTCTGCGTCGCCAGCGTCTCGCTGGTCGGCAACGGGAAGCTCATATCCACCGCCGGGCGAAGACGGCGTGGCTGGCGACCAAGGCGAAGTCAACGCCGGATCCGCAGGGCGTTCCAGCGGTCCTGGTTTCACCGAATGACCACCCAGCCCTGGCGCGAGAGCCGTCCCGTCCACTGCATTCGGAGAGAGCGCGCTCTGGCCCTGCCGATGCGCGCGCCAGCGAAAAGGTGTGACAGGTTCCAGCGACAGGTCCTGGTTGCCCGGCAGCGCAGCGGAAGCCGACAAAAACGCGGGCACCGTGGGCTCTGGAACATCCATCGGCGCCACGGCATCCACATGGACAAGTGCGTCCAGGGGGCTGATGACTCCTGAATGCCGACCGGGATCCGGATGCCCCTGTTCAGCGAGCCGACCGATGCCAGCATCGGACACGCCTGGCACAGCCACCGGCGCCGTGCTCAAGGCGCCCCGCTCCAGCGCTGGCGCTGGCGATGATGGCAGGGCACCGCCCCGCGCAGTGCGCGACTCAGGACCCGACGCGGCAGGCGGAGCGGCACCAGAGCCCCACGACTTCTCTACGGGTTTGCGTACCACCGGTGCTGGCGGAGGGCGCACGTCCGCCATGGACACATCCGGGAGCAAAGGCGTCGCCGCGGGCGCCAGCAGATGGGCAGATGCATCGAACACTTCCTTGCACTGGCCGCAACGCACCCAACCTTCCGAAATGCGGAGCTGGTCCGCCACGACCTTGAACGTGGTGGCACAGGCCGGGCAGCGGGTTATCTGGCTCATCAGCAAGGGATTGTAGGTTTGCGGTGATCCCCGCCAGTGGCGGGTTTGGCCAGGCTCACCGCCGGGCCGTCATCAGGATCCAGCCATCCTCCGCATCAGACACTTCCAGGGCCAGCCAGGGCGCATAGGCAGCCTTCAGCTCTTCTGCCTGCCGCTCGAGGATGCCCGCCATCACCAGCGACCCGCCAGGCGCCACATGGTTGCACAGCAGCGGTGCCAGCACCCGCAGCGGGGTCGCCAGGATGTTGGCCAGCACGGTCTGGTATTCGCCGGAGGCCTTGTCGGGCAGGCCGGCGCACAGCTGTACGTCGTTGGCCTGGGCGTTCAGAAGGGTGGACTCCACTGCCGCGGGGTCGATATCCACGGCATCGATGTCGGTGGCACCAAACTTGGCAGCACCAATGGCCAGGATGCCCGAGCCGCAGCCGTAATCCAGCACCCGGCCCAGCGGGTTGCTACCCGGCGCCGAGGCGCCGTTCCGGGCAATCCAGCGCAGGCACATGCGCGTGGTGGGGTGGGTGCCCGTGCCGAACGCGAGCCCCGGGTCCAGCCGGATGCTGCGCACAGCCTGCGCCGGCAGCTCGTGCCAGGTCGGCACGATCCAGAAATCGGGCGTGATGTCCACCGGCGCAAACTGCGATTGCGTCAGCCTTACCCAGTCCTGGTCGGCCACCGGTGCCATTCCCAGCACCTCGCAACCGGCAAAGAAATCCTGCACCGCCAGCAATGTACGCGCTTCGGTGGCGGCCGTTTCGGACGGGAACAGGGCCACAACCCGGCTGCGCTGCCAGCCATCTTTGGGCGGCGGCATGCCGGGCTCGCCAAACAGCGCCTGCTCGGCGTCTGTCTGCGCGTCTGCATCCTCGACCGAGACGCTCAACGCATCCAGCGCATCCAGCGCGTCGCTGACTTCTTCGATCCGGTCCTCGGGACACATCAGGCTCAGCTCAAACATGGCAGCAACTCCTGGGAAAAAAATGAATGCTGGCATCCGTTGCCAGATGCCAGCATATGAGGGGAAAGCGCGGGCACAGGCCCTTCGCTCAGCGCTTGTGTTGCGACAACCACTCTTCCAGGTAGTGGATGTTGGTGCCGCCGGCCATGAACTTGGCGTCCACCATCAGCTCGCGGTGCAGTGGCACGTTGGTATTGATGCCCTCAATCACCGTTTCGGACAGCGCCGTCCGCATCCGAGCCAGCGCCTGCTCGCGCGTGTCGCCGTGCACGATGATCTTGCCGATCATCGAGTCGTAGTTGGGCGGCACGAAGTAGTTGGTGTAGGCATGCGAATCCACACGCACACCGGGGCCGCCCGGTGGATGCCAGGTGGTGATCCGGCCTGGTGACGGAACGAACTTGTACGGGTCTTCCGCATTGACCCGACATTCGATGGCGTGGCCGCGAATCTCGATCTGGCGCTGGGTGAACGGCAGCTTCTCGCCCGCCGCCACCATGATCTGCGTCTTCACGACGTCCACGCCGGTGATCATTTCGGTCACGGGGTGCTCCACCTGCA
>LNEG01000144.1 GCA_001464865.1 Burkholderiales bacterium Ga0074133
GCGGCGCTGCATGGAGCAGTCGCGCTCGCCCAGGTACACCGCATTGCGGTGCTTGTCGGCCATGATCTGGATTTCGATGTGGCGCGGATTCTGGAGAAATTTCTCCATGTAGACGGCCGGATTGCCAAACGCAGCACCGGCTTCGGCCTTGGTCATCTGCACGGCATTGACCAGGGCTGCCTCGGTGTGGACCACGCGCATGCCGCGGCCACCGCCGCCGCCTGCGGCCTTGATGATGACGGGGTAACCCACCGCCTTGGCAATGCGCCTGATCTGTACCGGGTCATCGGGCAGCTCGCCTTCAGAGCCAGGCACGCACGGCACACCCGCGCGGATCATGGCCGGCTTGGCCGACACCTTG
>LNEG01000145.1 GCA_001464865.1 Burkholderiales bacterium Ga0074133
CACGCTCGGCAAAGTCGGCGTTCTCGCTGAGGAAGCCGTAACCGGGGTGGATGGCTTCGGCATCGGTCACCTCGGCCGCCGAGATGATGGCGGGCATGTTGAGGTAGCTCAGCGGCGACGGGGCCGGCCCGATGCAAACGGCTTCTTCAGCCAGCTTGACGTATTTGGCGTCGCGGTCGGCTTCGGAATAGACCATCACGGCCTTGACCCCGAGTTCCCGGCACGCGCGCTGAATCCGCAGAGCGATCTCTCCGCGATTCGCAACAAGAATCTTTTTGAACATGAGCGCCTTATTCGATGACGAACAGCGGTTGTCCGTACTCCACGGCCTGGCCGTTTTCACCGAGGATGCGCGTCACAGTGCCGGACTTGTCGGCCTCGATCTCGTTGAGGATCTTCATGGCCTCGATGATGCAGATCGTTTCGCCTTCCTTCACCTGGCTGCCCACCTCGACAAACGCCTTGGCGCCGGGGCTGGACGAACGGTAGAAGGTGCCCACCATGGGCGACTTGACGATGTGGCCTGCAGGTGCGGCAGCGGCGGCAGGTGCCGGGAGCTCGGCCACGGGCGCTGCGGCGGGGGCCGCTGCGGGCGCGGGCACCGGGGCGGGCATGTATTGCTGAACCACCGCGCCGCCGCTCTTGACGATGCGGACCTTGCCCTCGGCCTCCGTGATTTCCAGTTCGGAAACATTCGATTCAGAGACGAGGTCGATCAGGGTTTTGAGTTTTCGCAGATCCATGGGAGCTCCAGCAGCTATAAAACTGAACAGGGCGCGAATTTACTCCAATTTCACCCTACCCACCCCAAACTGCGGGAATTTTCGCGAACTCCACCGGCGAGATGGCACAACGGGGGCAGATAAAAGCAAAAGCTTCAGCCCAGCTTGGCCCACTGTTGCAGGTCGTCCGCCGTGATTTGCCCCATTTTACGATGCAGTACGCGGCCGTTGGCACCCAGCACCACGGTAAAAGGCAACCCTCCGGTGAGATTGCCAAGCGACCGGCTCAGATCGGTACCGCCCAGACCCGCCATGCCCACGGGGAACTCGAGCGGGATGCGCGTGAGGAATTTGCGCACCGCTGAAGGCTGGTCGATGGCAAGACCCACCACCTGCCAGCCCCTGGCCTGGTGCTCCCGATAGAACGCGTTCAACATGGGCAGCTCTTCCACACACGGGGGGCACCACGTAGCCCAGAAGTTGAGCAGCAGCGGCTTGCCCGACAACGACTGCATGGCCAGTGCGCCGCCCTCAGGCCGGTCGAACTCAAGCCCCCACAGGGCCTGCTCTACCCCGGGCTCCATGGCGTGGGGCTGGTATTTCCACCACGCATAGCCCCCCCCACCCAGTGCAGCGAGCCCGGCCACACCGGCATACAGCGCGCGGCGGCGGGTGGCCGAGGGCGCCTGCGCAGGCGGACGCTCTGAAGGAGCAGGAGAAACGGGATCAGGTTCCACAGAAGAAGTCATGAATCAGTATTTTCCTGAAGCAGCCGCTGAACGGCCTGGATATCACCCCGGGGCGCGCGGCCCTTGGCGTCCGGGCGCAAGGCCCCGCGCAGATCATCGAGGTCATACACCATCAGGTGGACCCCGATCATTTCGTTGAGCTCGGGCGATTTGCTGCCCAGGCTCAGCGCCTCCACAGACTCACCGCGAAAACCGGTCACAGTGCGCGGCTCGTAGTCCACGTTGTGGTCGATCAGCGCAATTTCGGCCGACTTGGGGTCGTCGCAAAACAGCTGGATATAGATGTCTGAAAGCCGCGTGGCGGTGCCGTGCCACACCGCGCCCGCCAGGTGAGGGCGAAACGCCGCCATGCGCTGCATCCACACGAGGGCCAGTTGGCGCAGGGCACGCAGCTCCTGCGGCTGGGTGTCGGCACAGAAAAGTTCGATGTACTCGCGCACCGCGTCTTCCACCAGATCGTTGTCGGGCAGCGGCGTACGGGCGGGCAACCCCAGCTGGCGCACCGCCCGGCGCTTGGCCGGGCCCCATTCGAGCCCCTCTTCCACCACCAGCCGCGCGGTCGTGTGGGCGATCTCTTCGATCAGGGGCGTGGACATGGTTGGGGGTAGAGGCGGCAGCAGCGAGACCCCCATTGTGGCCGCTGGCGCAGATCGCGACTGCGGGTTGACCCCAGGCGGCACCCGGGCTCCAGGGCCGGGGTACGCCTGCAGCCCAGGAAGACGCTAGGCAGATCGGCCTGCATGCTCCCTACCGGCCACATGCCCGCCAGGGCAACGGGGCAACGGGGCATGACGCAAAGTACCCAAACAGCACCGCATTACTAGCATTTCGATAGCTATCCAGGCAGATTCAACAAGCGCTACAGGCCATTCAGCCCAAAAACGTAGAATCTGCGCCCATGCATATACACATCCTGGGCATCTGCGGCACCTTCATGGGCGGGCTTGCTGCGCTGGCACGCGAGGCAGGCCATACCGTGACGGGCTGCGACGCGGGCGTCTACCCCCCCATGAGCGACCAGCTGCGCGCACTGGGCATTGACCTGATCGAGGGCTTCGGGGCGGAGCAGCTGGCGCTCCAGCCCGACATGTTCGTGGTTGGCAACGTCGTGAGCCGTGCGCGGCTGCCCAGTGGCGAGCCCAAGTTTCCGCTGATGGAAGCCATATTGGATGCTGGACTGCCGTACACCAGTGGCCCGCAGTGGCTCGCCGAACATGTGCTGCAGGGGCGGCATGTGCTGGCGGTGGCGGGCACCCATGGCAAGACAACCACCACCTCGATGCTGGCCTGGGTGCTGGAGAGCGCTGGCATGCAGCCGGGCTTCCTGATCGGAGGGGTGCCGCTGAACTTCGGCATCTCCGCCCGCCTCGGCGCTGCACACCGGCCCGAGCCTTCGAGCGCGCCGCTGGGTTCTGCACCACTGTTCGTCATCGAGGCCGACGAGTACGACACGGCCTTCTTCGACAAGCGCAGCAAGTTTGTGCACTACCGACCGCGCACCGCCGTGCTCAACAACCTTGAGTTCGACCATGCCGACATCTTTGACGACCTGGCGGCCATCGAACGGCAGTTCCACCACCTGGTGCGCACCGTGCCGCCCTCGGGGCGTGTGGTGGTCAATGGCCTCGAAGAGAGCCTCGCCCGCGTGATCAACACAGGTTGCTGGAGCGAGACGACGAGCTTTGGTGCGGCGGTGAGCGACTTTGCGGCCGAAGGCCTGCCCCACGCGTTTGATGTGCTGTACCAAGGGCAGCGGATCGCGCGCGTGGAATGGAGCCTGACAGGGGTTCACAACCAGCTCAATGCCCTGGCGGCCATCGCCGCGGCACAGCATGTGGGCGTGGCCCCCGCCGCGGCCGCCGCCGCGCTGGGGTCGTTCCAGAACGTCAAACGGCGGATGGAACTGCGGGGCACCGTGCGCGGGATTGCGGTGTATGACGACTTTGCGCACCACCCCACCGCCCTGCGCACCACGCTGGACGGCCTTCGCCGCAGCCTGGGCAGCGGCGCGCGCATCCTGGCGGTGTTCGAACCCCGCAGCAACACGATGAAGCTGGGCGCGATGAAATCGCAACTGCCCTGGGCACTGGAGCCCGCAGACCTGGCGTTTTGCCACACCGCCGGACTTGACTGGGATGCAGACCAGGCGCTGGCCCCAATGGGCGTAGGTCCGGGTCAGCGCGCCCGTACCGCGCCAGACATCGCGACGCTGGTGGCTCAGGTCACCGAGGCCGTCCGCCCTGGCGACCACATCGTCTGCATGAGCAACGGCGGGTTTGGCGGCATCCACGACAAACTGCTGAATTCACTATCAAATCGATAGCAATCAGGGAAGATAAACAAAGGACCAGCGCCTGTTTTGATACCAAAACTGGCCTGTAGGCCCTGTTTCGCAGGGTGGGGACAGGGGGCGGCAGCCCGGCCTGTCACCGGAGTCGTCAGAACGTGACCGTCATGCCCGGCACATCCACCCGCACCACTGGCTTGGCCAGAGCGGCGCTGGCGGCGCGGGCGAAGTTGCGTGACCACTGCGGATCCGTCATCAGCGGCTCGCCCGCGGCGCGGGCCACCGTCAGAACCTTGTCGGCCAGCAGCACCTTGCCGCTGGCGCGCAGGGGCTCGCAGTCGAGCGCGATGAACTGGTCATCCAGCCAGCGGCGGCCCTCCTCGTGCCCCATGGGCTCGGCGCCCGCCAGATCGAAACGGAATTCCTGGTTGCCGTCCAGGCGGACGGAGACATTGCTGTGCATGGTGTGTGCCTTTCTGTGGAGCCCCGGGCGCGCACCTGCGCGCCCGTGATGGCCACAGTTTAAGACCTGGCCCTGCGGCCTCAGCGCGTGCGGCGTGCTTCGACAGAAGCCGACAGGTCGGCCAGCGCCTGCAGCGAATCGTCCCACCCGAGGCAGGCATCGGTGATGCTCTTGCCGTATTCGAGCGCACCCGGCTGGTCCTTGCCTGGCGAGAACTTCTGCGCGCCTGCCGTGAGGTGGCTTTCGATCATCAGGCCGAAGATGCTGCGCGAGCCCGCTGCCACCTGGCCGGCAATGTCACGCGCCACGTCGAGCTGCTTTTCGTGCTGCTTGCTGCTGTTGGCGTGGCTGCAGTCCACCATCAGCGTGGCGGGCAGCTTGGCGGCTTCCAGGTCCTTGCAAGCTGCGGCGACGCTGGCTGCGTCGTAGTTGGGGGCCTTGCCGCCGCGCAGGATGACGTGGCAGTCCTTGTTGCCGTTGGTGTTGACAATGGCGACCTGCCCGTTCTTGTGCACCGACAGGAAGTGGTGGCCGCGGCTGGCCGACTGGATGGCATCGGTGGCGATGCGGATGTTGCCGTCGGTGCCGTTCTTGAAGCCGATGGGGGCCGACAGGCCCGACGCCAGTTCGCGGTGCACCTGGCTTTCAGTGGTACGCGCGCCAATGGCGCCCCAGCTGATGAGGTCGCCGATGTACTGGGGCGAGATCACGTCCAGGAATTCGCTGCCCGCGGGCACGCCCAGGCGGTTGATGTCGATCAACAGCTGGCGCGCGATGCGCAGGCCTTCGTCGATGCGGTAGGTCTCATCGAGGTAGGGGTCGTTGATGAGGCCCTTCCAGCCCACGGTGGTGCGGGGCTTTTCGAAGTACACGCGCATCACGATTTCCAGGGTGTCCTTGTACTGCTCGCGCACCAGGCGCAGCTTGCGGGCGTAGTCGAGCGCCGCCACGGGGTCATGGATGGAGCAGGGGCCGATGACGACCAGCAGGCGATCATCGTCGCCGGCCATGATGTCATGGATGGTCTTGCGGGTCTGCTTGATCAGCCCTTCGACCGGCGTGCCGCCGATCGGGAAAAAGCGGATCAGATGCTCTGGAGGAGGCAACACGGTGATGTCCTTGATACGTTCGTCGTCGGTCTGGCTGGTTTTCTCGACGCTGCGGTACCAGGCATCGCTGGAGGGGGTGGCTTGGGCCGTCATGGTTGCTTCCTCGTGGTCTGTGAATGGTTGGGAAAGGAGAAAAACGGGGGGCTGAAAAACAAAAACCGCCGGGCTCTGCAGCGTCGGCGGTTGGTATGGGGAGGTTGTGTGTGCTTGCGCGTTTTCCTCTCATCCGCCTTGGACTGAGATAAAAAACCAAAAATAAAACGCGCTGCGAACTTGCATGGCGGTCAATGTAGCACAGGAAGTTTGCACGAACGCCGTTGCACTTGTTGCAAAGACGCAACATGCTGAAGACAAAGGGGGCGGATGCCGGGAGGGCGAACTCTGGATCTTTCGTGGTCAGCGCCGCTGTTTGCGCCAGCGCCCCAGCCAGTCCAGCACGCGGGCCACGGTGCCTGATTGCTTGCCAGGCCGGGACCGCATCGGGAGTTCGCTCGGGGGATCGCTGCTGTGTTCATACATGTCGATGAGCAAAAGCGCCTCGCCCAAGGTGCGCCAGGCTAGCAATTCAAATGTGTCGAATGCCGCGTGCTCGCGGGGACTTCGGTGTTGCAGCGTCTCCAGCCATTGCGCAATGGCCGCGCGCAATTCGCGCAGGGCGCGCTGATAGACGCCAAACTCGTAGAGGGCATGCCATCCAGATCCCAGGCCCGTGAGGAACAGCTGGTGTTCGCCGGCACAAGCCGAGAGCGCCTCCACACGGCGGGTGATGGCGGCCGTGTCGGTGCTGGTACGGCGTATTCGCACCGCGCCGTCAATGTGGTTTGAAAGCATGCCCAGGCTGTCTCGCAGCTGGCGCGAATCCTCATCGGCAACGCCTTCGCGCAGAAAGCGGCTGATCTCCCCGAAAGACTGCAAGGTGAGCTGCTGGCTGGATCGCGTGGCTGGCATGGGATCATTTTGCGCTGCACTCCCCGGCACGGTGCGCCATTTCGTGAGAAATGGGCCCGGGTGGCCGCCCCGCAACGCGGCAGGCCAGAAAACGCCTGCCGGGCAGCGCGCTGGCGGCAGGCTGGCTTGCGCGGCGCACGCTGGTATGCAGGCGCAGCGCTGGCGAAGTCAGGCCGTGCCGCCGACCGTGAGTCCTTCGATGCGCAGCGTAGGCTGGCCCACGCCCACAGGCACGCTCTGGCCCTCTTTGCCGCAGGTGCCGACACCGCTGTCCAGCCGCATGTCGTTGCCGATCATCGTCACCTTCTTGAGCGACTCCGGCCCGCTGCCGATGATGGTGGCGCCCTTGACGGGGTACTGGATCTTGCCGTTTTCCACCCAGTAGGCTTCGCTGGCCGAGAACACGAACTTGCCCGAGGTGATGTCCACCTGACCGCCGCCGAAATTGCTGGCGTACAGGCCCTTCTTGATGCTGGCGATGATCTCTTGCGGGTCCTTGTCGCCGCCCAGCATGTAGGTGTTGGTCATGCGCGGCATGGGAATGTGCGCATAGCTTTCCCGGCGGCCGTTGCCGGTGGGCGCCACGCCCATCAGGCGGGCATTGAGCGAATCCTGGATGTAGCCCTTCAGGATGCCGTCTTCGATCAGTACGTTTCGCTGGCTGGCGTTGCCCTCGTCGTCCACATTGAGCGAGCCACGGCGGTCGGCAATGGTGCCGTCGTCCAGCACCGTCACGCCCTTGGCCGCCACGCGCTGGCCGATGCGTCCGCTGAACGCGCTGGAGCCCTTGCGGTTGAAGTCGCCCTCCAGCCCGTGGCCGATGGCCTCGTGCAGAAGGATGCCGGGCCAGCCCGAACCGAGGACCACGGTCATCTCGCCGGCAGGTGCGGGGCGCGACTCAAGATTGACCAGGGCGGCGTTCACCGCCTCGTCCACGTATTTACCCATCTGCTCATCGTCAAAATAGGCCAGGCCAAAGCGGCCACCGCCGCCCGCCGAGCCCATCTCGCGGCGGCCGTTCTGCTCCGCGATGACCGTCACGGAGAGGCGCACGAGTGGGCGCACATCGGCAGCCAGCGTGCCGTCGGCGCGCGCGACCAGCACCACGTCGTACTCGCTGGCCAGGCCCGCCATGACCTGCGCCACACGCGGATCCTTGGCGCGCGCACGCTGCTCCAGCCGTTCCAGCAACGCCACCTTGGCTGTGCTATCCATTGAAGCAATCGGGTCAACGCCTGCGTACAGACTGCGACCGGCCGCTATCTTTTTTGGAGCTATACGAGCTTTTCCAGCCTTCGCCGCAGCCGAAATGGACCGCACCGTGCGCGCTGCATCGAGCAGCGATGCCTCCGAGATATCGTCCGAGTAGGCAAAAGCCGTCTTCTCGCCACTGACGGCACGTACACCCACCCCCTGGTCGATGCTGAACGAGCCGGTCTTGACGATGCCTTCCTCAAGGCTCCAGCCTTCACTGCGCGTGTACTGAAAGTACAGGTCGGCATCGTCCACCTGGTGCGTGCGGATCTCGGCCAGCGCGCGTGCCAGGTGGCTTTCATCCAGGCCGAAAGGGGTAAGCAGCAGTTCCCGGGCAACGTCAATGCGCTGGCTGGTGGCCGCGCGCTGGGGCGCGGCGGTGTTGGAGCGAAAGGTCATCCGGCCATTTTAGGCCGCCATGCAAGTCCGGGGCAGCGCAAGGGCGTAGGCCTGAAGCGCGGGTGGCGCGCTCAGGCCACCGTCGCGTACGGCGCAGGCAGCGGGTCTTTGGCGTCCTGCTTGCGGGCGCGCGCCACCGACATCAGGATGCCCAGCGCCAGCCCCAGCGTCACCATCGCCGTGCCACCGTAGCTGATGAAGGGTAGCGGCACGCCCACCACGGGCAGGATGCCGCTGACCATGCCCATGTTCACGAAGGCATAGGTGAAGAAAATCATCGACACCGCGCCTGCCATGAGGCGGCCAAACAGCGTGGTGGCGCCCGCCGCGATCGCCAGGCCCCGCCAGACCAGCAACAGGAAACACACCAGCAAAAACACGTTGCCCGCAAGCCCGAACTCCTCGGAAAACGCGGCAAAGATGAAGTCGGTGGTGCGCTCGGGGATGAATTCGAGGTGCGTCTGCGTGCCCGCCATGAAGCCCTTGCCCCACAGGCCGCCAGAGCCAATGGCGATCATTCCCTGGATGATGTGAAAACCCTTGCCCAGCGGGTCGCGCATGGGGTCCAGCAGCGTGCAGACGCGCTGCTGCTGGTACTCGTGCAGCACCGACCATCGCACGCCGTCAGCGCACAGCTGGTCGCCCAGCAGCACCAGCGTGAAGATACCCAGCCCCCCGATGATCACCGGCGGCAGCACCAGCTTCCAGGGCAGGCCGGCAAAGTAGATCACCGACAACCCGGCGGCCAGCACCAGCAGCGATGTTCCGAGATCGGGCTGCTTCATGATCAGCCCCACCGGAATCGCCAGCAGCACGCCCGCCGCCGCGAAATCCAGAGGCCTGAGCGCCCCCTCGCGTTTCTGGAACCACCAGGCCAGCATCAGCGGCATGGCGATCTTGAGGATTTCGCTGGGCTGTATCACGATGCCCACGTTGACCCAACGGGTCGCACCCTTTTTGGTGATGCCGACAAGCTCCACCGCCACAAGCAGCGCCACTCCGGCAAGGTACAGCGGCACCGCAAACTGCATGATCTTTTGGGGAGGCACCTGGGCCACCATGAAAAGGATGGCGCCCGCGATCAACATGTTGCGCCCGTGGTCCACAAAACGGGTGCCGTGGTCAAAGCCCGACGAATACATCGCCAGCAGCCCGGTACCGGTCAGCAGCAAGATGACGATCAGAAGCGGGATGTCGAACCCCCGGAACAGCGGCATGAAGCGCTGGGCAAGGGTGGGTTTTTCGAAAACAACGGCCATGGGGTGATTATCGGGGCCGACCGGCCTACCCAACAGGCCGGCCACCACCACAAGCAGCCGGGGACGGCCAGCGCGCGATCAACCAGCCTGGCGGAACGCCATCACCGCCTGGTTGCGCAGCGTGCGCAGCAGGCCCAGCGCCTTGTCGTCCACCACGATGCCTCCGGGCGTCGCCTGGTCTGCATAGATGAGGGCAAAGGTCTGACCCTTGAGCTGCAACGGGAGCAAGAGGAAAGACGGCGCATTGAGGCCCGTGCGATACCACTGGGGCAGGCGCGCCTGCATGCGAGGCTCGGTGGCGTCGTTGATCAGGGTGTCGGCCCCGCGCAGGCACACGGCTGCAAACAGGTCGCCCTGCGCATTCAGGGGCACGCGCAGGGCCCGTGCAGCGGCCTCGCTGCCCTCGCCCAGCCCGAAGCGCCCCGTCAGCATGTCGGTACGGGCCTCGCGCAGGCAGAAAACCATCCGCCGGAAGCCGAGCGCGCGAAACATCGTCTCCAGGATCATCCGCAGCACGTCATTGAGCTGAAAACTCTCGACCATGGCGTTGGTGATGTCCTGGATGCCAGCGGCCAGCACTTCGTTGACCTGTACCACCGACACATCGCCACCGGCTTGCGAGGCGAGCACCACAGGAACAGGATCACCGCCCCCGGCCCGGAGTTCATGCGGGGTGAGCGCGTCTTCCGGCGCGACCGCCTCGCCGGCTGCCGGGGGCAGCTTGAGCAGCCGCGCCGCTGGCGAGCCGGGCGCCACCTGCAAATCCAGAGCCTCCGCCAGCGCCACGAGCTTGCGGCGGGCGCGCAAGGTTGCTTCGGCGATGTCGGGGGCAGACAAGCCGAGCGTTCGCGCATACCGCGTGCCGATCTGGTCCAGGCCGGCCTCCAGCTGGGCAGGCTGCGCTGCAAGCAGCGCCGACGCCACCTCGTTGCCCGCCATGGCCACCCACCGGAGTCGCTCGGCCCCCTGCTCGGGCCCGCGCTGACTGGGTGACCCCAGCGGTTTGCGCATGCAGCGCTGCAGGCTGTCTGGCAGACCCCATACCCGGGCCACGCCCACACCAAGGTCTTCAAAGCCCAGGCCGAGCACCTGCTGGGCCGCGGATTCTTCACCGCCTTCCACCCGGCCCGAGGCCACCATGCTGCGCACCTGGCGCGCCTCTTCCGGGAAGTAGAACTCGCACAACATGCGTCCCAGGTTCTGGAACATGGCGCCGATGAAGGCCTCTTCAGCACCCTGTCCCCGCCCGCACAGCTCGGAGGCGACCGATCCGGCCATCATCGCGCGCAGAAACTCCTCGCGCATCTGGCTGGCCACCGCCTTGTCCTGCATGTGGTCGAGCAGGACCAGGCTTAGCGCCATGTTGCGCACAGCATTGAAGCCCACCAGACTCACCGCGCGCGATACGGTGCTGATGGTGCCGCGCGCCGCGTGGGCGTAATGCACGCTGTTGACCAGGCGCAGCAGCTTGTTGGTCAGCGCCACATCCTTGAGGATCTCGTGCGTGAGGTCGCTGATGCTGTCGTCTTCAGAATCCGCAACGCGCTGGATGCGTGCCACCGAGTCCGACAGCGCCGGAAAGTCGCTCTTGTGCCGCATGCGCCGCAGCAGAAAATCGAGCGTGGCATTGCTGGCGGCCGTGGGGGCGCTGACGGGCGCAGCCCAGGCGCGCAACGCATCCCGAAAATCCCCAGCGGCCGGATAGCGCTGCGCCGGGTCGCGGGCCATGGCCCGCTGCAGGATGGCGCGCAGGTTGTCGTCCACGCCTTCACCCAGGTCATCTGGCAGCTGCAGCGGCTCGTTGGCAACGCGGTACAGGGCCTGCCACGCGTCCTTTTGATGGATGAGCGGCCGGCCAGAAAGCATTTCAGCCAGCACCAGCGCCGCCGAGTACACGTCCATCGCCGGTGTGGGCGCCTCGCCTCCCGCAGCCTCTGGCGCAAGATACGCCGGGGTGCCGCCCGTGCGCTGTGGGTCGGGTGCGTCATGCGCTGGCGCGGCCATGCCGAAATCCATCACCCGCGCATGGCGCTGGGCGTCGATCATGATGTTGGAGGGCTTGAGGTCGCGGTGCACGATGCCCGCCTGGTGCGCGGCCTGCAGACCGTCCAGCACATCCACCATCAGCGCCACCGCATCGTGTGGTGTGCAGCGGCCCTGCTGCGCCAGGTGCTCGGCCAGCGTCCTGCCCGGCACATACTCAAACACGATGTAGGGCTGGGCACCCTGCACGTCGGCCTCGAACACCGGCACGATGAACGGGTGGGCCAGGCGGCTCACATGCCGTGCCTCGCGCAGCCACTGCTCGACGACGGAGGCGTCATGTTCATCCAAGGGGCGCATCAGCTTGATGGCAACCTCGCGCTGCAGGCGCGGATCCAGCGCAAGCCACACGGTGGCCTGCGCGCCGCGGCCCAGCAGCTTTTTCAGTTCGAACCGGCCGACAGAAGCGGGCGGCTTGTCACCAGCACCCAGAGCCCAGCGTCTGGCCGTGGAAAGCGGGGCAAAATCGGTCATGGTGCGGTGCAAAGCGAGGCCGGATCGGAGCGCCGCACAATGCGGCGACCACGGCGGCCATCTTATGCCCGCGCCAGCCGCTTTCGGCCAGTGATTCCCCTGCCCTGCCGCCATTTGCCCCGTTCGCCCCCATGACCTCCACTACGCACCTGCTGTACCTGCACGGTTTCCGCTCGTCCCCCCAATCGGCCAAGGCCCGGCAGATGGCGGCGTATGTGCAGCAGCACCATCCGCGCGTGACCTTCTGGTGCCCGCAGCTGCCGCCCTCACCGCAGGCCGCCATGGCGCTGGCGACGCAGGGTGTTGCGCAGTGGCCACGCGAAGCCATGGCGGTGGTGGGATCGTCGCTCGGCGGTTTTTACGCCAGCTGGGTGGCCCAGCAAACCGCCTGCCCCAGCGTGATGCTCAACCCCGCCGTACACCCGGCACGCGACCTGGCCCGCTACATCGGTGAGCAAACCAGCTGGCACGACCCGGCCGAGCGCTTTTTCTTTCTGCCCGAGTACATCTCGGAGCTGCAGGCACTGGACATGCACGGCCGCCCGCCCGCTGCACCCGAGATGGCGATCATCGCCAAGGGCGACGAGGTGCTGGACTGGCGCGAAATGGTCGCCCGCTACCCGGCTGCGCAGGTCACCCTGCTGGAGGGTGGCGAGCATGCGCTGCTGGCGTTTGCAGAGT
This sequence comes from Burkholderiales bacterium Ga0074133, assembly GCA_001464865.1. GTDB lineage: Bacteria > Pseudomonadota > Gammaproteobacteria > Burkholderiales > Burkholderiaceae_C > Acidovorax. The sequence continues at coordinate 12,389 of LNEG01000145.1, forward strand.
ACCTGCCCGCCGTGGCCCGCTTCCTGCGGCTGGCCTGAGCACCGGGCTCAACGGGCCGGCTTCCAGGCGACCCGACTAGGGCCTGTTCACACTATTTTTGCCAGATGCGTTGCAATCCAAAAGAGCCAGGCGCTAGGCGCCAAACGAAGCTGGGGTGCGGCCCCAGCGAGGCTTCAACCCGAAGGGAAGGCCATGCAAACCGCGCCACTCGTTGTTGCGTTCCTGGCCAAGGCCCCGGCCTTGGCGTCGTCACGCGCCTAGATTGGCGCCGTTTGCATGGCCTTCGCACTGGCGAAAATAGTGTGAACAGGCCCTAACGCGAGGCGGCGGCAGCAGAAGGGGTCGGCCCTGCACGCCAGCGCTCGTAGTCCTCCGGATACGCGCGCCGGTAGCGCTCGGCATGAAAGGCCACCTCGTCATCGTGCCCGAGCAACGCCGCGCTCTCGATGAGGAGCTGGATCACCCGGGGCTCTGGCGAGTAGTGCAGCGCCCGGCGGGCCAGCACATGCACCCGCGCCGCACTCTCGGGCGTCAGCGGCAAGGTGGTGAGCACGGCGAATTCGCGCTGGCTGCTGAAGAACAGGGATCGGGGCACGCTGGACTGCGGGTCCAGCCGATGGGCGGGCGAGCGCTCGGCAGCGGGCTTGTAAAGCTGGCTCACGCGGTGGTAATCCCAAGCTACCACGGCACACACCGCCAGCACCACGGCCGCGGCCAACGCGGGCACCATGCGAAAACCAGCGTCAGCATCCGGCGCAGGGCCTTCGCCAGGCTGAAGCGCAAGCAGCGCCACCGACAAAAGGCACACCAGCTGAAACGGCCCGTACCACAGCGGGTACTCCAGCAGGCTGTGCAGCCCTACGATGGCGAGCACGCCCCAGGCCAGATGCCGGTCGGGATGCGTTTCGCGCCAGGGCGACGCAGCCAGGCACCACGCCCCCACGCAGGCGAGCAGCGCCACGGCGGTGGGCAGCCCGAGTTCTACCGCCAGGTGAAGCGGCAGGTTGTGGGCGTTGTCCAGCAGCGCGCAAAAGCGGGTATCCGGAAAAAGCGTCACGTAGTGCGCGTAGCCCAGCTCCCCCCAGCCCCAGCCCAGCCATGGCTTCTGGGCGATGAGCGTCAGGGTGTTGGACCACAAGGCCGTTCGCCCGGTGCAGGCCCGGACATCGCCGGCAAAACGCTCGAACAGGACGTCGGCCTGCACGGCCTGCCATTTCCACAGCAAATCCGGCAACACCAGGGCAGCCGCCACGAACACGGACAAGGTCACCAACGCCAATCCCAACGCAGCCCGTGCGCGCCAGCGGTACCACAGCAACAGCAACAGGGGCAACATCACCCACTGCAAAGCGCCGGTGCGGGAGGCCGTGGCTGCCGCCCCCACCGCCATCCATGCCATCAGCGCCCCCGGCAGCGCCAGCGCCGGAAGCCACCGAGAAAGCGCCATGCCAGGCCGGCCGTGACCTGAGGCGTCAGCAGCATGCGCCGACCACCGCTGCTGCAGCCACCACAAGAGCGACCACGCGCCCAGGCCGATCAACGTGGCCTGCTGGTTGCGCTGGCGCAGATTGCCGATCGCCTGCCCGGGCGTGGAGCCATAGATCCACGGCGAAAGCCCCACATCACCCGCGAAATACTGCACCAGGCCAATGCCTGCCGACACCACCGCAGCCAGCACCAGCCCGCATGCCAGCGTTTCTGACCAGAACCGGTGCCCTGCAGGCCAGAGGGCAGCCACCAGCAGCAGCAGCGCGCCGCAGACCCACGACGCCACCACGGGCCAGAAATTGGCCGTGGGGGCATCGGTGAACGCAAAGAGGAACGGCAACCCGACCGCCACCGCTGCCACCAGGGCGACAAAAGCAGGCGGCTGCCTGAGGACCGTGGCCGCCGTCGTGGAGGGCAGGTAGGGGCGCAAGTAGATGAAGGGGAACAAACCGGGCGACTTCGCTGCCCGCGGGCCAAAAGCCGGCCATCATAGGTGCTGGCGCCGGGCACAGACCAGGCCGGTCGCCCCTGGCAGGGGCGACTCAGCGCCCATGGGACAATCCCCGCCATGCACGCATTGTTTGAAGAAGCCGGCAAGTTCATGGCCGGACGTATCCTGTCCGAAGCCGACACATCCGCCCAGATCGAGCTCGATTCCGGCAAACGGGTCAAGGCCAAGGCGGCCAATATCCTCCTCAAGTTTGAAAAGCCCGCCCCGGCCGAATTCATGGCCCGGGCGCAAGCGGTGGCCGAATCCATCGAGCTGGACCTGGCCTGGGAGTTCGCTCCTGAAGACGAGTTCGGCTTTGCCGACCTCGCACGCGACTATTTTTCGGAGAATGCCACGCTTGCACAGCAGGCCGGTGCACTGTTTCGCCTGTACGACGCGCCACACTACTTTCGCCGTGCGGGCAAGGGCCGGTTCAAGAAGGCATCGGCCGAAATCCTGCAGCAGGCGCTGGCCGCCATCGAGAAGAAGAAGGCCATCCTGGCGCAAATCGACGAGTGGGCCGCAGCCCTGGGCCGGGGCGAATGCCCCCAGCCGATCCGCGAGCAGCTCTACAAGATCCTCTTCAAGCCTGACAAGAACGCACCCGAGTACAAGGCTGTGGTCGAGGCCAGCCGCGCCACGCACACTGCGCCGCTGGACCTGCTGCAAAAGGCGGGCGCCATCGAGTCCAGCTACCAGTTCCACTGGAAACGCTTCCTGTTCGACAACTTCCCCAAGGGCACCGGCTTCCCGGCGCTCACGGCCCCGGCCATCGCCGACGCGCTGCCGCTGTCGACCGCGCAGGCGTATTCCATCGACGACTCGCAGACCACCGAAATCGACGACGCGCTGTCGGTCCAGGGCCTGGGCACCGGCACCGTAGTGCTGGGCATCCACATCGCGGCACCCGGCCTGGCCATCCAGCCCGGCAGCGCGATTGACCAGCTGGGCCGCGCACGCCTGTCCACGGTATACATGCCGGGCTACAAGATCACCATGCTGCCTGACGACGTGGTGCAGACCTACACTCTGGACGAAGGCCGCGCCAACCCGGCCGTGTCGCTGTACGTCACCATCGACGAGGCCACGCTGGAGTTCAAGGGCTCCGAGACCAGGCTGGAGCGCGTGCACGTTGCCGCCAACCTGCGCCACGACCAGCTCGACAGCGTGGTGACGGAGGAATGGCTCTCGAACCCCGCGTTTGAGCACGAAAACGACCCCAAGCGCTTGTCCGATCTTCGCCCGCAGCTATCATTTTTGCACCGCCTGGCCAAAGAGCTCAAAGCCCGCCGCGAAGTGGTGCGCGGCAAGCCCGAAAACTTCAACCGGCCGGACTACAACTTCCGCCTGGTCGGCAACAACGGCGCCGAGCCCACGGGCAACGAGCAGGTGCAGATCAGCGTGCGCCAGCGCGGCGCGCCGCTGGACCTGATCGTGGCCGAGGCCATGATCGTGGCCAACAGCACCTGGGGCAGCTGGATGGCCGAACTGGGCGTGCCCGGCGTCTACCGCAGCCAGGCCAGCATGGCGCCCGGCGTGAAGGTGCGCATGGGCACGAAGGCGTTGCCCCACGCAGGCATTGGCGTCAAGGCGTACTCGTGGGCCACGTCGCCCCTGCGCCGCTATACCGATCTGGTCAACCAGTGGCAAATCATTGCCTGTGCCCGCCATGGCGCCACGGCCGCGCTGGCCGCGCCATTCAAGCCCAAGGACGCCGATCTGTTCTCCATCATCAGCAGTTTTGATGCGGCCTACAGTGCCTACAACGGCTACCAGGCGGGCATGGAGCGCTTCTGGACGCTGAAATACGTCGAGCAGAACGGCATCACCGAGCTGAACGCCACCGTCTTCAAGGAAGGCCCGGGTGGCAGCTTCCTGGTACGGGCCGATGACATTCCGCTGGTCTTCCCCGTGCTGGGCGCACAGAACCTGCCGCGCGGCGCGCGTCTGAAGGTCAAGCTGGGCGAAGTGGACGAGATCACCCTCGACATCCACGGCACCGTGATCGAGCGGCTGGACGACCCGGCCGACGCGAGCGACGACGGCCCGGTGGGTGACGAGGCCGAGGACGACGAGGCGGTGGCCGGACCCATTGCGATTGCAGTGGACATGTCCGACGCCGAGCCAGCCGCGGCACCCGCCGCTGGCGGCTGAGGCCGGGCCACTGGATAATCCGGCACGCTTGAAGACCCGCCTTTCCCCGCACGCCAGACCTCGATGAAACTGCCCGCTTTTCTCCGCACGTTCAGCACCCTGCAACTGGCGCTGCTGGTGTCGGCCGCGCTGCATGCGGCGGTGATCTCGGTGCGTTTCATCGACCCAGAAGGCTTCAACCGCGTGTTCCAGGACACGCCGCTCGAAGTCATCCTGGTCAATGCCAAGTCCAACGAGCGCCCCGAGAAGGCCCAGGCCATTGCGCAGGCCAACCTGGCTGGCGGCGGTGATGCGGCCAAGGGCCGGGCGACCAGCCCGCTGCCGTATTCGGCGCTCACCGCCATTGGCGACGACTTCGAGGAGCAGCAGCGCAAGCTCGACGCCATGCAGGAGCAGCAGGCCCAGCTGCTGGCCCAGTTGCGCAAACAGCTGGCCACCATGCCCGAGCCGGACCTGCGCAAGCCCAGCCAGAGCGCCGAGCAGCTGTCCGAGCAGGAAAAGCGCCGCCAGCTCGTCAAGCTGCTGGCCGAGATCGAAAAGCGCATCAACGAAGAGAACTCCCGCCCCAAGAAGCGCTATATCAGCCCCGCCACGCGCGAAGAGTCCTACGCCATCTATTACGACGCGCTGCGCCGCAAGGTCGAGGACAAGGGCACCGAGAACTTCCCCGAAAAGGGCGGCAAGAAGCTGTATGGCGAGCTGACCATGATCGTCACCGTCAACCACGACGGCCGCGTGCTGGAGACCGAAGTGGTCCAGGGATCGGGCAACCCCACGCTGGACCGCCGCGCCGAAGCCATTGCCCGCGCCGCCGGCCCGTTTGGCGCATTCGACGCCGAGATGCGCAGGAAAGCCGACCAGATCGCCATGGTGGCGCGCTTCAAGTTCACGCGCGACCAGACGCTGGAGACCAGCGTCCGCTAGTGCCCGGCCTGCAGCGCGCGCCGCGCCGTCGCCGCACCTGCCTGGCATCGCAGCCTCTGGATGAGATGAACACTGCCGCCTTGCGCCCCTGCCGCACAACGCACTGACCCGTATGACGACGACCCTTGCCGACCTCTACTGCGTGATGGGCAACCCCGTGGCCCACAGTCGCTCCCCCGCCATCCACGCCCGCTTTGCCGAGCTGACCGGCCAGCAAATCCGCTACGAACGCCGCCTGATCCCGCTGGACGGCTTTGCCGAGGGCGTGCGCGCGTTTGCCGCCGAGGGCGGGCGCGGCTGCAATGTCACGGTGCCGTTCAAGTTCGAGGTGCCCGCGCTGGCCTCGCAGTGCAGCGAACGCGTGCACCTGGCAGGCGCGGCCAACACACTGGTCTTCCAGCCCGACGGCAGCATCCACGCCGAAAACACCGATGGCCTGGGCCTGGTGGCCGACATCACCCGCAACGCGGGCGTGAGCCTGCAGGGCGCGCGTGTGCTGCTCGTGGGCGCGGGCGGCGCTGCCGCCGGAGTGCTGGGCCCGCTGCTGCATGCAGGGGCGCAGCACATCACCATTGCCAACCGCACGGTGGCCAGGGCGCAGGCGCTGGCCGCATCGCACAGCACACTGGCATCGCTACAAAAAGCAGAGCTATCAGCCATTGATTTACCTGCACTTCGGACCGATTTCGATGTCATCATCAACGCCACTGCCAGCAGCCTGGCCGGTGGCGATGTGCCCGTGCCCGCCTGCGTGTTGCGCCCCCGCAGCCTGGCCTACGACATGATGTACGGCCCCGCAGCCCAGGGCTTTCTGGACTGGGCGCAAAGCCATGGCGCCGTGCCCCGCGACGGCCTGGGCATGCTGGTGGAGCAGGCCGCCGAGGCTTTTGCCCTGTGGCGCGGTGTGCGACCACCCTCGGCACAGGTGCTGCGCGAAATGCAGCAGGCCGCATGACCGATGGATCGGCACGCACCCGCTGAACCGTGATGCCACGACCTGAACAAACCCGAACGCGGGAAGACACCCTGCGATGAAAGCCGTCCTGCGCTGGCTCGCCCTGGTGGCCGTTGCCCTGGTGGCACTGCAGCTCTTTTTTGTGCTGCGCATTGCCGCCATGGCCGCCGTCGACCCCGAGTCAACCACATTCCAGCGCTCGGAAGCGTGGTCGCTCATCTCCTCCACGGGCCGTGTGCCTTGGCGCCAGGAATGGGTGCCCTACGCGCAGATCTCCGACCACCTCAAGCGCGCCGTGATCGCGTCGGAGGACGACGGCTTTGTGAACCACGAGGGCGTGGACTGGAACGCCATCGAGAAAGCCTGGGAGCGCAACGCCAAGGCCGAAGCCCAGGCCAGCCGCGCCCAGGCGCGCGCGCCCGACCGCCCCGTGCGTGAGCCCAGGATCCGCGGCGGCTCGACCATCACCCAGCAGCTGGCCAAGAACCTGCTGCTCTCGGGCGAGCGCACCCTGCTGCGCAAGGGCCAGGAATTCGTGCTGACGCTGGCGCTGGAGCAGTTGCTGAGCAAGCAGCGCATCCTGGAGATTTACCTGAACAACGTGGAATGGGGCCAGGGCGTGTTCGGTGCCGAGGCCGCAGCCCAGCACTACTTTCGCAAGAGCGCGAGCAGGCTCACCGCTGCCGAGGCCGCCCGCCTGGCCGTGATGCTGCCTGCTCCCAAGCGCTTCGAGAAGATGCCCGGGTCGGCGTACCTCGCGGGGCGGACGCGGACGATTCTGGGGCGGATGGGGAGTGCGGAGCTGCCGTGAATGGCTGCCGGCAGCTGATCGGCAACCTTTTGGAGCAAGACGCCGCCATCCACTGATGGGGTACCTGGTTTAGCAAGTGCCTGGGGTGGGCAGCCGGCGAAGATGACATAGAGCGTTAACGCCCAGTGTCAGCAACACACAGCGGGGTGGAGGCTGCGACAGGGCATGAGCCTGTCGCCAAGCGGACCCCGCCTAGTGAAGAGCAAAGACGCTACCGGCGATAACTCTCCATCCGGAGGGCGTTTTGTGCCAGACGCGCAAGTAGCGAAACCTGCCATCAAAGGCGTGGCCTTTGAAGAAGCCCGCGACATGGGCCAGAACGCTGACCGAACCCACATTCCCGGAAACGCGGATGCACTGCTCCTGAACCTGGAGCAGGGTCATCCGCTGCTCTCCTGAGCGATGAACGGCGAGGTCATCGCTCTTGGCAAGAACGCTGCCATCGGGTCCGATAAAGATGAGGTAGTCGGCTATCAACATATCCAGCGCGGTGATGTCACTTGCGAGCATGGCGGCTCGAAGGGTCTCTTCAGCTGTCTCGATTTCGAACTGCTCATTGGTCATAAGGCGGAGGCGGCAAGGCCGGAAGGAGTACCCGGTTTCCAAGTCAGGCTCCCGGCGATCGCGCGCAAGCTTGCCAAGGCGGGAGCCTCTTTGAACCGGGGAAGCCAGAACACCCAGCACAGAGCCGGATGCGACGAACAGCGAGCGTATCCACGACTGCCACCATTCTCAACCCGACCCTTGACCGAGACTGGGCCCGTAAGCACGTCACGCCCCGGTCCAGCGACCCGCTTGGCGACGCCATCTGCCGCGACCGTTTGTGCAAAGCAACCGGGGAGCCGTCCCCGGAGAGCAACACGCTGCTCCACCATCACCCAGCAGCTCGCCAGGAATTCGTGTTTGCGCTGGCGCTTGAAAAGCGCCTGAGCAAAGAGCGCATCCTGAAGATCTGCCTGAACAAGATGGATGGGTTCAGGACGCGTTCGGCCCCGAGGGCAAATCGATCGTCCGATCAGCGCCGCACCAGCCATAGATTCATCGGCGCTTCAGGCCGCAAGGTCACGTGCAGCTTGGGCGCACACGATGCGGCCCCCTCCGGCAGCCTGAGCCGATACCGCTGCAGCAGCATGGCCGCCAGCAAGGTCATCTCCAGCATCGCAAAGTGCTGCCCGATGCACACCCGCGGGCCGATGCCGAAGGGAATCCACGCACCCTTGGGAGTGTCCGGAGCGCCTTCCAGGAAGCGCTCCGGGACGAACTGGTCGGCCTTCGCAAACCAGCGTTCGTCGCGGTGCAGCACCCATGGCGTGATACGCAACATGGCGCCCTTTGGCACGGCCGCGCCGCCGAGCGTGATGGGAGCGGTCGTGCGCCGCGTCATCAGCGCGGCTATCGGGGGGTACAGGCGCAACGCCTCCTTGAGCGTGGCTGTGAGGTAGGGCAAGCGGGCCAGATGTTCGGGGCCCGGGGTCTGGCCGGGTGGCAGCACGGCATCCACCTCGGCCTGCGCACGCCGCGCGGCGTCGGGTTGCTCGGCCATCAGGCGGCTCCACCACAGCAGGGTGGTGGCGCTGGTTTCATGCCCGGCCTGGAAGCTGACGATGCACTGGTCGAACACCTCCTGCGACGACAGCGGCGCGCCAGTGGCTTCATCGCGCAGCGCCAGCAGCATGTGCAGCAGATCGGTGCGCGGTGGAGCGCCCTCCACAGCTTGCGCCTCGCACCGGCGCGCATCGATGTGGCGCTGCACCAGCCCCTTGAGCGCCTGCAGCGCGCGCCGCTTGGCCGCCTTGCCAGGCAGGGGAAGCCAGTCGGGCAAGGTGAACGGCATGAACATTTCCCGGAATGCGGTTTCGGACAGCGTCTGGGTCGCCCAGGCGGCGTCGCGCGCATCGGCCTGGGCCGATTCGCTGAACAGCGTGCGCAGGATCACGTCCATGGCCACATCCGTCCAGAGCGTGTCGATGGGCACCAGGGCTTCGCGCTGGCCCGGCGGCACAGCGGTATCGAGCACGGTGCTCGCGGCATCGGTCATGAGCTGCGCGTAGCCTGCGACGCGCTTGGGGGTGAACGCGGGCATCAGCATGCGGCGCTGGCGCTGCCAGGTGTCGCCCTCGGTCACCAGCACGCTCTGGCCGAAGACCTGCTCGAACACCGCGATGCCACGTTCCCAGCGGATCAGGTGGTTGGCATGGGCGACCAAAGCCTCGCGCACCAGATCGGGCGACATGAGATCCCAGGCATCCTCATTGCCCAGGCGCATGCGGGTGAGATCACCGTGGTGACGCTGCAGCCGGACGACGAAGCCCAGGTAGTCGGCGCGCATTTCACGGAGCAGGGGCAGGCCCCACCAGCGGCTGGACGGGCCACCGGGCTGCGGGCGCAGCGCTGGCGCAAGCGGTGCCGACGGGGGCAAGGTCGATGTGGACGGGGTCGCGGTGGTGGGGGTGGCGTGGGTCATGGCGTGCATGGTGCAGTGCAGCAGCGTCGCAGGTATTGAACGAATCCGACATCACCACTGACCTACACTCGCGGCCCATGGCAACCCTGGTCCCACCGTCTCCAAGGCATCCGCCGGGCCTGATTCCCTCGGGCCAGCTGTGGCTGCCGCGCGCCGGCCTGTCGGCGTGCCTGCGTGGCGCCATGGTGCGCAGCACGGTTGGCTACAGCCTGGGTGAGGAACAACGCATCAACCGGTTCCCGGCCACGCCGCTGTGCAGCCTGAGCTGGTGGTTTCAGGGGGGTAGCGAAGCGATGGTGGCGGACCGTCCCGACACCATGCCCGGCCTGCAAAGCCAGCGCGAGGCCTACCCCGGCCGCTGGGTGCTGGCAGGCCCCCACACCCGGCCCAGCAGCAGCTATTGCGCGGCACCCACACACGCCATGATGGTGATGTTCATGCCCGACGCCCTGCATCTGCTGACGGGCCTGGAACCCGAGACCCTGACCGACCGTTTGGTGGATGCGCAGACCATACTGCCGCCCGACTGGATCGCAATGTGCAACGCCGTGCAGCACCAGACCGATGACGCCGCGCGCATCGAATGCCTGGAGGCGTTTCTGGAACCGCTCTGGCAAGCCTGCCGCCCTACGCAGGTGCTGCAAGCGCAGCGCTACAGCGACTGGGCCTTGCACCTGGCGCAGCGTGCCGCCATGTCGGCCCCGGGCCGCAGCCTTCGCCAGCTGGAGCGCCGTATCAAGCGCTGGGCGGGGCTGCCCATGCGAGAGCTGCGCGGTTTTGGCAAGGCCGAGCAGGCGTTCTTCGACACCATCGCCGCCGATGCAGCTCAAGGCCACGTGAAGTGGGCGGATGTAGCGGCGGGCGCGGGTTTCTCGGATCAATCGCACCTTTGTCGCGTCACGCGCCGCATCACCGGCTACGCCCCGCAGGCGCTGTATGAAGGCATCGTCGGCGAAGAGGCTTTCTGGGCCTATCGCATCTGGGCCCAGTGATCAGGCTGCCGCGCGCATCGCCCGTATCATCCCCGCCATGCTTGCCAAGTTGATGAGTTTCCTCCTGCTGGGGATCGTGCGCTTTCTCACGGGGTCCCAGGCGCGCTGGTATGGCTGCCCGCCCAAGGCAGAGCAGCGCATCTACTTTGCCAACCACCAGAGCCATGCCGACATGGTGCTGATCTGGGCGGCGCTGCCCGAAGAGCTGCGCACCATCACCCGGCCGATTGCGGCCAAGGACTACTGGACCAAGACGCCGTTTCGCCAGTGGATCACCACGGCGGTGTTCAACGCCGTGTATGTGGACCGGCAGGCCACACCAGCCCGCCCCGCGCCGGCCACACCTGCCGAAGCAGTGAGCGTGGTCGATGCCATGGCCCGTGCCGGGACCGATGCCGACACCGCCATGGCGGGCGGGCCCGATCCGTCGCCCGAGGCGCCGCCCCGCGTGCCCACGCCCGAAGAGCTGCGCGCCACCCTGCCCCCCGGCGACCCGCTGGCGCCGCTGGTGCGTGCGCTGGAAAGCGGCGACTCCATCGTGATCTTTCCGGAAGGCACGCGCGGCCATGGCGATGAGCCGCAGCCGTTCAAGTCGGGCCTGTTCAAGCTGGCGCAGATGTTTCCGCAGGTGGTGCTGGTGCCGGCGTGGATCAATAACGTGCAGCGGGTGATGCCCAAGGGCGAAGTGGTGCCCGTGCCCATCCTGTGCTCGGTGACGTTCGGCGCGCCGATTGCGCTGGAGCGTGGCGAGGAGCGCCGCCCCTTTCTCGACCGTGCGCGGGCCGCGGTGCTGGCGCTGAGGGACATCTGACATGCACCATCCATCCACGCTGCAGCATCATCATCACGCCCCTGGCCATTGCACGGTGCGACGCATTGCGCCACAGCACTGCACTGCACATCGGGCAGCGCCATGAATGCCTTCTTGCGCGGCCTGACCGCGGCCCAGCAGGTGGGCGCACTGTTTGTGGTGGTGTTCGGCATCCTGTCCATCGTCACCACCTGGGCCTTTGTGCGCACGCTGCGCGAGCACCCGCGCGACGATCCGGAGGCGGAGGCCGATGCGCTGGAGGCGCGGCGCTTCTGGGGGCTACTCAAAACCTCCTGGGGCATGGCCACGGTGTTCTGGGTGGGCTGGGTGCTGGGCGAGACCGTGGCCACGGTGCTCTTTGCCATCGTGGCGTTTTTTGCGCTGCGCGAGTTCATCACGCTCTCGCCCACGCGGCGCGGCGACCACCGCAGCCTGGTGCTGGCATTCTTCGTGGTGCTGCCGCTGCAGTTCTGGATCGTGGGCAGCAAGATGTTTGACCTGTTCACGGTGTTCATCCCCGTGTACGTGTTTCTGGCGCTGCCGGTGGTGAGCGCGCTGGCGAACGACCCGGAGCGATTTCTGGAGCGCAACGCCAAGCTGCAGTGGGGCATCATGGTCTGTGTGTACGGCATGAGCCATGTGCCCGCGCTGCTGCTGCTCGACTTTCCGGGCTATCGCGACAAGGGCGCGTTTCTGGTGTTCTTTCTGGTGTTTGTGGTGCAGACCTGCATGGTGGTGCAGCACCTGCTGGGGCGGCGCTTTACACACAAGCCGGTGGCGCCCAACGTGAGCCAGAGCTTTCAGTGGGCCAGCTGGCTGGCGGGCGTGGCGGCGGGCGGGCTGGCAGGGGCGCTGCTGACGTTCATCACGCCGTTCAAGCCCGGGCAGGCACTGGGCATGGCGCTGCTGGCCTGTCTGGCGGGCAGCCTGGGGCATCTGGTGATGAAGGCCCTGAAGCGCGACCGCGGCATCACCAGCTGGGGCATGCAGGGCATGTCGGTCACGGGCGCGGGCGGCCTGCTCGACCGGGTGGATGCGCTGTGCTTTGCGGCACCGGTTTTCTTCCATTCGGTGCGCTGGTACTTCGGTTTATAGTCAAAACGGCTTCAGGTCCAGGTTTTATTTGCCCTGACAGCTATCAATATAATAGCAATGCGCATCCTTGGAATCGACCCGGGCCTGCAGACCACCGGCTTTGGCGTGGTGGACATGGACGGCCACAAGCTCAGCTACGTGGCCAGCGGCACCATCCGCACGACCACGCTGGCCCTGGGCGACCTGCCCGGGCGGCTGAAGATACTGTTTGACGGCATCACCGAGGTGGCTGCGCGCTACGAGCCTGACGTGGCCTCGGTCGAGATCGTGTTCGTCAACGTCAATCCGCAGTCCACCCTGCTGCTGGGCCAGGCCCGCGGCGCGTGCATCACCGCCCTGGTGGCCAGTAACCTGCCGGTGGCCGAATACACCGCGCTGCAGATGAAAAAGGCCGTGGTCGGCCACGGCCGCGCGGCCAAAAGCCAGGTGCAGGAGATGGTGCGCCGCCTGCTGCAGCTGCCCGGCCTGCCAGGCACCGACGCCGCCGACGGCCTGGGCATGGCGATCACCCACGCGCATGCCGGGGCCGCCATGGGCCGGCTTGGCGAGGCCGCCACACTCAACCGCCGGCAGCATGCGATGTACAAGAGTGGGCGGAGTTACTGAGCGTTCACGGCAGCCCGGACTTGTGCATCCGGGTGCGCTGTACGACCCGGCTGGCCCTACCTGCCCAGCCCGCGCTTGAGTTCCTTGAGCAGCAACAGCACCTGGTTGGACGCATGCCTGCAGCTGCTGTTGAGCAGCTGCTCTGCCCGCTGCTGGTCGCCGCCCTGGTAGGCGATCACCACGTCTGCGGCCTGCTGATGGAAATACCGGTGGCGTGCCACCAGCATGTCGAAGGCCGGGAAGTGCCCCAGCCGCACCTTGCCCGTGCCGTAGAGCCAGCGCCCCAGGTCGCAGCGGTCGTCGTGGCAGATGCGCTCGGGCCGCATGACCTCCTGCGACCGGCCTGTGACCATGTCCTGGAGCCGGAGGCGGTACTTTTCATGGCCAGCGATGGCCGCATCAATGTCCAGCTCGGTCATGAGCATGGTCGCGTACTCGGGGTCGAGCACCAGCTCGCTGCCGTTGTCCTCCATGGCCCAGGTCGTGTCAGGACTTGCGGGGTCCTGCTCCCGGATTCTGAACAAGCGGCTGAAAAAACCCATACGAAGTCCTCGGCGGGTTGCAACCATGGCGACCGGGAGGCCGCAGTTCGGGAATTGGCGCAACCCAATGGAAACATTCTGTTCGCCGATTTCCGGTTTGGCTATCAAAAAAAGGACACGCCGCACAGGGAGCGCCGCCACGTAAAGCAGGCCCTGCCCGCGTTGCCAGCATTCACACGGGGCGATGCAGAAATCAGCCCGGCGCAGGACAATGGCAGTCATGACTGCTCTTGCCCAACGCACTTCCCTTTCCATGCTCGATCTGGTGGCCGTCCGCGAAGGCGGGACGGTGGCCGACGCCCTGCAGATCGCGCTGCGAACCGCGCAACATGCCGAACGGCTGGGCTTTGCCCGCTACTGGCTGGCCGAGCACCACAACATGGCGGGCATCGCCAGCTCGGCCACGGCCGTGCTGGTCGGGCACATAGCGGGCGGCACCTCGCGCATCCGCGTGGGTTCGGGCGGCGTGATGCTGCCCAACCATGCCCCCCTGGTGGTGGCCGAGGCCTTCGGCACGCTGGCCGAGCTGTACCCGGGCCGCATCGACCTGGGCCTGGGCCGTGCGCCTGGCACCGACCCCGCCACCATGCGTGCATTGCGCCGCAGCCGGGTGGAGACGGCCGACGACTTCCCGCAGGACGTGGCAGAACTGCAGCGCCTGCTGGCACCGGCCGAGCCCGGCCAGCGGCTGATTGCCATGCCGGGTGCGGGCACGGATGTGCCGATCTGGCTGCTGGGCTCCAGCCTGTTCTCGGCCCAGCTGGCAGCCGAGCGCGGCCTGCCTTACGCGTTCGCTTCGCACTTCGCCCCGCGCATGCTGCACCAGGCACTGGCGCTGTACCGCAGCCTGTACCGCCCGTCAGCAGCCTGGCCCAGGCCGTACGTGGCGATCGGCGTACCCCTGATTGCCGCCCCCACGGACGACGAGGCCGACTACCTGGCCAGCAGCACCTACCAGCGGGTGCTCGGAATCCTGACGGGAGACAGGCGCCGCCTGCTGCCACCGGTCGAGCATTTCACGGCCCGCCTGCAGCCCCAGGAGCGCGCTGCGATCAGCGACTTCCTGGCTGCTGCGGTGATTGGCGGGCCCGACACAGTGCGCGATGGAATGGCGCAGCTCATCGAAGCCACTGGCGCCGACGAGCTGATGCTGGTGAGCGATGTGTACGACCCGGCACTGCGCCTGCGTTCGCTCGACATTGCGGCACAGGCCCATGCCGACCTGAAAGCGGGCGCGCACGCAGCGCTGGCCTGAGCCAGACAGCCCCCGGCACCCTCCCCAGGCACTGTAGCGATGGCAGCGCGCCCGGGCCGCGCTGTCGCTCCCGCAGACGCCGTCAGCGTGCCAGGTAACCGCCGTCCACGGCGTAGTAGGCGCCAGTCACAAAGGACGCCTTGGACGATGCCAGCCAGGCCACCAGCTCGGCCACTTCTTCTGGCTGCCCCAGCCTGCCAATAGGGTGAGCACCCACGAGCATCGCGTTGACGCCTGCGTCCTGCTCGAGCCCGGCAATCATGGGCGTATGGATGAACGCGGGACCCACGGCGTTGACGCGCACACCCTGCCCGCTGTACTCGAGAGCCGCCGCTTTCGTCAGCCCCACCACACCGTGTTTGGCAGCCGTGTAGGCAGGCGCCGTGGCAAAGCCGACCGAGCCGAGGATCGACGCCATGTTGATGATGGAGCCGCCGCCCGTTTTCAGCATGGCGGCAATCTGGTACTTCATGCCGTAGAAAACACCAGACAGGTTGATGTTGATGACCTGGGCCCAGCCATCGAGGGGGTAGTCGGCCGTGAGCGCCTGCGGGCCACCGATGCCCGCGTTGTTGCACGCCACGTCCAGCCTGCCATAGTGCGCCACCGCGCGCTGCACGAGCGCTTCGCATTCGGCAGGGCTGCCCACATCTGCCTTGACGAAGATGGCATCGCCACCCGCGGCGCGCACCAGGGCCGCCGTCTCTTCGCCTTCGGCGGTGTTCACATCGGACACCACCACCCTGGCCCCTTCGCGCGCCCACAGCAACGCAATCGCGCGACCAATACCCGACGACGCACCCGTTACCAGTGCCACTTTGCCATTCAGCATTTCAAGACTCCTTTGGTGAGCGAACACCGCAGCCCTGCGCCGCGGCCCGGATTCATTGTGAGTTGGCACCGCGCGAGCGCCTTGACCTGCGTCATGCCCCATGCCATTTGTGGCTGCGCCCGAATCTCGTACGCCCGGGCAGGCAGCCTGCCCGCCCGCCTGCCCAAAGGGCATTTCGGCTGTTGCCTTGTACTGGTCATGGCGATGCCCGGGAACCAGGGGCAGCTACGATGAGCAGATACCATCTCAGGCTGGAACGGGCCGATCAGCCGCCCGCCCCGTACCGGAATCCCCGCTGACCCTGCGATCAAAGCCCCTTGCCCACCTGCCCGAATGCCCGCTTTTTCTTTTGAAGCCCTGGATGCCCAGGGCCAGACCCGCAAGGGTCTTGTAGAGGCCGACACCGCCAAGGCGGCGCGCAGCATGTTGCGCGCCCAGGCGCTGGTCCCCCTGTCGGTGGAGCAGGTCCAGACCGGACGGTCCATGGACGGCACCGGCGCGAGCCTGGGCCAGCGGCTGATGACCCGGCCGGTCTTCAACGCCACCGGCCTGGCCATCTGGACGAGGCAGATCGCCGGCCTGGTGTCGTCGGGACTGCCGCTGGAACGCGCGCTCACAGCCCTGTCTGACGAGGCCGATGACGAACGCCAGCGCAACCTGGTGGCGGCCTTGCGTTCAGAGGTCAATGCCGGTTCGACGTTTGCGCGCGCGCTGTCGCAGCATCCACGCGAGTTCTCGGACATCTACTGCGCCGTGATCGGCGCGGGGGAACA
Organism: Burkholderiales bacterium Ga0074133; assembly: GCA_001464865.1. GTDB lineage: Bacteria > Pseudomonadota > Gammaproteobacteria > Burkholderiales > Burkholderiaceae_C > Acidovorax. Next base: position 28,581 of record LNEG01000145.1, read on the forward strand.
CAGCGGCAACCTGGGCCTGGTGCTGGAGCGCCTGGCCGACGACCTGGAAGAGCGCCAGGCCCTCAAGGCCAAGCTGGTGGGCGCGGCGCTGTACCCGGCCATCGTGACCGTGGTGGCCATCGTCATCGTGCTGTTTCTGGTGGGCTACGTGGTGCCGCAGGTGGCCAGCGTGTTTGCCGGCACCAAGCGCGCGCTGCCCTTCCTGACCACGGCCATGCTGGGCCTGAGTGCGTTGGTACGCAGCTACGGCTGGGCGATGCTGATCGTGGTGGTGCTGGGAGCCATGGGCATGCGGTGGGCGCTGACCAAGCCGGCCTTCCGCGAGCGTTTTGACGCCGCCTGGCTCAATCTGCCCCTGGTGGGCAAGCTGGCCCGCGGCTACAACGCCGCACGCTTTGCCGGTACGCTGGCCATGCTCGCCGGTGCGGGCGTACCCATCCTCAAGGCACTGCAGGCCGCCGCAGAGACACTGAACAACCGCGCCTTGCGCGCCGATGCGCTCGACGCGCTGGTACTGGTGCGCGAAGGTGCGCCGCTGGCATCAGCCCTGGCGCAGAAGAAACGGTTTCCGGGGCTGCTGTCGATGTTTGCCCGGCTGGGCGAGCAGACCGGCCAGCTGCCGCTGATGCTGCAGCGCGCAGCGCGCCAGCTGTCTACCGAGGTGCAGCGCCGCGCCATGCAGCTGGCCACCATCCTGGAGCCGCTGCTCATCGTGAGCATGGGCCTGATCGTGATGCTGATCGTGCTGGCGGTGCTGCTGCCCATCATCCAGCTCAACCAGTTTGTGAAGTGACCGCTTTGGGGCCGGGGCTCCCCTGCGCCCGAGCGAGGCGCCGCCAGCGCGCGAATGCGCAGCGGAACGAGGATGTCTCTGGCACTGCCGGCCCGTGGGCCACAGACCCGGGACGTGCCGCTTGCAGGCAGTGAATAAAAAACATGAACTTCTGCAAAGGAAAAATCCGATGGCGGTAACACTGGACGACAAGCTGGTTGTGGCCATCTCATCGCGTGCCCTGTTTAATTTCGAAGAGGAAAACCAGCTCTTTGAATCAGGCGACGAGGAGGCATACATGCGCCACCAGCTTGCACTGGTGCACCAGCCGGCACGCGCGGGCGTGGCGTTTTCGCTGGTGCGCAAGCTGCTGGCCTTCAACACGCCGGATGCCCAGCGTGTGGAGGTGGTGATGCTGTCGCGCAATGATCCGGCCAGCGGCATGCGGGTGTTTGCATCAGCACAGGCGGCTGGCATGCGGGTGGAGCGTGGCGTGTTCACACGGGGTCGGGACCCGTTTGCCTACCTGCGACCCCTGGGGGCGCACCTTTTCCTGTCGGCCAACGAGGCCGATGTAAGGCAGGCGCTGTCGATCGGCTTTCCTGCCGCCCGCGTGATGACCGATTCGACCCCCGCCGGCGATCGTTTCCCGAACGAGGTGCGGATCGCTTTCGACGGCGACGCCGTCCTGTTCTCTGACGAGGCCGAACGGGTTTACCAGGAGGCTGGTTTGCCCGCCTTCCAGGAAAACGAAGTCGACAAGGCACGTCTGCCCCTGGCGGGAGGGCCCTTCAAGCCCCTGCTTGCTGCACTGCACCGGCTGCAGCAAGGCGCCCAGGCTTCGCACACGATGCGTGTACGCACGGCACTGGTCACCGCGCGCAGCGCGCCCGCGCATGAACGCGCCATTCGCACGCTGCTCGACTGGGGCATCAGCGTGGACGAAGCGATGTTCCTGGGCGGCCTGGAGAAAGGCCCCTTCCTGCGCGAGTTCGAGCCCGACTTCTTCTTTGATGACCAGACGGGCCACGTCACCTCTGCGGCGCGGCACGTGCCCGCCGGGCATGTGAGCAGCGGCATTTCCAATCGGGCGCAGGGCGGCGATACCTGAAAGCGCGGCAGCCCGCCACTGGCTCGTGAAAACCAGAGGGACAGGTTTCACGGAAGCTGCAACACCCGGCCGGAGCGTCTTGCAGGCAAAGAATTGCAAAGCCATGCAACGCAGGCGTGAAGGCTGCAAAAAAGCGGTTGCAAGTCGCCGTGGCACAACGCGCCTGTGCAACCATGCACATGTCCACCGGGAGCCGATGTTGCGAAACGCCTTGCCTTGCCCAGCTGTTGCCATTGTGCTGGCCGTCACCCTCTGGGGCTGCGCCTGGGCACAGCCTGCGGTGACGGATGCGGTGCCGAATCCAGCGCCTGCTGCAGGCCCTTCCAAAGGCGAGGTCAAGGCGATGCGCGAGTTCAAAATGCTGGACATGAACGGCGACGGCAGGCTCAGCCGCACCGAGGTCCTGCTCTTTCCGCGGCTGTCAGCGGCTTTTGACGACGCCGATACCAACCACGACAGATATGTGTCGTACGAGGAGGTGCGCGCCTTTGCTGTCCGCTACCGCGCGGAACGCGAGCGCAGCAAGGCAGCCGCCCAGGGAGCCGGTGGTTCCACCGCGCGCAGTGAGCACACGCGCTGACCAGCGGCGGTGATCCGGGCCCGGGTAACCGCACCCGTTGCGGCGTACGCTCGCAGCAGGGCGATCGCCATCAAGGCGCACCAGCCAACAAATCCCAAATGCCTACAAACCCCCGGTGCGTTTGATCTTGGGGTCGGAATAGGTCAGGGGTTCGTTCTTGACCTGCTGGGCCAGACGTTCCTGCATCGTCATCTTGTTGATGTCCTGGGCCACCTCCACGGCAGTACCGCTGGCACGCCACATCGACTGGATCAGTTCCAGCAGTTGCTTGTAGATAGGTTCCTTCGGCGGCTCGGGAGGCTCCTCCACCGTTTCCTTCTTCTTGACCTCGGTCCAGTCCCGATTGGGCGAATCGGGCGCGGACGGCTTGTCGGGCTCCTTCAGGATGGCCCCTTCCCCCATCCGGTCCATGGACTCCACGGGGTTGGGGGCATTGATGGGACGCACGGGAGGAGCGCCAGAAGCGCCAGTGGAATACAAATCAGCGCCCTGAGGACGCCAACTCGGCGATCGATCGACAGGTGGCAGTTGCATGACAATGGCCCGGAAGTTGAGATATGTGCAGACGGCACTACACCGTCGTCGTACATCCATTACGGCAAAAAGAAGGGGAAATTTAGGTCTTTTTGAACGATCGGCCGAAATTAAGGGTTTTCACCTACCCTAGGCCGTACCACGGCCTGTTCCCGAGAGGCGCGCAGGCGGGAAAAGGAATCTTGGGCAGGCACGCGCCGATGACGCCCCCCAAGGGGAAAGGCCGGGCAGGCCCATTGACACAGCCACAAACCATCGCCAGGAAGCGAGGTGGCAGTCGGAGGCGAGTACATCGCTTTCGAGGCTGACAGCGACATCTGGCCCGCCCGTTCGCCCCCGGTGCAGGCGTAAAACCACCGCCGCCAGGATTCCCTGTGGCGGGTGGGCGCTCTGTCAGCAGCTCAGAGGAAGCGTTCCAGGATCCGGCGCGACTGCCGGTCCAGCGCGGTGGTGTCGGCGATGCGGAACTGCACGCCATCGCCCCCGGCAATCAGCAGGCGCGTGCGCCCGCCCAGCCGGCGAATGTCTTCTTCGGCTTTCAGCACCAGGCGTGCAGGACCCCGATCGGTCTCGACATCCCACGTGCTGGGGGTAGAGAAGCTCGACACCGCAACGATCTTTTCGATAGTGGGTACAAACTCTCGCACTTGCAGCTCTTCTTCCACCAGCTGGCGCGCGTCAGCGGACAACTGGTCGAGATGGTCAAGCCACAACAGCTCATGGCCATCCTGGCCCACGAGCGAAAGCCCTTCGGCAGGCGCAGCAATCGGGAAAGCGCGGACCGGCGTGACCCCTTCGTGGCGCGAGCCGTCGGCCAGCACAAGTACCAGCCGTCCGTGGGCATTGCGCACCAGTTGTACGGCCACAGGGTGGCGAGGCGAAGGGGTAAGCGTGGCTGTGGACATGGCAAAGTGGGGGCGAACCAGGGATTCGGAGATCAGGATTGGCCGGCGGGGTGGGCCGGGTGCATCAGGCTGCTGTCGATGATCACGCCCGCGGCCTGCGCGTCTTCCTCCGCGCGGCGCGCCTGGGCTTCATACAGACGCCAGTACGCGCCCTGTTTTTCCATGAGCTCATCGTGCGGCCCGACCTCGACCACCTCGCCGCGGTCCATCACCACCAGGCGGTCGGCCTTGCGCAGGGTGGACAGGCGGTGGGCAATGGCGATGGTGGTGCGGCCTTGCACCAGGTTGTCCAGCGCCTTCTGGATTTCCTTTTCGGTCTCGGTGTCCACCGCGGAGGTGGCTTCGTCCAGGATGAGGATTCGCGGGTCGATCAGCAGCGCACGAGCGATGCTGATGCGCTGGCGCTCACCACCCGACAGGCCCTGCCCACGTTCGCCCACCAGAGAGTCGTAACCATGCGGCAGTCGCAGGATGAATTCGTGCGCATGGGCAGCGCGTGCCGCCGCGATGATCTCAGCGCGCGTGGCCTCGGGCTTGCCATAGGCGATGTTCTCGGCGATCGTGCCGAAGAACAGGAAGGGCTCTTGCAGCACCAGGCCGATGTGGCGGCGGTAGTCGGCCACTGCAAACCGGCGTATATCGATGCCGTCCACCTGGATGGAACCGTCGCTCACGTCATAAAAGCGGCTGATCAGGTTGACCAGCGTGCTCTTGCCCGAGCCGCTGTGGCCTACCAGACCAATCATCTCGCCGGGCCGGATGTCCAGGTTCAGGTCCTTGATGACGGAACGGCTACCGTAGCGAAAACCCACGCCCTGCATGGTGATGGCGCCCTGCACCCTGTCCACCTTCACCGGCTGGGCCGGGTCGGGCACGTTGCTCACGTGGTCCAGGATGTCGAAGA
>LNEG01000146.1 GCA_001464865.1 Burkholderiales bacterium Ga0074133
CGGCGGCGGCCTTCTGCGTGACAGACACGATGCGGCTCATGGAATCGAGCCGGCCATAGAAGCGGCCGATGTAGGCGATGAAGGCGGTGAGCACCCCCACCGTGATCTGGCCCTGCGACACCAGCCAGATGCCGAATGCCCAGACCACCAGCAACCCGATTTCAGTCAGCAGCGACACCGTGGGGGTGAACAGGCTCCAGGTCTTGTTCAGCTTGTCGTTGACTTCCAGGTTGTGCTGGTTGGCATCGCGAAAGCGCTGGGCCTCGCGCTTTTCCTGGGCAAAGGCCTTCACTACGCGGATGCCCGGGATGGTGTCGGCCAGCACGTTGGTCACCTCCGACCACACGCGGTCGATCTTCTCGAAGCCGGTGCGCAGGCGGTCGCGCACGGTGTGGATCATCCAGCCGATGAACGGAGCGTGACGAGCGCCAGCCACGGGTTGATGGAAAACAGGATGGCCGCCGTCATCATGATCATGAGCACATCGGTCACGAAATCCAGCGCGTGCAGCGACAGGAACACGTTGATCCGGTCGGTCTCGGAGCCGATGCGTGCCATCAGGTCGCCGGTGCGCTTGCCGCCAAAGTAGTCGAGCGACAGGCGCAGCAGGTGCTCATACGTGGTGGTCCGCAGGTCGGCGCCAATGCGCTCGGACACCAGCGCCAATATATAAGTGCGCGCCCAGGAGAGGCCCCAGGCCGCCAGGGCCGACAGCAGCAGCCCGCTCAGGTACAGCAGCACCAGCCCCGGCTCGATCTCCTTGCCGTTCTGGAACGGGATCAGGATGTCATCCATCAGGGGGATGGTGAGGTATGGAGGCACCAGGGTGGCAGCGGTAGAGGCCAGCGTCAGCGCAAAACCAGCGGCCAGCTGCTTGCGGTAGGGCCGCGCAAACCGCCACAGCCGCAACAGCACCCAGGTGGATGTCTGCGGCGGCTGCGCGCGGGCACAGGCCGGGCATTCATCGGTATCAGGGGGTAGCGGCGTATGGCAGGCCGGACAGGCCGGCTCGTCGGCATCGGCATCCAGACTTCCGTGCAGGGCGCCGCCCACCGCGCGGGCGCTCTGCTCCTCAAAGCGCTGCACCAGGCGCAAGGCCTGCGCATGGTGGGACAGGGTGAATCGCCAAAGGGCCAGACGCGCGCTGGCGTCGTGCAGCGACAGCGCGCCAACGCCGCCGTGGTCCTGGAGGTGCAGCGTACGCCCGGCACCCAGCGGCCAGGACGCCCACCCGGGGCTGCCTGCCGCGCAGGACAGCAGGCGCTCGGATGTGACCACCACCCAGCCCTCGGCAAACCGGAGGTCGGCGCTCAGGTCAACCTGCAACGCAGCCAGCACGTTCTCAGAGGAAGAAAGCAGGGCCCGCAGATCTGCCCCTAGGGGGCTGGCGAAGACACCCGAGGCGTCCACAGAATGGTGATGTTGCATTTTTGTCTGGTTTTTCCGCCCGTGGCCGCCTCGGATCACGGGCCGCACGGGAGAGCGCATTCTCTGCGATGTCCCTGCACAGCACGGCTGCCGCGGGGCGCATCCCTCCATTAACGCCGAACCCCCACTTTTCGCTGACACTGCCGCCCCGCGCCAGACTGTCGCACAATCTCGGGCGATCCCCTTATCCGCACTGCCCTGGCCGGCCGGGCAGGCCAACACAACCGCTGCACTCCATGGCGAAACTCAACGACATCCAACTGCTTCGCATCAACTATCTGCGCGGCCCCAACATCTGGACCTACCGCCCGGTGCTGGAGGTCTGGCTGGACCTGGGGGAACTGGAAGACTATCCGTCCCACACCATCCCCGGATTCACAGCCCGCCTGACGCAGTGGCTGCCGGCGCTGATCGAGCACCACTGCGGCGTGGGCGAGCGCGGGGGCTTCCTGCAGCGGCTGGAAGAAGGCACCTGGTGCGGCCATGTGCTGGAGCACATCGTGATCGAACTGCTCAACCTGGCCGGCATGCCCACGGGTTTCGGCCAGACGCGCAGCACCAGCCAGCGCGGCGTGTATCGCATGGTGTTCCGAGCCCGCGACGAGCAGGTGGCCCGCGTGGCGCTGGCCCAGGGCCATGCACTCATCATGGCGGCCATCAACGATGAACCGTTTGACGTGAAGGCTGCCGTGGCGCGCGTGCGCACCGAAGTGGACGACCAGTACCTCGGCCCCAGCACCGCGTGCATCGTCACCGCCGCCACCGACCGCGGCATTCCGCACATCCGCCTGAACGACGGCAACCTGGTGCAGCTGGGCTACGGCGCCAGCCAGCGGCGCATCTGGACAGCCGAGACCGAATACACCAGCGCCATCGCCGAAGGCATTGCCAGCGACAAGGACCTGACCAAGAGCCTGCTCAAGTCGTGCGGTGTGCCCATCCCCGAAGGCCAGGTGGTCAACAGCCCCCAAGAAGCCTGGGAAGCCGCGCAGGACATCGGCCTGCCCGTGGTGGTCAAGCCCTCCGACGGCAACCATGGCCGCGGCGTGACGCTGGACCTGCGCAAGAAGGAAGACATCGAGGCGGCCTACCACGTGGCCTACCCCGAGGGCAGCGACGTGATGGTCGAGCGCTTCATCCCCGGTAACGAACACCGCCTGCTGGTGGTCAATGGCAAGCTGGTCGCGGCCGCCCGCGGCGAGGTGGTCAGCATCACCGGCAACGGTCGCTCCACCGTGCGCGAGCTCATCGACAGCCAGCTCAACTCCGACCCGCGCCGCGGCTACGAGGAGGAGTACCCGCTGGAGATCATCGACATCGCCACCAACCCCAAGGTGCAGCTCGAACTCAAACGCCAGGACCTGGACGCTGATGCCGTGCCCGCCGCAGGCCGGCAAGTGGTGATCGAGCGCAACGGCAACGTGGCGGTGGATTGCACCGACGACGTGCATCCCGAAGTGGCCTACACCGCGGCCCTGGCGGCCAAGGTGGTGGGCCTGGACATCGCGGGCATCGACCTGGTGGCGATGGACATCTCCAAACCCTTGCAGGCACAGGGCGGTGCGATTGTTGAAGTGAACGCTGGCCCCGGCCTGCTCATGCACCTCAAGCCTGCCGAAGGCGCTCCCCGCCCGGTCGGCCAGGCCATCGTGGAGCACCTGTTCCCCAGCGAAGACGGCGATGTGCAACCCGGCCGCATTCCGGTAGTGGGCGTGGCGGGCTCCCGCGGCACATCGACCATTGCGCGGCTGGTGGGCTGGCTGCTGCACCTGGGCGGCCACCACACCGGCCTGGCCTGCACCGAAGGCATGTTCCTGGACCGCCGCTGCATGGAAACCACCGACTGCGCCCACTGGGAAGCCGCACACCGCCTGCTCATGAACAAGATGGTGCAGGCTGCCGTCATCGAAAGCAACGCACGCACCATCCTGCGGGACGGCCTGGCCTATGACCGCTGCCAGGTGGGCGTGGTGACCGACATGGACGGCGTGGAGACGCTGGCAGAGTTCGACGTGCACGAGCAGGAGCAGATGACCAAGGTGATGCGCACCCAGGTGGACGTGGTGCTGTCGGAAGGCGCTGCGGTGCTCAACGCCGCCATCCCGCAGGTGGCCGACCTCGCGCCGCTGTCCGACGGCGCGGTGGTGCTGTATGCCCAGGATGCGAGCCTGCCCGTGGTGGTCGAGCACCGCGCCAACGGCAACGGCCGGGCGGTGGTGGTCAAGAACGGCCGGGTGGTACTGGCCACCGGCAATGCCGAACACGTGCTGGGGTCCTTGTCTGAACTGACTTTTGGCCGCAATGCCGTGGTGCCCGATACCGACGCCCTGCTGGCGGCCATCGGCGCGGCCTGGGCGCTGGACATTGCGCCTGACCTGATTGGCGCGGGCATCAAGACCTTCGAGCCCGACCTGCCAGCACGGGCCGGCCTGTCAGGCTGATCCGAGCCCGCCTGCCCCGATAACGACCCACGAACACTGCGACTTCCGAACGCTGCACAGCGCCCGAGAGCCCCGACCGACACCTGAAAGAAACCCCATGGATGTATCCCGCACCCGGGCCCTGCGCGGCCCCAACCTCTGGAGCCGCCACATGGCCATCGAGGCCGTGGTGGCCTGCGCCGAATCGGAACGCGCCATGGCGCAGATCGCAGGCTTTGAGACGCGGCTGCGGGCCCTGTTTCCGGCCATCGGCGTGCTGCACCCCGAGGGCGGCGATGCCGACATCTCGCTGGCCCATGTGCTGCAGACCGCAGCCCTGGCATTGCAGGCGCAGGCCGGCTGCCCGGTGACGTTTGCACGGACCACCGCCACCATCGACCCCGGTGTGTATCAGGTGGTGGTGGAGTACAGCGAGGAAGCCGTGGGGCGCCGTGCGTTTGAATGCGCGCAGCAGCTCATCCAGGCCGCGCTGGGCAAAGGCAGCTTTGACGCCGAGGCCGTGATCGCCGAGCTGCGCGAGCTCGATGAAGACGAGCGCCTGGGCCCCAGCACTGGCTCCATCGTCGATGCCGCCGTGGCGCGGGGCATTCCTTACCGGCGCCTCACCCGCGGCAGCCTCGTGCAGTTTGGCTGGGGTTCCAGGCAACGCCGCATCCAGGCTGCCGAGATCGACACCACCAGCGCCGTGGCTGAATCCATCGGCCAGGACAAGGACCTGACCAAACGCCTGCTGCACGCTGCCGGCGTGCCGGTGCCGCTGGGCAAACCGGTCGATACGGTGGACGAGGCCTGGGAAGTCGCCCTCAAGGTCGGCCTGCCCGTGGTCGTCAAACCCCAGGACGGCAACCAGGGCAAGGGCGTCACCGTCAACATCACTGACCGCGCCCAGCTGGAAGACGCCTACAGGAACGCGGCCGAATACGGCACCGTGATGGTCGAGCGCTTTCTGCCCGGCCACGATTTCCGCCTGCTGGTGGTGGGCGACCAGCTGGTGGCGGCCGCACGGCGCGAGCCGCCCCAGGTGCTGGGCGATGGACAGCACACCGTGCGCCAGCTGATCGAACAGGTCAACCTGGACCCGCGCCGCGGCGAAGGGCATGCCACTTCGCTCACCAAGATCCGGCTGGATGACATCGCCGTGGCACGCCTGGCCATGCAGGACCTGACGCCCGAATCGGTACCCGCCAAGGGCCAGCGCGTCATTCTGCGCAACAACGCCAACCTGTCCACCGGCGGCACCGCCACCGACGTGACCGACGACGTGCACCCGGCCGCTGCCCAGATGGTGGGCCTGCACATCTGCGGCGTGGACATGGTGGCCGAGACCGTGCTGCGCCCGCTGGAAGAGCAAGGCGGCGGTTTTGTCGAAGTGAATGCCGCACCCGGCCTGCGCATGCACCTGGCCCCCAGCTACGGCAAGCCTCGCAACGTGGGCCAGGCCATGGTCGACAAGCTCTATGCCCAGGGCGACGACGGCCGCATCCCCACCGTGGCTGTGACCGGCACCAATGGCAAGACGACCACGGCGCGCCTGATTGCGCACCTGTTCACGGCGCAGGGCCTGCGCGTGGGCATGACCAATACCGATGGTGTGTATGTGAATGGCCGCCAGATCGACAGCGGCGACTGCAGCGGACCCAAGAGCGCCCGCAACGTGCTGCTGCACCCCGAGGTGGACGCCGCCGTGTTCGAGACCGCCCGCGGCGGCATCCTGCGCGAAGGCCTCGGCTTTGACCGCTGCACGGTGGCCGTGGTCACCAACATCGGCGCGGGCGACCACCTGGGCCTGAACTACATCACCACGGTGGAAGACCTGGCCGTGGTCAAGCGCGTGATCGTGCAGAACGTGGCGGCCAACGGCTACGGCGTGCTCAACGCGGCCGACCCCGTGGTGGCCGCCATGGCGCCTTCCTGCCCCGGCAAGATCATCTTCTTTGCCAGCGACCGCCACCACCCCGTGATGGCCACGCACCGCGCACAGGGCCACCGCACCGTGTATGTGGATGGCGATTCCATCGTGGCATCCGAAGGCTCGTGGCGCGAGACCATCCACCTGCGCGACGTGCCCATCACGCGCAACGGCAAGATCGGTTTCCAGGTCGAAAACGTCATGGCCGCCGTGGCCGCCGCCTGGGGCGTGGGCATGCCCTGGCAGACCATCCGCCGGGGCCTGTCGGGCTTTGTGAACGACAGCGACAACGCACCCGGCCGTTTCAACATCATGGACTACCGCGGCGCCACCGTGATTGCCGACTACGGCCACAACCCCGATGCCATGCGCGCCCTGGTGGGCGCCGTGGACGCGCTGCCCGGCAACCGCCGCAGCGTGGTCATCAGCGGTGCAGGCGACCGGCGCGACGAGGACATCCGCGAGCAGACCGTGATCCTCGGTGCGGCGTTTGACGATGTGATCCTGTACCAGGACGCCGCCCAGCGCGGCCGCGGCGACGGCGAAGTGATGGCGCTGCTGCGCGAAGGGCTGGCCGGGGCCAGCCGCACCACCCACGTAGAAGAGATCCGCGGCGAATTCATTGCCATCGACACGGCGCTGGCGCGCCTGCAACCCGGCGACCTGTGCCTGGTGCTGGTGGATCAGGTGGAGGAAGCCCTGGCCCACCTGGCCCAGCGCTGCTCTGAAGCCGGAGCCACGGCGTGAAGCGCGCAGCCGCCACCGCCGCTGCAGCCGTGCTGCTCGCCACACTGGGCCTGCTGGGCCTGCTGGGCACGACGGGCGGGGCCCACGCCGCCACGGGCGAGAAGGTGGGCACGGTGGACACCGCATTCCAGTGGATCGGCCGCGACCACGACATCATTGTGGAAGCCTACGATGATCCCGCCGTGCCGGGTGTGACCTGCTATGTGTCGCGCGCCCGCACCGGTGGTATCAAGGGGACGCTCGGCCTGGCGGAAGACCGCGCCGAAGCATCGATCGCCTGCCGACAGGTCGGCCCGATCAGTTTTCCCGAGCCGTTGAAGAAGCAGGAAGAAGTGTTCAGCGAGCGCATGTCCATCCTGTTCAAGCGCCTGCGCATCGTGCGCATGGTCGATTCGCCGCGCAATACGCTGGTGTACCTCACCTACTCGGAAAAGCTCATTGACGGATCACCGCAGAACAGCGTGACGGCTGTACCGGTGGACCGGGCTACTGCGATTCCGGTGCGCAAGTAAGCGGTACGCGCCGGCCGCAAGCGGGCGCGTGCAGCAGTCACAAAGGGCCGCGAGGCCCTTTTTTTGGTCAAATCGCCTTGAAGTCCAGGTATTTTTTGCCTGTATAGCTATTAATTTAATAGCAAAAGAGTCCATGCCGGCTGCACCCGGGGCGGCATCGGCACACCGTGCAGCAGGCCAGGCATGCCACGCGGTTCAGGAAGCCGCCTCCTGGGCCAGTTGCCGCAAGGCCTGCTCAAACACTTCCACGGGCTGGCCGCCCTGGATGAGGTGGCGGTCGTTGATGATGACGGCAGGCACCGAATGGATGCCGTGCTGCAGGTAGAACTGCTCGCGCTCGCGCACCTCGGGGGCATAGCGGTCGGAGGCCAGCAGGGCGCGGGCTTCCTGGGCATCCAGCCCCACGCTGGTCGCGGCGGTCACCAGCACCTCGTGGTTGCTCGGGTCCTGCCCCTCGGTGAAATAGGCCGTGAACAGCGCGTGCTTGAGGGCATGCTGGCGGCCCGACTCCTCGGCCCAGTGCAACAGGCGGTGGGCGTCAAAGGTGTTGTAGATGCGGGTGCGCTTGCCCATACCAAAGGTAAAACCCAGCTCAGCACCGCGCGCCGCAATGGCTTCGCGGTTGCGCTGACTCTGCTCGGGCGTGGCACCGTACTTTTCCTGCAGGTGCTCGCCGATGTCCTGGCCTTCGGTGCCCATCTGCGGGTTCAGCTCGAAGGGCTGGAAATGCAGGTCCAGCGCCACCTGGCCTTCAAGGCGTGCGGCAGCCTGCTCCAGGGCCTTCAGGCCAATGATGCACCAGGGGCAGGAGACATCCGAGACGAAATCGATCTTGAGGGTTTTGGCGGTCATGGCGGGCTCACAGAAGGGATGAGGGGCGGCTCAGAGGCTGAGAGTTTTTTGCCCGAGCCCGAAAGGTACGACACAACGCCGCTGATCGAGGCGCAAAGCACAGCCATAGCTCGGGCTATGGCGCGCATTTGCAACGAAGAGCAGCGGTGTTTTGGCGTGCAAGGCGGGCATGGGCAAAAGACTCTCAGCCCCTCAGGGGCGCGCGGTTCAGCCGCGCATGGTAGGGCCTGTTCACACTATTTTCGCCGGTGCGAAGACCATGCAAACGGCGCCAATCTAGGCGCGTGACGACGCCAGGGCCGGGGCCTTGGCCAGGAACGCAACAACGAGTGGCGCCGTTTGCATGGCCTTCCCTTCGGGTTGCAACCCAAAAGAGCCATCCGCGTTGTTGCCAAGCCTCGCTCGGGCGGCACCCCAGCTTCGTTTGGCGCCTGGCGCCTGGCTCTTTTGGATTGCAACGCATCTGGCAAAAATAGTGTGAACAGGCCCTGGTCGGCTCCGGCGTTTCGTGCAGGGCGTCGCGGGCAGCGCTCGCGGTGCACAGGCACTGTTGCAATTCCCTACGCGCCGTGGCATTGAATTGGCCGACCCTAGACTGCATCTTCCAGGCTCCACCGCTCTGGCGGCCCATCCATTTGCATCACAGCACCCGCTCATGAACATCGACCAGCAAAAATCCATCCTCACCATCGCGCTGCTGGCGGCATTTGCCGACGGCGACAAGGACGACGCCGAACGCGAGGAGATCCGTCGCATCGCCCAGTCGCTGGCGGGCGACGCGGGCATGGCCGACCTGCCCCGCATCTACCAGGATGTGCTGCTCAAGCGCACCAGTGTGCAAACCGCTGCGCAGGGGCTGAGCGATGCCTCGCACCGCCAGCTGGCCTACGAGATGGCGGTGTGCGTGTGCGACGTGGATGGTCGGCAGTCACCGGCCGAGCGTGCCTTCCTCGCATCGCTCAAGGGCGCGCTGCAGCTGGGCACGCCGCAGACGGACGCGTTCGACCTGGAAGCCGACACGCTGGTGGACGTTGCCGAAAAGGCCGTGCCGGCGTCGGCAGCCGCAGCCACTGCAACCGCCGCGCGCGCTGCCGGGCCAGCCGCCACGGCCGCTTCCACGGCCAGCCCCACCACCATCTTGCCGACCGCGCAGGAGGCCGCGCTCGACAAGTCCATCCTGAACTACGCGCTCATCAATGGCGCACTGGAGCTGCTGCCCCAGTCATGGGCTTCCATGGCCATCATCCCCATGCAGATCAAGATGGTCTACGCCATCGGCAAGACCTACGGCGTGGAGCTGGACCAGGGCCACATCAAGGAATTCATCGCCGCGGCGGGTGTGGGCATGACCTCGCAGTACCTGGAGCAGTTTGGCCGCAAGCTCCTGGGCGGGCTGCTGGGCAAGGCCGCGGGCCGCACCATCGGCGGCCTGGGCAGTGCGGCCACGGGTATGGCGTTCTCGTTTGCCACCACGTACGCCCTGGGCCAGGTGGCACGGCGCTACTACGCTGGCGGCCGCGTGATGAGCACCGCCATGCTGCGCGAAACCTTCCAGGGCCTGCTGGGGCCTGCCAAGCAGATGCAGGCCGACTACCTGCCGCAGATCCGCGAGAAAGCATCCACGCTGGATGCCGGCAAGATCATGGCGATGGTGCGAGGCGCCTGAGCCCTGACGAAAAAGCTCCTCTTTTGATAGCAATCAGGGCAATCAACACGTGGACCACATGCATATCTGATTCATTTTTTTGCCTGCGGGGCCACCGAAACGCCCTGCCAGCGCCCCTGTCCTCCGGCCGGGCGATGCCTGTGCGCAACGCCCCGCCCGCCACGTAGCTCCGCAGGCCTGGCTTGCGCGGCGACGCATGACAGAATTGGGCATGCGCCCCACCACGGACCCTTCGGACTCCCTGATTCCCGCCATGTCGCTGGATTCGCCCTCGGACAACGCCATGAACGCGCTGTACCGGGCGGCGCTGGGCCCTCTGAACACCGCGTACTACCTGCCGGTGTTCGACCGGTTTGACGCCACGGGTCGCTCCACCACCACCTGGAACTGGGCCGCCAGCCTGTTCACGCTGGGGTGGATGGTGTTCCGACAGCTGTGGAGCCCTGCGCTGGTGTACGTGGCTGCAGCCGAAGGCCTGGCACTGCTGGTGTTTGCGCTGGGGCGCGTGCTGCTGCAATGGCCGCAGGGCATTGAATGGGGCGTGCTGGCCACGGTGGCCGTGCTGGCCTTTGCCGTACCGGGCATGTACGGCAATGCCATGCTGCACACCGACATCCGCAAGCGCATCGCCCGCGCCCTCGCCGCATCGCGCACGGTGCCAGAGGCTTGCGACCTGCTGGCAAGCCAGGCCAGCACCCGCAGGCGCATGCAGCTGGTGGTGCTCGGGCATGCAGCGCTGGTGGCGGCAGCGGCGCTGGCCTACCTGCTGATACCGCAGGACGGTACCCAGCGCCGGTTTGCGATGGAGCCTGAAGTGACGGTGGCGCAGGCGACCTCGGCCAGCGCAGCGGCATCGGCCCCCGTGGCCGCTGGAACCGTCGGTACCGTGACGGATGCCCCCCCGGCATCCGACGCGGGTGCTTCTGCGGCGCCCGCTGGGCCTGTTAGCGCGCCTGTTACCACGCCGGTTAGCGCACCTGTCCCAGAGCCTGTACCGGCACCTGTCGCTGCGGTGGCCGCGGCCGGGCCATCGCCTGCCGCCACCGGGGGATCCCGGTCCGCGACCGCGCCGCCAACGGCGACCGCTTCCGCACCCGCACCTCCCGCCACGTCGACGCCGCAAGCCGCCCCCCCCGCGGCGCGAATGCCAGCCCCCACTGCCAGTGCGCCCGCAGCGGCTCCTGCGGCACCACCATCGGCTTCCGCAGCCTCTGATCGCAAGACAGAAAGCCCTCTCCCGCGCGACCCGGCCAGCCAGCGCACGGCGAGCAGCAAGCCGGCCAAGGGCGCAGCCAGCACAGCCGGTTCAGCCACCGTGGCCACCGGCGACGCCGCTGTGCCCCCTCCCGTGGGCAGCCTGCCGGGCTACTACATCAACGTGGGGCTGTTTGCCGACGAGGCCAACGCGCGCAAGGCGCAGGCGCGGCTGCTCAACGAAGGTCTGCCGGCCTTCCGTCAGGAGCTGTCGACCGCTGCAGGCCGCCGCATCCGCGTGCGTGTGGGGCCCTACGCCACCAAGGCACAGGCCGACAAGGCTGCCGCAGCCATCAAGTCCATGCAGCTCGAGGCCGTCGTCTTCAGGAAGTAGCCAGCGCGGGCCCCGAGTCCGATGTTCGCGGTGGCGCACTGCCACTGGTCGCCGCGCCGGGTGGCGCGGCCGTCCTACGGCAGCGGATGCGACGCGCCGACATCCAGCCAGACATCTTTAGCGTACTCTGCAGTGTCTCCCCACTCGCCCAGCCGTTGCCGCCCATGTCCATAGCCCCCCTGCGTTCCCTTTCCCGGTTGTCCCGCTCGCGCCGACTCATGTCGGTGGCGGCCATCGCCGCCGGTGCGATGCTGCTGACGGCCTGCGCGCCCTGGCGCATCCTTACCGCGGCCGACCTGGCCCGCGAAGCGCGGCCCTACACCGCCGCGCCCGAGCAGCCCACCAAGCGCCTGCTGGTGGTGGGCGACAGCACTGCCGTGGGCACGGGCGCCGACGCGTCGGCGGACAGCCTGGCGGGCCTGATCGGGCAGACGCATCCACAGTGGCGCATCGACAACCTTGCGGCCAACGGCGCAAAATTTGAAGACGTGGCCCGCCAGCTGCAGGGCGCGACCGGTGGCTATGACCTGGTGCTGGTACTGGCCGGGGGCAACGATGTGATCCGTTTCACATCCGAAGACAAGCTGCGCCGCGACATGGACCGCACCCTGGCGCTGGCCCGCCAGCGTGGCGCGCAGGTGGTGCTGATGCCCTGCGGCGACGTGGGCCACGCGCCGTTTTTCGTACCGCCGCTGTCATGGGGCATGTCACGCCGGTCGGAACGCCTGCACGCCATTGCGCAGGACCTGGCGGGCACGCACAGCGCGCGCTACGTGCGGCTCCTCAAGCCGCGCGCACAAGACCCGTTCGTGCTGCACAGCAAGGCGCTGCATGCGGCGGATGGCCTGCACCCCAGCAGCGCGGGGTACGAGGAGTGGTTCAGCGAACTGGTGGCCCAGGGCGGCCTGACTGGCGTCGCACCGTAGGCCAGGCCGGCGCCTGTTCACTCCGCACTTGCCAGGTGCGACTGCACGACCTGATCGCGCCCGGCATTCTTGGCGGAATACATCGCCGTGTCTGCCGCCGCAAGCAGGGCCTCCAGCGCCAGGCCCACGGTGCGCGAATCCGACACGCCCAGGCTCGCGGTCACGCGGATGTAGTGGCCCTCGGCGTCCATCACCTCGATTTCGCGGATGGCTTCGCGCAGGCGCAGGGCGAACTGCAGCGCAGCCTGGGGGTTGCAATGCGTCAGCATCACCACAAACTCCTCGCCACCAAAGCGTGCCGCCAGATCGGTCTCGCGCAGCTCGGTGCGCAGCACCTGTGCCACGGCCTGTAACGCGCGGTCGCCGGCTGCGTGGCCGTGGCTGTCGTTGAGCTGCTTGAACCAGTCAATGTCGAGCAACACCATGGCCACGTCGAACCCATAGCGTTGCGCCTGCAGCAGCCGGTCATGCGCCGCCGCGATGAATGACCGCCGGTTGCGCAAACCGGTGAGGTAGTCGGTAGCCGACTGTTCGCGCAGCTGCTCGATGAGCTGGTCGCGCTCGCGCTCCAGTTCATGGCGGCGGTGCGTCTGCTGCTGCAGCAGGCGCACTGCGCCAAGGACTGCGGTCACTTCGTCCTGCCGTGCCACTGGCTGCGGCGGCGCCTGCGCACTGCGCTCCTCGCCGGCCAGCGCGTGCAAGGCGCCGGTAGCGCGCACCAGCGGGCGCAGCACACGGCGCTGCAGTACAAAGAGCGCGCTGCCCAGCGCCGCCAGCAGCACCGCGGCGCCCAGCAGCGCCCACAGCAGAACCCGCACTGCGCGGTCATGCTCACGCATTGCGCTATCGCGCGCCTGCAGCAGCAGGGCGTCGCGCAGCTCCAGCACCGGGTTCATGTCGGGTACGTAGCGCGCCGCAAAGTCCGCCGCCGTCAGACCGTAGCGGCCATCGGCATCGCCCTCCCTGAGCACACACTGGAGCAGCGCCTGCGCGGCACCAAAGTAGCGGGCATCGACCATTTCCCACGCATGGATCACGCTGGACGGCATGGCGTCGCCCCGCACGCGCAGCTCGATCAGGAACCGCAGCTGCGCAATGCGGCCCCGGGTTTCATCGATGGCCCGGCGCTCGGCTGCGGAAAACGGCTCGCGCTTGACAATCGCCGCCGTGAAATGTGAACCCAGCAGGCCCGCGTACTCACGCAGGTCGGCAGCCAGCAAGGCCCCCTGCACTTCATCCCCGAGGGTCGGGTATGCGTGCTGGGCGCCGCCCGCCAGCGCCGTGTTGATGGGCGCCAGCAGCGGCACCACAGACACCATCGCATACACGGCAGACCGGATGCGTTCGGCGGACCGCCGCGCGCCGAGCAGCGTCAGGGTCTGGTCCACCACCGTACGGGCCTGCGCCAGCGCCACCCTTGCGGCTTCGACACGCGTGGGCAACCCGGCAGGCATTCCGGGGCTGCCCGCCGCGCCTGCCACGGCGTCGCGCAGGGCGACGAGCGCGCGATCCGTGCGCAGGCGGGCCTGCTGCAGGGCATCGCTGCGCTCCTGTGTCATCGGCATGGCGTCACCCAGCGCTGCATTGGTGGGGCCACGTTCCCGCGAAACCATCTCCATGGCGACCAGGCCAGCGCGCAGGGGCTCCAGCAGGCGCAGGCTTTCGGACGCACTGCTCACCGCCTGCCACTCCGTGGTGGCCATGCGGCCCACGAGTGCCATGGTGGCCACAAGCACCACGGCCCCGAGCAGCTGAAGCATTCGATGAAGTTGCATGAACCGGTGCCTGGGGGCGGCGAGAGGATGGAGAAGCGGGATCAAAAAAACACACGGCGGGGTGCCGCAGGCCGGTCAGGCAGCGGTTGTACCGTGCCGAAAATCTCGCAGATCGTAACGCGACCAGCGCAGCCGCGGCGCATGCACCCCGCCCCTGCATCGCTGTTGGGGCGGCTGCAGATGCAGCAACGTATCGCAGCGTTGCCACACTGCTGGCAACTTTTTGCAGCTCGCACCTAAAATCGGCGGCGCCCTCGGAAATATCCTGAGTGCCAATACAACCAGAACCAACCATCAACATCATGGCAACTGCAAAGAAAACCACCGCTCCCGCAACCAAGGTCGCCAAGGCCGCTGCACCGGCCAAGAAGGCTGCTGCACCTGCTGCCAAGAAGGCTGCCGCCCCCGCAGCCAAGGCCGCGCCTGCCGCCCTGAAGCCCATCAAGACGGCTTTCAACAAGACCACGCTGGTGGCACACCTGGCCGAGCAGTCGGGTGTGGAGCCCAAGGCCACCAAGGCCGTGCTGGCTGCGCTGGAAGCCGCCATCCTGGGTTCGGTGCACAAGAAGGGCTCTGGCGAGTTCACGCTGCCTGGCCTGATGAAGATCGGCCTGCAGCAGATCCCGGCAAAGAAGAAGCGCTTTGGCAAGGACCCGTTCACGGGTGAAGAGCGCTGGTTCCCCGCCAAGCCCGCGTCGGTCAAGATCAAGACGCGCGCGCTCAAGAAGCTCAAGGACGCCACCGTCTGATAGCGCCCAGGTGCTGCCCGTAGCGGCAGCCCTCCACAGCAGGGACCTTGTGCCGCACGGCGCAAGGTCCTTTTTGCTGGGCGCTGCAGCAGCCGCCCGTACAGGCGCCTCGTTCTTCAGGACGATGCGGCTGTATCGCGGATGAACGCCAGCGCAGCCGCGATCACGTCGTCGGCCCGGTCGCGGTGTGGCGAGTGGCCGCAGGCGGGCAGCTCCAGCAACGTGCTGCGCGGTACATCGCGGGCAATGGTGCGCACCTGGTCCAGCGTGCCGTACTCGTCGCCCACGCCCTGCACGGCCAGCACGGGCGCCTGCACCGCCGCGAGCTCCGATGCCAGGTTCCAGCTGCGAAAGGCCGGGTCGAGCCAGATGCGGCTCCAGCCCCCGAATGCCGAATCCACATCATCGTGGTAGCGTGCCAGCCGCTCGCGCAGGCCCGCGGTTTCGTAGGCCTGCCTTGCCAGCGCGATGCCCTGCACCGTGATGTCTTCAACGAACACATGCGGGGCCAGCAACACCAGGCCGCGCACGCGCTGGGGGAACTTCGCCGCGTGCAGCAGCGCAATCGAAGCGCCGTCGCTGTGCCCGAACAGCCAAGGAACATCGTGGATGCCCAACGCGGCTAGCAGCGCAGGCAAGACCTCATGTGCCTGCTGGTGCATGAAATCGGCACCCCAGGCTTCATCTGGCGCGCGCGGGGTGGACCGGCCGTAACCGGGCCGCGAATACAACAGCCCCCGAAAGCCGCCGGCATGGCACAGCCGCCGCGGGAAGTCCTTCCACATCGCCACCGAGCCCAGCCCTTCGTGCAGGAACACGACAAGGGGCGCATCCGCAACCACATCCGCATGAGCCCCGGCATCTGCATCTGCCGCAGCAATGCGCTGGTACTCGATGACCACTGGCCGGCCGCGCCAGTCGATGGTGGCAAAGCCCGAGGATTCGCTCATGCCCGCCTTTCGCGCTCGCGCAGCCGAAACCGCTGGATCTTGCCCGTAGCCGTTTTGGGAAGCTCTGGCAGGAACTCGATGAAGCGGGGGTACTTGAACGGCGCAAGCCGCTGCTTGACGAACGTCCTGAGGTCATCGGCAGTGGCCGAGAGGCCGTCCTTGAGCACAACGAAGGCCTTGGCCTTGGTCAGCCCGTCGGCGTCTTCCACCCCGATGACGGCGGCTTCCAGCACCGCGGGGTGCAGCATCAGCGTGGCCTCGACCTCAAACGGCGACACATACACGCCGCTGACCTTGAGCATGTCGTCGCTGCGGCCGCAGTACGTGTAGTAGCCCTGGGCATCGCGCACGTACTTGTCGCCGCTGCGTGTCCAGGCGCCCAGAAAGGTGCCCTGGGTTTTTTCGCGGTTGTTCCAGTACATCAGCGCGGCACTGGGGCCGCGGATGAACAGATCGCCCACCTCGCCGTCAGGCACCGTCGCCCCGTCGTCGGCGCGCAGCTCCACGTCATAGCCCGGAACGGGCCTGCCGGTGGTTCCGTAGCGCACGTCGCCCGGCCGGTTGGAAAGAAAGATGTGCAACAGCTCGGTGGAGCCGATGCCGTCGATGATGTCGCAGCCGAAGTGCGCCTTGAAGCGCTGCGCAATCTCGGCCGGAAGCGCCTCGCCTGCCGACGAGCACATGCGCAGCGCCACCGCATCGCGCGGCGGCAGCTGCGGCGACGCCAGCATGGCGGCATAGCCGGTGGGCGCACCAAAGAACACGGTGGGCCGGTGTTCCACCCAGCGCCTGAACACGGCATCTGGCGTGGGCCGCTCGGCCATCAGCAACACGGTGGCGCCTGCTGAGAGCGGGAACGTGAGGGCATTGCCCAACCCGTATGCAAAGTAAAGCTTCGCCGCCGAAAAGCAGATGTCCTGCTCGGACAGCCCCAGCACCGGCTTGCCGTAGAGCTCCGCCGTCCACCAGAGGTTGGCATGGGTATGCACTGCGCCCTTGGGCCGGCCGGTGGAACCCGACGAATAGAGCCAGAACCCGGGCTCATCGGCCATCGTGGCGGCGGGTGCCGCCAGGGGCATGGCCCGGTCCAGCACGTCCTGCATATCGCAGGCATCGGCAGGCAGCGCTGCCTGCGGCTGTGACACCAGCACGGTCGCGACTTCATGCGGTGTCGCCGCCATGGCTGCAGACAGCACAGGCAGCAACGCGCCCGAGACCAGGGCCGCCTGCGCCCTGCTGTGGGCAAGCATGAAGGCATAGTCGTCCACGGTCAGAAGGGTGTTCACCGGCACAGGCACCACGCCGGCATAAAGACACCCGAGAAAGCACACAGGCCAGTCGCAGGTGTCGAGCATCAGGATCAGCACACGCTCCTCGCGCCGCACGCCCGCCTCCAGCAAGGCTGCAGCCAGACGGCGCGCGCGGTCCTCAAGTTCACCGTACGTCATGCGGCCCCGGTCATCGATGTAAGCCGTGCGGCGCGCGCGCGGGCGGTTCAGCGTGAACAGGTGGTCGGCAAAGTTCAGCGGTTCTGGCGGTTGCTTCATCGCGTGTCTCCGTGGAAGGCGGCTCTCAGGCTTGCGCGCGCCAAGCCCCATGGCACGGCCATTGCGGCAGGCCTACCGGGCAGAGCCCACCGTGACGCGAGCCTGCAAGGCATGCCTGCCTGCCGTGCCTGCTGTGCCTGCTGCGTGATGCCGGTTGACCTGCGTCAACACCCGCCGCCCCGGGCGCAGTATTTTGCTGGTGCATTCACCGTAGTTCGCATACACAGAGGTGTCAAGCACTATAGTGCAGCTGCGGTGTGATCCCTGATGCGCACCACGAACGCATGCACGGCATGCATCGCCCGTGGCCTCCCGGAGTGAAACGGACATGAACGAACAACACGACCCTTTCATTGCTTCTGCCACCGATCCCGCAGCCCAGCAGGCCGCGGAGGGCTCGCGGAACCCCCTTTTGGCCGCCTTGGGCGACCGGGTGCGTACCCTGCGCGCGCAGCGTGGCCTGACCCGCAAGGCCGTGGCAGCCGCAGCCGATGTGTCGGAGCGCCACCTGGCCAATCTGGAATACGGCACGGGCAACGCCTCCATCCTGGTGCTGCAGCAGGTGGCTGGCGCGCTGCAATGCTCGCTGGCCGAGCTGCTGGGCGACTTCACCACGCGCTCGCCCGAATGGCTGCTGATCCGCGACGTGCTCGAGCACCGCACCGAAGACGAACTGCGGCGCGCGCGCATCGCGCTGCACGGCCTGTTCAATGCCGGCGCAAGCGACCCGGCGCGCCACCGCCGCATTGCGCTGGTCGGCCTGCGGGGAGCCGGCAAGTCCACCCTGGGGCCTCTGCTGGCACGCGAACTGGGGCTGCCTTTCATTGAGCTGAGTCGCGCCATCGAAGTGCTGGCCGGGTGCAGCGTCCGCGAAATCCACGACCTGTGCGGCACGGCCGCCTACCGCCGCTACGAGCGCCGGGCGCTCGATGAAGCGGTGCAGGCCCACGGCGCCGTCGTGATCGCCACGCCCGGCGGTATCGTCTCGGACCCGGCCACATTCAACGAGCTGCTGGCGCACTGCACCACCGTCTGGCTGCAGGCCTCTCCCGAGGAACACATGGGCCGCGTGGTGGCTCAGGGCGACACGCGCCCCATGGCCGCCAGCCGCGAGGCCATGGACGACCTGCGTCGCATCCTGGATGGCCGCGCAGCGTTCTATTCCAAGGCCGACCTCACCGTGGATACCTCTGGCCACACACCGCAGGAAAGCCTGGTGCAGCTGTGCACGGGCGTGCGCAAGGCGATGGCGCTGCATGCAGGGCATGAGACCGACGAGGGCGGCACGCTCATCCCCTAGAGACCCTCTGCACAGATCAGCGCGCCGTGTGCATCTGCGGCCTCGGGCGGTCTGCTGCGCAAGCAAATACTCGCAATAGCTCGGCGATTGCTGCGTTTTGCGCCTCGCAGCCCATCCCGATCCACAGCGCTCACTTGCCGCTTGATTCGTGCAGAGGATCCCCAGGAAACCTGGGCGACGCCGGCCAGCCAGCAAGCAGACCCCACGCACCCGCTGCAGGGTCGATGGGGGCATCGCGTGGGCACTGCCCGCCCCGGCTCCAACCCCGTCACGTTCGCAACCGTGGCCTTGACGCGCCCCCAAACATGCATGATGATGCACATCAAATTGAGGTGGTGCATTATTTTTCATGCACTACCGGCTGGAGGCCCCATGTCTGCATCCGCACCCACTCTGGCACCCGAGCGCGTTGACTACCGCACCGACCCGTCGCAGTACCGGCACTGGCACCTGAGCGTGGACGGTCCGGTCGCGCGCCTCGCTCTGGACATCGCGGAAGACGGCGGCATCCGCCCCGGCTACAAGCTCAAGCTCAACAGCTACGACCTTGGCGTGGACATCGAGCTGCACGATGCCCTCAACCGCATCCGCTTCGAGCATCCCGAGGTGCGCTCGGTCATCATCACCAGCGCCAGGGAACGCGTCTTCTGCTCCGGGGCCAACATCTTCATGCTGGGGGTGTCCAGCCACGCGTGGAAGGTGAACTTCTGCAAGTTCACCAACGAGACGCGCAACGGCATCGAGGATTCGTCCAGGCACTCGGGCCTGAAGTTCGTGGCTGCCGTGAACGGCGCCTGCGCAGGCGGTGGCTACGAGCTGGCGCTGGCCTGCGACGAGATCGTGCTGGTGGACGACCGGTCTTCGTCCGTATCGCTGCCCGAGGTGCCGCTGCTCGGTGTGCTGCCCGGCACGGGCGGCCTGACACGCGTGACCGACAAGCGCCATGTGCGCCATGACCTGGCGGATATCTTCTGCACCAGCGTGGAAGGCGTGCGCGGCCAGCGCGCGGTGGACTGGCGCCTGGTGGACCGCATTGCCAAGCCCGCGCAGTTTGCCGCCGCAGTGGCCGAGACGGCTGCGCGCCTGGCCGAGACCAGCCACCGCCCGGCACAGGCCACCGGCATTGTCCTTGCCCGCATCGAACGCGCCGAAACGCCCGACACCCTGGCCTACGAGCACGTGCACGTGGGGCTGGACCGCACCCGGCGCACCGCCACGATCACGGTGCTCGCACCCCGCGGCGCGCAGCCGGCCGACATCGCTGGCATCGAGGCGGCCGGCGCCGCATGGTGGCCCCTGGCCATGGCCCGGCAGCTGGACGACACCATCCTGCACCTGCGCACGAACGAGCCCGACATCGGCACCTGGCTGCTCAAGACCGAAGGCGAGGCCGATGCGGTGCTGGCCAGCGATGCGACCCTGCTGGCCCACCAGAGCCACTGGCTGGTACGCGAGACCATCGGCGCACTGCGCCGCACGCTGGCGCGGCTCGACGTGTCATCGCGCAGCCTGTTTGCGCTGATCGAGCCCGGCTCGGCGTTTGCCGGCTCGCTGGCCGAGCTGGCCTTTGCGGCAGACCGCACCTACATGGCCGCCCTGCCCGATACGCCCGACCGCGCGCCGCGGCTCACCCTCAACGCATTCAGCTTCGGTCTGCTGCCACTGGTCAACGACCAGAGCCGCCTGCAGCGCCGCTTCTACAGCGAGGCCGGGCCGCTAGCGGCCGCACGCGCTGCCTCAGGGCAGGCACTGGACGCCGACGCCGCGATGGCGCTGGGCCTGGTCACCGCCGCCCCGGACGACATCGACTGGGCGGACGAGATCCGCATCGCCATCGAGGAGCGCGCCGCCATGTCGCCCGATGCGCTGACCGGGCTGGAGGCCAACCTGCGCTTTGCCAGCCACGAGAACATGAACACGCGCATCTTCGGCCGCCTGACCGCCTGGCAGAACTGGATCTTCAATCGCCCCAACGCGGTGGGCGAGAAGGGCGCGCTCAAGGTGTACGGCACTGGAGAAAAAGCGGGGTTTGACCTGAACCGCGTCTGACCCCAACCCCAACCGTTCAGGCTGAGCCTGTCGAAGCCCCGCGCAAGCCTTCGACAGGCTCAGCCGAACCGGTAATCGGACTTTGATCCCACGAGGAGACTCCATGAGCAGCATCAACTACAGCGAGAAGATCCCCAACAACGTGAACCTTGCGGAGGACCGAACGCTGCAGCGCGCGCTGGAGGGCTGGCAGCCGAACTTCATCCACTGGTGGGACGACGTAGGACCTGAACGGTCCACCAACCACGAGGTGTACCTGCGCACCGCCGTGAGCGTGGACCCGAGCGGCTGGGCACAGTTTGGCCACGTCAAGATGCGCGACTACCGCTGGGGCATCTTCCTGAACCCGGGCGATGCCGAGCGACAGATCCACTTTGGCGACCACAAGGGCGAAAAGGCCTGGCAGGACGTGCCTGGCGAGCACCGCGCCAACCTGCGTCGCATCATCGTCACACAGGGCGACACCGAACCGGCCTCGGTGGAGCAGCAGCGCCACCTGGGGCTGACGGCGCCCAGCATGTACGACCTGCGCAACCTCTTTCAGATCAATGTGGAAGAAGGCCGCCACCTGTGGGCCATGGTGTACCTGCTGCACAAGCACTTTGGCCGCGACGGCCGGGAGGAAGCCGAGGCACTGCTGCAGCGTCAGTCGGGCGACGTGGACAACCCGCGCATCCTGGGTGCCTTCAATGAAAAAACGCCCGACTGGCTGGCGTTCTTCATGTTCACCTACTTCACCGACCGCGACGGCAAGTTCCAGCTCTCGGCCCTGGCCGAAAGCGCGTTCGACCCGCTGGCGCGTACCACCAAGTTCATGCTGACCGAAGAAGCCCACCACATGTTCGTGCGCGCGTGCTGTCGCGCACGGCGCAGGTGATGAACGACCTCAAGACGGATGACCCTGCCCGGGTGCGTGCCGCCGGGGCTATCGACCTGGGCACGGTGCAGCGCTATCTCAACTTCCACTACAGCGTCACCATCGACCTCTTCGGCGCCGACCAGTCGAGCAACGCCGCCACGTTCTACAGCACGGGCCTCAAAGGCCGGTACGAAGAGGGTAAGCGCACCGATGACCACGTGCTCAAGGGGCAGACGTACAAGGTGCTGGAGGTCGTCAACGGCCAACTCACCGAGAAGGAAGTCCCCATGCTCAACGCCCTGAACGAGGTGCTGCGCGACGACTTCATCAAGGACTCGGTGGCAGGCGTGGGCCGCTGGAACAAGGTGCCCCCACGCGCCTGGTGGTGCCGCACAAGGCATTCAACCGGCAGATTGGCGCGCTGGCAGGCATCAAGATGTCGCCCGAGGGGCAGGTGGTGGGCGAAGCCGAATGGGCCGCACGCAAGGGCGAATGGCTGCCCACACCGGAGGACTTCGCGTTTGTCGCGTCGCTCATGGGCCGCGTGGTCGAGCCCGGCCGCTTTGCGGGCTGGATTGCCCCGCCCACGATGGGCATCAACCGCCAGCCGGTGGATTTTGAGTACGTGCGTTTCGGTTGATTCCCAAGCGGCAGAACCCCACAGCAAATCGGCGCGCCCGGCACCCACACGCACCCCACACGCACCCCGCAGGAGACCCGCATGGACATGGCCGCCGACGCAGCCGTCAGCATCATCAGGCAGCACCTGATCGACCCCGAAATCTGCATACGCTGCAACACCTGCGAGGCCACCTGTCCGGTCGGTGCCATCACGCACGACGACAACAACTACGTGGTGCGCGCCGACGTGTGCAACGGCTGCATGGCCTGCGTGCCGCCCTGCCCCACCGGCTCCATCGACAACTGGCGCATGGTGCCTGCCGCCAGTGCCTACAGCGTGCAGGAGCAGTTCACATGGGAGTCCCTGCCCGCCGAGCTGAGCCCCCGGGAGCTGGCAGCGGCAGGCGCATCCGGCTCCGGCGATGCTGCAGCCAGCACAGGCCCGGCAGCCAGCGCCGACCTTGCCAGCGCCACCGTGGAACCCGGTGCACAGCCCTTCCGGCCGTCGCGCTTTGGCGCCACCCTGCCGCCCTGGTCGGCCGCGCACCCGTACACCAACCTGTTCGGGCCGCGCAACCCCGCCACAGCCACCGTGGCCGGCAACTACCAGTGCACCGAAGCGGGCTTTGACAGCCAGACCCACCATGTGGTGATCGACTTCGGGAGCATGCCCTTTCCGGTGCTGGAGGGGCAGTCGATCGGCATCATCCCGCCCGGTACCGATGCAAATGGCAAACCGCACCACCCGCGGCAGTATTCGGTGGCCAGCCCGCGCAACGGCGAGCGGCCGGGGTACAACAACCTGGCCCTTACCGTGAAGCGTGTGACGGCCGATCACCACGGCGCGCCCGTGCACGGCGTGGCCTCCAACTACCTGTGCGACCTGAAGGTCGGGGATGCGGTGCAGGTGGTGGGGCCGTTTGGAAGCAGCTTCCTCATGCCCAACCACCCGCGCTCGCACATCGTGATGATCTGCACCGGCACGGGCAGTGCCCCCATGCGCGCCATGACCGAATGGCGGCGACGCCTGCGCGGCAGCGGCAAGTTTGACGGCGGCAAGCTGCTGCTGTTCTTTGGCGCGCGCACGCAGCAGGAGCTGCCTTACTTCGGCCCGCTGCAAAGCCTTCCCCGCGATTTCATTGACATCAACCTCGCGTTCTCGCGCACGCCCGGGCAGCCGCGGCGTTACGTACAGGACCTGATGCGCGAGCGCGCCGCAGACCTCGCAGCATTGCTGCGCGACAAGGACGCGCACTTTTACGTGTGTGGGCTCAAGAGCATGGAAGAGGGCGTGGTGCTGGCGCTGCGCGACATTGCGAACGAGGCGGCGCTGGACTGGGAGAGCGTGGGAAGCGCGCTGCAGCGCGAAGGCCGCCTGCATCTGGAAACGTACTGACGGCCTTCGCAGCCAGGACGGACTCGCCATCGCAGCTGCGCAGTGCCGCCAGGGGCTCCAGAGAGGAAAATCAGGCCAAATTGGCCTAAAGCCCTTTTATCAATTGCCTGTGTAGCTATTATTTTTATAGCATCCTGAACAACAGGCTGTGGCGCCTGTACCGGCCGGAGCGATGCGGCCGACCGCCGCGCAAGGCGCAGCCTCCGAGCCCACCCCCCAGCCATTCCAGGCATGGCGTGAACCCGCCTACCGGGCGCGCGGATCACCCACTTTTCAGGGCGCTGCCCCATTTCGAATCCGTCCGCCGCCAGCGGCATGCCGCCCATGGGGCCGCATGGGGTCCAGGGAGCCGCGGGGCGTCATTGCGCCCTCCGGCGCACAGCCCGCTGCCCCACTCAGGCCCGATAGGGGTTGCGGTCGCCCCGCGCGTAGTCCGCGATGGCCTGCACCGCCTCTTCGCGGGTAGGCCATGTGGCGCTTTCGACCGGAATCATGTGGCCATCCACCAGCAGCTGCGCAACGGCGTATCCGCCGCCGGACGTGCGCGTGAGCACGGCGGAGTAGCCGCTGCCGTCTGCGTCGCCATGCACCGTGTCGGCCTGGGCCTCGGGGTCGTCGGAGTTGTGGCGCGGGTTGAAGCCGGGAGGGGGGTTGCGCTGGGGTTCATCGGTATCTCCTTGCAGCCATTGTTGCCAGCGGTACCACCAGAGCGTGTAGGCCAGCGCCCCGCCGCGACGGGGGTGGCGGCCGTGCCCGGCGATGTTGCGGCGGGAGTGGGGGTTTTGACGTAGGCCGTTACCTACTGCAGCTTGCGCCGGGCGCTTGCAGTGCGGGAATACCCGGATGGAGAGCATTGAACGCACCACCCGCCGATCACCCGCGCAGCCCCGCGTTGCGCCTCTGGAGCTTCCCATGTCACCCACACGCAACGTATTGGCCATCGTCATGGCCGGGGGCGAAGGCTCCAGGCTGCACCCGCTCACTGCCGAGCGCTGCAAGCCGGCCGTTCCCTTCAATGGAAAGCACCGCATCGTCGACTTCGTGCTGTCCAACCTGGTCAACTCCGAGATCTACTCGATCTATCTGCTGGTGCAGTACAAGTCGCAGTCGCTCATCGAGCATGTGCGCAGCTCGTGGACCATGACGCGCTTCATCCCCGAGCACTTCGTCACCGTCGTGCCGCCGCAGATGCGCAATGGCCCCGAGTGGTTCCAGGGCACGGCCGACTCGGTGTACCAGAACATCCACCTCATCGAGTCCTTTCGCCCCGACATCGTGGCCGTGTTTGGTGCCGACCACATCTACCGCATGGACGTGCGCCAGATGGTGGAGTTCCACCGGGCCCACAACGCGCATGTAAGCGTGGCCACCCTGCCCGTTCCGCTGCCCCTTTGCCACCAGTTCGGCATGGTGGAAACCGACGCGCGTCACCGCATCAGCAACTTCGTCGAAAAGCCGCAGACAGCCAGACCCATGCCCGGCAGCAAGACGCACGCGCTGGCGTCCATGGGCAACTACCTGTTCAACGCCGACGTGCTGCTGGAGGCGCTGAAAAAGGCCCACGCCGCCGGCCACAGTGACTTTGGGCGTGACATCCTGCCGGGCATGCTCAGGTCGCACCGCCTGATGGCCTACGACTTTCACACGAACAGGATCCCGGGCACGGCCCCGTTTGAGGAGCACGGGTACTGGCGCGACGTGGGCACCATCGATTCGTACTTCAACGCGCATTTCGACACGCTGGGCGCAACGCCCCGCTTTCGCATGTCCAACCGCGAATGGCCGATCTATGCCAGTCCCGACCAGGCAGAGTCGGCGCAGATTGAAAACGGCGTGCTGCACCGCTCTGTGGTGGGGTCCGGCTGCGTGGTGGACGGCGCCTCGCTGGACCACACCATGCTGCGACGCTCCGTGGTGGTCGAGCGCGATGCGCAGCTGGAGCACTGCATCGTCATGGAGCGCTCACGCATCGGCCAGGGCGCGCGCATACGCCGGGCCATCATCGACCAGGACAACGACATACCGCCGAATGAAGAAATCGGTATCGATCCGGAAGCAGACCGCCAGCGATTCGCGGTGACCGACAGCGGCATCGTCGTGGTGCCGCGCATGTTCTTCCCGGCACGGGCCCAGCGCCCGGCGCTGACCCTCAGCCCCGCCGCGGTCCCGCAGGTGCGCTCATCAGACCGGGTCCTGACCGATTCCGTCTTCCGGGTTGCTGCATGAACCACGGGAGCATTCCACACCAGGCCCTGGAACCCCGCCTTTCCACAAGTCGCGCCCACCGTCATCAGGCGAGCGCCGGGCGCCCCTGGCCGCTGGGCGCCACGCTCGACCGCGAGGGCGTGAATTTCGCCGTGTTCTCTTCGGTAGCCACGCGGGTGGAGGTCTGCCTGTTCTCCGAAGGCGGCCGCGAGACGGCACGCATCGCACTGCCATCGCTGACCCATGAGGTGTGGCATGGCCATGTTGCCGGGCTCAAGGCGGGGCAGCGCTACGGGCTGAGGGTGCATGGGCCGTACGACCCCGATGCGGGAGCAAGGTGCAATCCAGCCAAGCTGCTGATCGACCCGTATGCGCTCGCACTGGACCGCCCCGTCCGTGGCCGTGCCGACCAGTACGGCTACGAGGTGGGTCACGACGATGAAGACCTGGCCCCGAGCGACATCAACAACGGTGCCACGGCCCCGAAATGCCGGGTGGTGCGTTCGCGCTTTGACTGGTCAGGCGACTTGTCGCCGCGCATCCCGCGGCAGGACACGGTCTTCTACGAGGTGCATGTCAAAGGCTTCACGCAGTCCAACCCCGACGTGCCTGAACCCCTGCGCGGCACCTATGCCGGGCTGGCTGCACCCGCATCCATTGCCCACCTCAAGAGCCTGGGGGTGACCAGCGTCGAGCTGCTGCCCGTGCAGGCATTCATTGACGACCAGCGGCTGGTGGATGCGGGCCTCACGAACTACTGGGGCTACAACACGGTGGCTTTCATGGCGCCAGAGCCGCGTTATGCAGCGCCCGCCAGCGACGGGGGTGTGGAAGAGTTCAAGACCATGGTCAAGGGCCTGCACGCCGCGGGGCTGGAGGTGATCCTGGATGTCGTCTACAACCACACGGGCGAGGGCAACCACCTGGGCCCCACGCTCAGCCTCAAGGGCATCGACAACGCGGCCTACTACCGGCTGTCGCCCGAGAACCTGCGGATGAGCGTGGACTACACCGGCACCGGCAACACGGTGGACACCACCAGCACGCCAGCGCTGCGCCTCATCATGGACAGCCTGCGGTACTGGGTGCAGGAGATGCATGTGGACGGCTTTCGCTTTGACCTGGCCTCTGCGCTGGGACGCGACGCCGAGGGCGCCTACACGCTGCGCGCAACGTTCTTTGCAGCCATCGCGCAAGACCCCGTGCTCTCCCGCGTCAAGCTGATCGCTGAACCGTGGGACCTGGGGCCGTTCGGCTACCAGATTGGCGGTTTCCCGGCCGGGTGGATGGAATGGAACGGGCGCTACCGCGATGCCGTACGCGACTACTGGGTGAATGCCGATGGCAGCCTGCCCGCGTTTGCGGCCTGCCTCTGCGGCTCTGCCGACATCTACCAGTGGCGCCGCCGCAGGCCCACCGACAGCGTCAACATCGTCACCGTGCACGACGGCTTCACGCTGGCCGACCTAGTGAGCTACAACGAAAAACACAACGAGGCCAATGGCGAAGACAGCCGCGATGGCGAATCGCACAACCGCAGCTGGAACTGCGGCGCCGAAGGCGACACGGATGACGAAAGCGTGATTGCGCTGCGTGCACGGCAGATGCGCAACCTGCTGGCCACGCTGTTCATCTCGCGCGGCACGCCGCTGCTGCTGGGCGGCGACGAGGTCGGCCGCACCCAGGGTGGCAACAACAACGGCTACTGCCAGGACAGCCCGGTGACCTGGCACGACTGGGAACGCGTGCCCGCGCAAGCCGCGGGGCTGCACGGCTTTGTGGCTGCCCTGTCTGCACTGCGCCAGCGGCTGCCGGTGCTGCGCATGGCCGACTGGCCTGCAGAGCCCGGCGCGGGCGACTGCACGGCAGTGGTGCGCTGGTACAGCGTATGGGGCCACGAGATGACCGCGCAGGAGTGGGACGATCCCGCCGTGCGCTGCGTGGCTGCCGTCATGGATGACTGCAGCGCAGGCGGCAGGTCGGTGGCGGTGCTCTTCAATGCATCGGAGGACGAGGCCACCTTCACGCTGCCGGTCGAGGAAACGCCCCGCACCTGGGCTGTGCACCTGGATACGCGCGATACGACGGTACACGGGCTCGACACCGTGGATGCAGGCCCCGCGCAGCCACTGGAATCCGGCGGCCAGTGGACGCTGGTGTCGCACTCGATGGCGCTGCTCGTTGGCCCCACCCCACCCGGTTTGCAAGCCGCATGACCCACACGCACCTGATGCCTTACGGCGCCCGCCTGCTGCCTGGCGGTGGCGCCCGCTTCTCTCTCTGGACGCCATCGGCGACCCGGGTATCGCTTTTGCTGCAAGGCGGTACGCAGCACGAGCCACTGATGGTGTCCGCCGAGAGTTCGGGCGAAGGCTGGTGGCATGTGGACACACCCAACGGCGTGGCCGGACGCGAATACCAGTGGCGCATCAACGACACCCTGACGGTGCCCGACCCGGCCTCGCGCCACAACCCGCGCGGCCCCCACGCGCCCTGCGTGCTGACGGACCCTGAGGACTATGCCTGGACCACCGACTGGGCCGGCCGGCCGTGGGAAGAACTGGTGTTCTACGAACTCCACGTCGGCACCTTCACCCCGGAAGGCACCTACGCTGCCGCAGCCGCGCATCTGCAGCAGCTGGCAGACCTGGGCTTTACCGCCATCGAACTCATGCCGCTGGCAGCCTTTGGCGGCGAATGGGGCTGGGGATACGACGGTGTGCTGCCCTTTGCACCGCACCATGCGTATGGCACCCCCGATGAACTCAAGGCCTTCATCGACCGGGCCCATGCGCTGGGCCTGTGCGTATTCATCGATGTGGTCTACAACCACTTCGGCCCGGACGGCAACTACCTGAACGCCTACGCCGATGCTTTCTTTTCAACCACGCACACCAGCCCATGGGGCGCAGCCATCAACTTTGACCAGGAAGGCGGCCACTTCGTGCGGGAGTTCTTCATCCACAACGCCCTGTACTGGCTGGAGGAGTTCCAGGCCGACGGCCTGCGGCTCGATGCCGTGCATGCCATCCAGGACGCCAGCCTGCCCGATGTGCTGGAACACCTCAGCGCGAGGGTGCGGGCGCTGGAGGCCCAGGCCCGCCGCCCCTTGCACCTGGTGCTGGAAAACGAGCTCAACCACGGCTGGCGGCTGTCGCCCCGGCATGAACCGGGCCTGTACGACGCGCAGTGGAACGATGACTTCCACCACGCGCTGCACGTCAACCTGACCGGCGAGGCCCAGGGCTATTACGCCAAGTTTGCGGCCGAACCCATGGAGGTTCTCGCGCGTACGCTGGCCACCGGATACGCATTTGCCGGCACACTGCGTGGCGGTGACGCCACCGGCCCGGCCGCGCCGCTGGGCTGCATGGTCAACTTCATGGGCAACCACGACCAGGTTGGCAACCGTGCCTTCGGCGAACGGCTGCAGGCGCTTGCCGGCCACGACGGGGCCGAGATTGCCTTGCTGCTGGCGCTGCTGACGCCGGCCACGCCCCTCGTCTTCATGGGCGACGAGTTCGCGGCATCCACACCGTTTCTGTACTTTGCCAACTGGGAAGGCGCGCTGCGCGAAGCCGTGCGCGAAGGCCGTGTGCGCGAGTTCGACCACAGCACGGACGACCGGCGCGCCCTGCCAGACGCCTGCGACGTTGCCACCATGCACGCCAGCACACTGCGCTGGGAAACCTGCGAATCCCCCGAGGGGCGTCAAAGAATGGCACTGGTGAAAGCTGCGCTGGACGCCCGGCGCCACTGGCTGCAGCCGCGCGCAGGCCATCTGCTGGCCCAAGGCCACACGGCGGAGCCCGTGGGCCGCACCGGCCTGCGGGTAACCTGGCACTACCGCAGCGGCGAGGCACTGCAGCTGGAGTTGAACATCGGCACGGAACCCGTGGATGCGCCCGCGACCTGGGGAACCCCTGCGCAAGAAGTCTTCAGCCACCGCCGCGGCCGCGCAGATACCGTGTGGCCGCCCCGTTCAGCCCGCTGGCTGCTGGCCGGAGGGCCCGCATGATGACCGGACCCACCCTTGAAGGGGTCGGC
>LNEG01000147.1 GCA_001464865.1 Burkholderiales bacterium Ga0074133
ATGCTGGCACAACCGGTAGCCAGAACAACGGCGGCGGCAACGCCCCAAAGAATGTGTGTGCGCATGTGATCTCCTTGATGTAGTCGGGCAAACCGGCACTAGGTGCGTGCCGGCCATGCGCTTGCTGCTTTCCGCAAAGGCGGCAATCCCTGAGGGAATTCCGCCTGCCGAAGCCGCGCAGCGCAAGCCGTGATGGTGGCTGCCAGTGCCGCGGTCCGCTATCGGTGCACGCAGCCAATAGCCGTAGGACAGGAGCCCGAACCGGTCACAGGTCAGGTGGGTGCCAGGTCCCAGCACGACGGAAAGGGCCCTGCAACAGCGTCAAGGTGCCGCGTGAAGGCGCAAGGACGCCGCGGTCAAAGAGAAAAGCGAGGCAAAGGAAAAGAACGTGGCGCCTGCGCCGGGGCCCTACGCTGCGGGCGGCGAAGGCGGTGAAGGAGGCTTCCGGTCGTCGTCGCCCGAGGCGGGGGGCACGGGAAGCTCGCCGCCTTTGCGCCCTGAAAACATCGTCCACCAGACGATGGCAATCAGCAGCACCAGCGCCAGCAGCGCTTCAAGCAAAATCAGCCCCATGAAATCGACCCCTTTGCGCCTTGTTCTGACGGCGCTGATTGTAGGAATGCTGGCTGCATGCTCCACCCCCATGCCGCCAAGCCCCACTCCGCCCGGGGCCATATCCACGCAGCCGCCCGCCAGCGCATTGCCGCCGCCGGCCGCCGTGCCGCTGCCCGGAGACACCGGCCCGCTGCCACCGCCCATGGCCCAGCCCAAGAGCCGCTGGATCCCCGTGCGCTGGGCCGAGCTGCCCGGCTTCACACAGGATGCACTGCACGAGGCCTGGAATGCGTGGATCAAGAGCTGCGAGCGGCCCGCCCCACCGTTCACCGCGCTGTGCGCCGAGGTGCGCCAGCTGAGCATTGCCACCCCCGACGAGCAGCGCGCCTGGCTCATCGCCCGCCTGCAGCCTTACCGTGTGGAGGCACACGACGGCAACGCAGACGGCCTGCTCACCGCCTACTACGAACCGATGATGGAAGGCGCGCGCCAGCCTGGCAACGGTTTCAACGTGCCCATCTACCGCCTGCCCGCCAGCTTTGGCGCACGCAAGCCCTGGTACACGCGCCAGCAGATCGAGACCCTGCCCGAAGCCCAGGCCGCGCTGCAGGGCCGCGCGATCGCCTGGCTGCGCGACCCGGTCGAGTCGATGGTGCTGCACATCCAGGGCTCGGGGCGCCTGCGCATCACCGAGCCCGATGGCTCGATATCGACGGTTCGGGTGGCCTACGCCGGCACCAACGACCAGCCCTACGGCAGCATCGGCCGCTGGCTGCTGGACCAGGGCTACACCCGCGATGCCACCTGGCCGGGCATCCGCGCCTGGCTGGCGGCCAACCCGCAGCGTACCAACGAACTCATGTGGACCAACCCGCGCTACGTGTTCTTCAAGGAGGAACCGCTGGGGGGCATGGACGCATCGTTTGGCCCCAAAGGCGCGCAGGGCGTGCCGCTCACGCCGGGCCGCTCCATCGCGGTGGACCGCCAGAGCATTCCTTACGGCACGCCCGTGTGGATGGCCTCCAGCGGCCCGCAGGTCCAACTGAGCCGCATGGTGCTGGCGCAGGACACCGGCAGCGCCATCCTGGGCGCAGTGCGGGCCGATTACTTCACGGGCTGGGGCCCTGAGGCCGGTGACATTGCGGGCCGGCTCAAGCAGGGACTGAGGCTATGGGTGCTCTGGCCGAGGTGATTTGAGGCAATATCGACCTGAAGTCCTTTATTTGATTGCACCTGTAGCTATTATTTTTATAGCGTTTTCTGCACTTTGTGCGCTTCGCGCTCGCTGACGCGCCCCGTCGCACGTCGCACGTCGCACGTCGCACGTCGCACGCGGCATCGCAGGGTTGCGGCCTCATCGCACCGCGGCCGGCCGGGCATCCTCTCCACGCCACTGCAGCGGTATCAGGTGGTACACCCGGCGGGGCCGGTGGCGAGCGCGGGGCCGGTCGCCCGGGGGCACCGTCAGCTTCTGCAGCCATCGCAGCCAGCTGCTGCATCCATGCCGGGTCTACCGTACCGGTGGGTGCCGGTCGCGAGAAGATCAGCTCCAGCATGCGGCGCGCGCGCCGGTCGCCTGCACTGGCGGCGATCTGGTACAGGCGCACCGCCTCGGTGTAGTTGGCGGGCACGCCCTCGCCCCGGTGGTAGCGGCGGGCCTGGTCGTACCAGTCGCCGGGCGTCTGGCGGCCGGGCGGGTTGCGTGCGGCTTCGTCGGCGCGCAGGCGGCTGGCCAGCAGGCGTGCGTTGGCGGCGGCGGCGCCCGACTGTGGTGCTGCGCTGCGAAACTGTTGCAGGGCTTCGTTCAGCCGGCCCGCGGCAAGGTATTCCAGGCCCAGCTCGTTGGCCGCCTGGGCGCTGCCGGCGCTGGCCGCTTCGGCCAGCAGCGCACGCAGTTGCGGCCGTGCGGGCGGCGGCTGGAGATGGGTTCCGGGGGGTGTGGTCGCAAGGGCGGTGCGGTCCGGGGCCTCCAGCGGCGACAGGGCCACCGCTGCGTGCCATTGCAGGTATTTCGCCAAGGCGGGCGCGTTACGGACCAATGCGGACGTCCAGCGACTGGCCGCGGC
Source organism: Burkholderiales bacterium Ga0074133 (assembly GCA_001464865.1). Lineage (GTDB taxonomy): Bacteria > Pseudomonadota > Gammaproteobacteria > Burkholderiales > Burkholderiaceae_C > Acidovorax. Next base: position 2,622 of record LNEG01000147.1, read on the forward strand.
TGGATTGGGCGCAGTCACGCAGCCACTGATCTGGCACCACGCCAGCCCCGCGGGTGCCAGCGGGTGGCCCAGCGCCTGGGCGCGTTCAAACCATTGCTGTGCCTGGGGCGCGTCGGGGGCCATTCCCATCCCGTGCAGGGCGAGCAACCCCAGCAGCCAGGCTGCCTGCGCGGGGCCGGCGGCCTCGGTCGCAGCGGGTGGCGCACGCGAGCCCGCCGGGGGCCGCAGACCTGGGGCGCGGGGAGCGGCAGCGGCCGGCTTCTCGCCCTGCGCGGTAGCGCGAAGGCTGCGCACGAGGGCCTCCAGGGCAGGGGCGTCGGGGCCGCCCGGGTGTGGCGCGGTCGGGCTCCAGCCGCTCTGGTCCGTGCTGACGGCCGGCGTGTCCGCCGGGTCTGGCAAGGCCCGCGCCGAGGCCACCGCCACGCACGGCACCATCGCACAGACCAGTACACAGGCCGCGCCCAGCACCGCGGCCCGCGACGCACCCGCCGGTGCGACGCGCAAGCGGGGCGGCGCACTGGCGGCCGTTGCGGTGGAGTGGCCCATGCCGGTGATGGTGCAGCGCATGCGGGGCAGCCGGTCAGGAACGCGGCGCTGGCGGAGCCTTGGAAGTCGGCCCGGATGCCGGGGCGGGGGCAGGCGCTGCCTTGGCCGCTGGCGGCGCCGCGCGGCGTGGCACCACGGTCCAGTAGACCGCATTGCCCGTGTAGCCCGTAGCACCCCACCCGGCGGCAAAAGCCTCGTTGATCTTCTCCAGCGTGCGGTAACCGGCAATCGGCTTGAGCGGCGGGCCGCGCAGTTCTTCGGGCAGGCGCGCCGACGCGTCGCCATCGGTGGCAAAGCACGCCACGCCTTCCGTGCCCGGACTGGCTGCGTCCATCACGAAGCCGGGGTTCGGGCTCATCCAGTCGGGGATGCGCAGGGCCTGGTTGGCCGACACCCAGCCGCTCGTGTTGGCACGGTTGGGCAGCAGGCGCATGACGGTGCCAGTGGCATCCGACAGGTAGCACTGCAGGTACGAGGCACGCGATACCGTGGCCGACAGGAAGATCTGTTCACCCACCTCGAAGGCCGTGCGGTCCAGCAGCACGTTCTCGATCTGCAGGTCCATGGTGCGTTCGGCAGCGGCACCACCGTACAGCAGGCTGCTGGTGGTCACTGCGGGCAGCGCCGAGTCGGCAGCCGTCGTGCTGGGGCCCGGGGACGGGTCGGCGGGGTTCCAGCCGATGCGGGCCAGGGCCCCGTCGGGCGACAGGCCGACAAAGTCGCGCAGCGCCCGTTCATACGTGGGGAAATCGACGACGCCCGTCACCACCATGCCGTTGTCGGCCTGGAATCGGGCCAGCGCGGCGCGCAACTGCGTGCTGTGGGCGGCGGTGGGCTCGGCCGTCGCGGCAACGTCTGCGCCCAGGTAGCCGCGGCTGGCCAGTGCGCGCGCCACCAGCTGCCAGTGCACGGCGGGCGAACCCTCGTTGAACCAGTCGCGCAGCTGGCGCTGGAAGTCCGGGTGGTTCTGCTCGAGCGTCAGGCACTGCCAGTAGGGAACGCGGGCCCACTTGCCCACCAGCTCGATGGTGGCCAGGTCCACCAGCGTGCGTACAGCGCTGCCCGAGCCCTGGGTGTAGTCGCGTCCCACATTGAACTGCACGCCGTAGTTGCCGATGCGGCCCGCCAGGTCCACGCCCTGGCCACCACTGCCCAGGATGACCTCGTTGGCGGAGTCCAGCCCTGGGATCAGCGTGCGCGTGCGGAAGTCACCCAGGTGCATTTCCAGCCCGATGATCGTGGCGTTGCGGCTCTGGCTGTAGCCCAGGTCAACTCGCGGTCCCGACAGGCCGGTGTCAAAACGGTTGCTGAGCACGTTCTGGTCCACGAACGATATCGCGCCCGAAAAATACAGCGCCGGGCGCTGCAGCTGCATCTGGTTGTTGTTGAGCAGGATGGTGGTGAGGTTCTGCACCGTGTCCTGGCGTGCAATGTCCACCTCGTAGTCCACATAGCGGAAGGCGTTGCTCAGGCGGGACATCTGCGACAGCGCGGTGATCACCATGTCCTTGCTGCCCACCGCGACACGGCCGGAGTAGTCGGGGATCTGCTTGCTGGTGACCAGCGTGGTGGGCAGCTGGGCGGCGCGCAGCATGTGGTCCATGCACATCAGCGAATCGGAGAAGCTGGAAATGGATCGCGCCGGACGCACTGCCGGCCGGTCGGTGATGGACGCGCGCTCCAGCAGGGCCCGGTCCTTGCGCGGATCCATGGGCGTGGCGCAGCCCGCCAGCAGCGCAAGGCCCAGCAGCGCGGGCCAGAGTGCGATCTGCCCGTGCCGATGCCGGCCGGGGCCTGATGAACGTACGGGGCCCATGGAAAGCAGGGCAGCAGTGGTTGACGGCAGCATGGTGTGGGTTCTCGTGATCGCGTTCGGGCTGCTGGTGCAACCGGCTGACGTGCTGGCCGCAGCCCCGCCGCAAGCCGGAGTGCGGATGAGCTATCGGCAGATGTTCACCAGGTCGCCGCGCAGCACCACCACCTGGGGCGTGCCGCCGGGGCCGTATCTCGATGCACCCGCTGCACCTGCAGCCACGGTATTGCTGCCCACCTCCTGTACACATGTCTTTTGCATGCCCTGTGCGCTCGCAGTGGTCACCACATCGTTGTCACCCAGCTGGCCCTGGGCATCCTGCGCAAAGGCCCTGGCCTCATAGCGCGCGACACGGGCACGCAGCCAGGAGGGCATCTCCATGGCCGGATCCAGCTGGCCCGGCTGCGCTGCCGGCCCGGTGGGCTGCATCTGCACAGTGGGGTTCCGGGTGAGAACCACCGGGTCCTCGCCCGGCGCCTGGGCGTGGCCGGCCGTCGACAGAAGCAGGCTGGCTGCCGCCAGCAGCCAGCATGGCGTGGCTCGATAGGTTTGCATGGGGAACCTCCTGAATGGCCGTAAAGGAATGGAGCGCGCCGCACAGGCGGCACCTGGCCGCGCTGCTGGCGCGCTCACTGACCCGTCAGGTCGGGTCAATAGTGCCCGCCGCCCGTGCGTGTGGGCTGGCAGGTAAAGCAGGCGTTGTTGGTGGCAATGTTCTGCACGGCCTTGCTGTTGCTGCCGCTGGACAGGTTGGTCAGGGTGGCGCCCTTGATCATGGTCAGCTGGACCGAATCGCCCGTGACCGACACCTCGCCCACATTGGACGAGAGGTTCTGGCTGGCGTAGGCATCGCTGCCCGTGGCGCTGTTGCGCACTGCGCCGCCCAAGCCCATCACGCCCTGCATCGACGAACCACTGATGGTCACGTTGCCGGTATTGGTGGCAAGATTCTGGAAAGCTTCGCTTTTGGAACCCGTGGAGCTGTTGGAAACGGCCACGGACGTCAGTGCGGCGGCCTGCAGCGAGGACCCGGTGATGGAGATGTCGGGCGAAGGTGCGGGACCCGTGGCCAGGGCGGCAGTGGCGATGGCGCTGAGGGCAATGAATGCAAGGGCTTTCATGATGGTTCCTTCAAAAGAGTGGACACATGGACCGCACTGTTGCGAACCGTTTCGCTTCAGTGCAGAAAGAGGACAACAGGGAGCGGGGCCGGGCTTGCAGGCCGGGTTTGCGGCCCAGATCCGTGTTGTCTGTCTGCAGTGTGTTGGCGAAACCGCGTGTCACGAATACGCAGATGCGGCTACCCCATACGACGCAGACCAAATGCACTAGGCATGCTGCAAACCCGCACGCATGCAAGGTTTGCAGCCGACCGCGGCGACCGGCGCACACAACGGCCTAGGTAGTAACTGTTTGTGACGTGTGCAATGGCTTGCACCGCTGTCACCCTGCACAGCCGATTTGCTGCATCGTGCAGCTGCAACACAAGAAGCCAGCACCGCCATTTATTGCTTGGATGCGTGAAGGATCTACACAACAATGCAGCTGCGAGGGAGCAGCACCCAGGAGGAGTTTGCATGGCGAACAGCAACGGACAACCCGACCACGGCCTTGGTGCGACCCTGCAGGCGACCACGACCACGGGACAGTTCTCGATGTACGACAACCCGCCCTCGGTGTGGCCGGCCTTCCTCATGGGGCAGGAAGCCAGCCCGGTGAGGGTTCTGCTCATCGATGATGACGCACACATCCGCCGGGTGATCGCCCAGGAGCTCATGGCCGACCCGCGCACCTTGCTGGTAGGGCAGGCCACCAGCGTGCGCGAAGGCCGACGCGCCATCCGCCAGCACGAGTTCGATGTCCTGCTGGTGGACCTGAACCTGGGCGACGGCGAAGCCTTCGAGGTGCTGGAGTTCTTCCGCTCGGTGCGACCCAGCGCACAGGCAGTGGTGATCTCGGTCATGGAAAACGACGAGCAGGTGCTGCGGGCGTTTGAGCTGGGTGCGGCCGGGTTTGTGGGCAAGAACTCGTGGTTCGGCAACTATGCACAGACGGTGCTGCAGGTGGCCAACGGTGGCGCATCGATCACGCCGCACATCGCGCGGCGTCTGCTGCAGCGGTTTGACCGGGCCCATGCGCCGCAATCCAAGCGCCGGGCCGACGAGGCCGACAAGCTCTCCATCCGCGAGAAGGAAATCCTGCGCATGGTGGCCAGCGGCTACACCAGCACCGAGATCGGTACGCGCCTGTTCATCAGCGGCATGACGGTGAACACGCACCTGCGCAACATCTACCGCAAGCTGCAGGTGCGTACGCGGGCGCAGGCCGTGCGTTTTGCATCGCTGCGGGGTCTGTTCTGATGGCGCTGTGGCAGTGCAGCGCGGGAGGCTGACGCGTGTGGGGCACCGTTCCCGCCTGGCAGGCCACGACCTGCGTGGGGCTGTGTGCAGCAAAGCTGGCGCTGGTGGCTGCTGCGCTCGGCGGACTGCAGGGGATGCTACCGCTGGGCCCACGCGCCCAGTCGTGGTGCCTGGCCTGCGCCATGGCCCTGGGGCTGCCACTGTGCGGCTTGTTGCTGACGCACCGGGCACGGGCACTGCGCTGGCGGCCCCGGCTGAGCCACCGGCCCAGTCCCGACGTGGTGGCCGAACGGCGGCGCATTGCGCGCGAACTGCATGACCGCGTGGGTTCGCAGCTGGTCACCGCGCTGACGCTTGCCGGTGCCGGCCAACCTGGCGAGCCGGTGCGCACCGCGCTGGAGCGCTGCCTTTTTGACCTGCGCATGGTGGTGGACTCGATGGATTCCGACGACGCGTCGGTGACCGACCGCCTGGCCCGCTTGCGGCACCGCATCCAGCCAGCGCTGGAGCGGCGCGGCATGCGCATGGTGTGGGACGTGCAGGTGATCGACGACGTACCGCCCCTGCAGCGCCACTGCGCGGGGCACCTTGCCGCCATCGTGCAGGAAGCACTGAGCAACGCGCTGCAGCACTCCGGCGCCACGCAGGTCTGCGTGAGCGTGCATTTCCTCGTGGCATCGGGGGCATGGCATGTCGAGATCAGTGACAACGGGCGCGGTCTGCGTGTGCCGCCTGGCGATGGCGAAACGGCAGCAGGCTCAGGCCTGGCCGGAATGCGCTGGCGAGCACGCCAGGCCGGAGGGAAGCTGCGGTTCCAGTCCGGCCCCGAGGGTGGCACGTGCGTGAGCGTTTTTGTGCCGGGCGACGCAGCGGTGGTGTGAAGCGGTGCCAGGCAGCCTTCCGGATGCAGCGGTCATGGACCGGGATGGGCGGCCAGGCACAGCACGCCACCATGGCTTCAGCGCTGGCAAGCATCGGCAATGCAGCAGCCCCCTGAACCAGCGGTGCGCGGCAAGCGCGGGAGTTTTATCCCGCATGCCCTGACACGGTCCCGCCAGGGCGGGTCCGATCCACGCTACTCCACGGCCCACCGCGTCACCCGCGGCGGCGCATCGCCCACGTGGAACGCCAGCTTGCGCTCGCGCAGGGCCACATCGGATGCGGTGACGCGGTCAAAGCGGCGCAGGTGCTCGGTCCACGACTCGTCCTCGATGCGCTCCACATACCGCGCAGGCTGGCTGATGTCGTGCAGCAGCTGCCAGCCCAATGCGCCCTGGCGCAGTCTGCTGCGGCGGCTTTCCTGCATCACGGCGCGGAATTCGGTGGCGCGGTCCGGGTCGATGAAATACTCGATGGTGACCACCAGGTGCCCTGCGCCCGGCGGTGCGTTGGCCACGGGGGCCTTGAAGGCGTGCGAGGGGCTCAGGTCTTCCTCGATGCTGCGGTCGGCCACCAGGCGCTGCACCAGCGCCATGGCCACCACACCCGTGGCTGCAGCCAGGCCCAGGCTGGTGTGCACGTCGGTCAGCGTGGCCACCTGGCCCCACACCGCGGCACCCAGTGCGGTGGCGCCCATGATGGACATCTGGTAGATCGACATGCCGCGCGCCCGCACCCAGTTGGGTAGCGCCAGCTGGGCTGAGACGGACAGCGAATTGGCCGTGGTGATCCAGGCCATGCCGCCCACAAACATGGCAGGCACGGCCACGTACACATTGGGCGCCACGGCCATCACCGCTGTGGCCGCAGCCTGAAGCATGGTGCCGCGCATCACGAGCACATCGCGCGCCATGGCCTGGCGCAGGCGTGGCAGGAACATGGCTGCGGTAATGGCCCCGGCGCCCATGCTGGCCAGCAGCAGCGTGAACGTGCCCGCACCGCCGCCCTCCAGCCCTTTGGCCAGCAGTGGCAGCAGGGCCATGAGGGCCGTGGCGTGCAAAAAGAAGATGGAGATGCGCCACAGCACGGCCCGCATGCGCGGCGACTGGCGCACAAACTGCACGCCCACACGCATGGCGCTGCCCAGCCGCTCGCGGCCCAGCGGGCTGGGGACGTGGGTGCGCTTCCAGCGCATGATGACCAGCCCGGAGATGACCGACAGAACCGCGTTGAGCACAAACACCCATGCGCTGCCCGCGCTGGCAATGATGGCCCCGGCCAGCAGCGGCCCGATGATGCGCGAGGCATTCATGGCCACCCCGTTGAGCGCCAGCGCCGCTGGCAGCTGCGGGCGGCTGACCAGCTCGGGGACGATGGCGGCAAACACGGGCCAGCGCATCGCAAGCCCAATGCCGTTGGCAAAGGTGAGCGCCAGCAGCAGGGGCGCCGTCATGCCGCCGGCCATGATGGCCACGCACAGCACCAGCGCCACCGCGGCCACCCAGAACTGCGTGGCGATGAAGTAGCGGCGGCGGTCCAGGATGTCGGCCAGCGCGCCGCTGGGCAGCCCCAGCAAGAACACGGGCAGCGTGGACGCCGACTGCACCAGCGCCACCAGGATGGGCGAGGTGGTGAGCGTGGTCATCAGCCAGGCGGCGGCCACGTCGTTCATCCACATGCAGGTGTTGGCCGCCACCCAGGTGAGCCACAGCATGCGAAACACCGGCACCGTGAGCGGCGCCAGCGGCGAGAGCGAAGCCGCGGCGTCCTGCAGGGCCTCCGCCTGGCCGCGGTCCGGGGCCACGGTGTCGTCGGCATCGCGGGCCCGTGGCGCCTGGTCGGCCACAGCGTGCAGGGCCGGGGCAACAGGCCCGGCCGATGCGGAAGATCCGGTGGTGGGTGCCGGGGCGCCGGGTGCGTCAGCACCTGAGGACGGTGGTGAAGGAGGAGACACAGGCGCAGTGCTGCGCGTGCTTTCAGAAGATGGCAAAACAGGCATGCCCGGCCATTGTGCGACGGATGGGCGGCGGCCACCGGCCTGCGCAAGCGCAACCACCACCCTGCCATGGGCTTGGCGTCTCCCACATGGCCTGACGGCCTGCCGGAGAGACTTTTTGAGCCAAATCAGGCTGCAGTCCTTGTTTTAATTGCCTGTATTGCTATTATTTATATAGCATTATCCCCGCGTGCGCGCCAGGTGCGCCAGTGGCAGCGCACCGCTGGCCTTGACCTCGCCCAGCGAGAAACTGGTGTGCATGTCTTTCACGTTGGGCAGGTTCAGCAGCACATCACGCGCAAACTGCGAAAAGCTGTCCAGGTCGCGCGCCACCACCTGCAGCTCGAACGTGCCGGTGCCGCTGATGTAGTGGCAGGCCACCACCTCGGGGATCTGCCGGATGGCTTCTTCCATGGCGCGGGTCAGGTTGCCGGTGCTGCGGTCGGCATCCAGCCGCACAAAGGCCAGCACACCCAGGCCGATCTTGTGGCGGTCGATCTCGGCGCGGTAGCCCCTGATGTAGCCCGCCTCCTCCAGCGCCCGCACGCGGCGCCAGCAGGGCGCGGCCGACAGACCAACGCGCTGGGCCAGCTCGGCATTCGTCAGGCGGGCGTCGGCCTGCAATTCTTGCAGGATGGCGAGGTCGAATTTGTCAAGATTGTTCATGTTCAGGCCATTTTAAGAAAGATCCTTTCTGAAACAAGGGTAAACACGGCATAACAACGAAAGCACATATCCCCGGGCAATCCCTAAACTGCTAGGACACCCATTGCACCCGGCGCGACGTAGCCCACAAGGCCTCGCCCGCATGCCGTCACCCCACAGGAATCCGCCATGAATGCCCCTCTGCCCGAATCCATCCGCAAAGCGCTGGAAACCGTATCGCTCGACGACAAATATTCTCTAGACAGCGGCCGGGCGTTCATGAGCGGGGTGCAGGCCCTGGTGCGCCTGCCCATGCTGCAGCGCCAGCGCGATGCGGCTGCGGGCCTGAACACCGCGGGCTTCATCAGCGGCTACCGGGGCTCCCCATTGGGCACCTATGACCAGGCGCTCTGGGCCGCGAAGAAGCATCTGGCGGCCAACCACATCGTCTTTCAGCCCGGCGTGAACGAAGAGCTGGGCGCCACCGCCGTGTGGGGCACGCAGCAGCTCGACCTGTACCCGCAAAGCAAGAAGTTCGACGGTGTCTTCGGCATCTGGTACGGCAAGGGCCCGGGGGTGGACCGCTGCTCGGACGTGTTCAAGCACGCCAACATGGCAGGCACCGCCAGGCATGGCGGCGTGATCGCGATTGCCGGCGACGACCACATCAGCAAGAGCAGCACGGCTGCGCACCAGAGCGACCACATCTTCAAGGCCTGCGGCACGCCGGTGTTCTTCCCGAGCAGCGTGCAGGAGATCCTGGACATGGGCCTGCACGCCTTCGCCATGAGCCGCTTTTCGGGCGTGTGGTCGGGCATGAAGACCATCCAGGAGGTGGTGGAGTCGTCGAGCAGCATCAGCATCGACCCGGACCGCGTGAAGATCATCACGCCCGAAGACTTTGTGATGCCGCCCGGCGGCCTGCACATCCGCTGGCCCGACGCGCCGCTGGAGCAGGAAGCGCGCCTGATGGACTACAAGTGGTACGCGGCCCTCGCGTACATCCGCGCCAACAAGCTCAACTACAACGTCATCGAAGGCCAAAACGACCGCTTCGGCATCATCGCCAGCGGCAAGGCCTACAACGACACGCGCCAGGCGCTGGTGGACCTGGGGCTGGACGACGACACCTGCCGCAGCCTGGGCATCCGCGTGCACAAGGTCAATGTGGTGTGGCCGCTCGAAGCCACCATCACCCGCGACTTCGCGCAGGGCCTGCAGGAGATCCTGGTGGTGGAGGAAAAGCGCCAGGTCATCGAATACCAGCTCAAGGAAGAGCTGTACAACTGGCGCGCCGACGTGCGCCCCAACGTGCTGGGCAAGTTCGACGAGGTGCCTGGCGACAACTCGGGCGGCGAATGGAGCATGGCCAACCCGAGCCAGAACTGGCTGCTGCGCCCCAAGGCCGACCTGACCCCGGCCATCATCGCCAAGGCCATCGCCAAGCGCCTGAAGAAGATGGGTGTCTCCAGCGACATCATTGCCCGCATGGATGCGCGCATCGCCGTCATCGAGGCCAGCGAGCGCGCGATGACCGAACTGAAGGTGGACACCGGCGAGCGCGCCCCGTGGTTTTGCAGCGGCTGCCCGCACAACACCAGCACCCGCGTGCCCGAGGGCTCGCGCGCCGTGGCGGGCATTGGCTGCCACTACATGGCCAACTGGATGCCCGACCGCAACACCAGCACCTTCACACAGATGGGCGGCGAGGGCGTGACCTGGGTGGGCCAGGCGCCGTTCACCACCGACCAGCACGTGTTTGCCAACCTGGGCGACGGCACGTACTTTCACAGCGGGCTGCTGGCCATCCGCCAGAGCATTGCGGCGGGCACCAGCATCACCTACAAGGTGCTCTACAACGACGCCGTGGCCATGACGGGCGGCCAGCAGGTGGGCGAGCGGCCCGAGGGCCATTCGGTGCTGCAGATCATGCACAGCCTCAAGGCCGAGGGCGTGGTCAAGCTGATCATCGTCACCGATGAGCCGCACAAGTACGACGGCGTGCCGCTGGCCGACGGCGTCACCGTGCACCACCGCGATGAGCTCGACACCCTGCAGCGCCAGTTCCGCGAGATCAAGGGCTGCACGGTCATCATCTACGACCAGACCTGCGCGACGGAAAAGCGCCGCCGCAGGAAGCGCGGCACCCTGGCCACGCCCGACAAGACCGTGGTCATCAACGATCTGGTGTGCGAGGGCTGTGGCGACTGCTCGACCAAATCGAACTGTCTCTCCGTGGAGCCGGTGGAAACCGAATTCGGCCGCAAGCGCCGCATCAATCAGAGCACCTGCAACAAGGACTACTCGTGCGTGAACGGGTTCTGCCCGAGCTTTGTCACGGTGGAGGGCGGCAAGCTCAAGAAGCCCAAGAAGGAAAAGAAGGGCGACCTGTCGACGTTGCCGAACATTCCTGAACCCGTGCTGCCCGTGGCCGAAAGCGCCTGGGGCATCGTGGTGGGCGGCGTGGGCGGCACGGGTGTCATCACCATCGGCTCGCTGCTGGGCATGGCCGCACACCTGGATGGCAAGGGCGTGATCACCCAGGACGCCGGTGGCCTGGCCCAGAAGGGCGGCGCCACCTGGAGCCATATCCAGATTGCCAACCGGCCCGACGCCATCTATACCACCAAGGTCGATACCGCCAAGGCCGACCTGGTGATCGGATGTGACTCCATCGTGGCCGCACACAAGTACACGCTGGCCGTGATGCAGCCCGGCCGCACATTTGTGGCGCTCAACACGCACGGCACGCCCACGGCGGCGTTTGTGACCAACCCCAACTGGCAGTTCCCGGGCGCCAACTGCGACAGCGCCATCGCCACGGCCGTGGGCGCCGGCAACGTGGGCAGCGTTGACGCCGAGCAGGTGGCCACGCAGCTGCTGGGCGACAGCATCTACACCAACCCTCTGATGCTGGGCTACGCCTGGCAAAAAGGCCGCGTGCCACTCACGCTGGCATCGCTGATGCGCGCCATGGAACTCAACGGCGTGCAGGTGGACAACAACAAGGCCGCCTTTGAATGGGGCCGCCGCTGCGCGCATGACCTGGCCTCCGTCCAGGCGCTCTTTGCCGAGGCGCAGGTGATCCAGTTTGTGAAGAAGCCCTCACTCACTGAAATGGTCAGCAAGCGCGTGGAGTTCCTGACCGGCTACCAGCACGCCGCCTATGCGCAGGAATACCGGGCCTTCGTCGAAAAGGTGAAGGCCACCGAGGCGCGCGTCACGACCAGCACCCGCCTGTCCGAGTCCGTGGCCCGCTATCTGTTCAAGTTGATGGCATACAAGGACGAGTACGAGGTGGCGCGGCTGCACACCGACAAGGCCTTCACCGACAAGATCGCCGCGCAGTTCGAAGGCGACTACAAGCTGGTGCACCACCTCGCCCCGCCCATGACGGCCAGGAAGAACGACAAGGGCGAACTCGTCAAGCAGCCGTTCGGCCCGTGGATGCGCAGCGCCTTTGGACTGCTGGCCAAGATGAAGGGGCTGCGCGGCACGGCACTGGATGTGTTCGGCAAGACGGAAGAACGCCGCATGGAGCGCGCGCTGATCGTGGAATACCGCGCCTGCATCGACGAACTGCTGGCCACCCTGAACGCCGACAACCTGGCGCTGGCGGTGGAAATAGCCAGCATCCCCGAAGACATCCGCGGCTATGGCCACGTGAAGGAGCGCCACCTGAAGACGGCCCGCCCCAAGTGGGATGCGCTGATGGCCCGCTGGCGCAGCGGCGCCACCGCACAAAAGGAGCGCGCCGCCGCCTGACCCCCACGCACCCGCCCCGCCGGAAGCCCGCGCTCACCAGCGGGCATTTTGCTATTATTTATATAGCATCAAAGGCAGTAAATAAATGGACCATGGGCGTTTTTGCCAGAAAAACGTGCCAAAAGCACCCATTGAACATCCCCGGGGAAACACCCGGAGCCCACCCGGGGCTTGGCCATTGGGGCCGGACCGCAGTGCCGCATACAATGTCCTGTTCCGCCCCGGAAGGCGCTAGTGCGTCCGCCCCGTGCGGGTTTTTTTGTGTTTTGACCATCCATTTGTGGAGTCCCCCTCGTGTTCATTTCTTCCGCTTTCGCACAGACCGCACCTGCCGCAGCCACGGGTGGCGGCGACATCATGTCCTCGCTGACGGGCATGCTGCCCCTGGTCCTCATGTTCGTGGTGCTGTACTTCGTCATGATCCGGCCTCAGATGAAACGCCAGAAGGAACACCGCGCCATGATCGAAGCCATCGCCAAGGGCGATGAAGTCGCCACCGCAGGCGGCATCGTCGGCAAGGTCACGCGCCTGTCCGAAGGTTTCCTGCACATCGAAGTCGCCAATGGCGTCGAAGTGCAGCTGCAACGCAGCGCCGTCGTCCAGGTCCTGCCCAAGGGTTCGGTCAAGTAAACAATGAACATCCCGTGCGCCGGACGGGCCGACCCTGCTGCCGTTGCATCCATGGCAGCGGGCACGGCGGAACCGGCGTGGCGGGGATGGCCCTGGCATGGCGGTAGCCGGCAGGGCGTGGAAAAGGCGTAAAGATGAACCGTTATCCGGTCTGGAAGTACGCGATCCTGGTGATCGTGATGCTGGTGGGGGCCCTGTACACCCTGCCTAATTTCTTTGGTGAGGCCCCAGCGGTCCAGGTCTCGTCTGCCAAGGCCACCATCAAGGTGGACGCTGCCGTGCAGCAACGCGTGGAAGACGCCCTCAAGGCCGCAGGCCTGACGCCGGACTTCGTCGCGCTGGAAGGCAACTCGGTGCGCGCGCGCTTCGACACGCCAGACAACCAGCTCAAGGCCAAGGACGCCATCCAGAAGGCCCTGATCCCGGATGCCGGCGATGCGGCGTACATCGTCGCGCTGAACCTGGTTTCGCGCTCGCCGGTGTGGCTCAAGTCGCTGCACGCCAACCCCATGTACCTGGGGCTGGACCTGCGCGGCGGTGTGCACTTCATGCTCCAGGTGGACATGCAGGCCGCCCTGACCAAGAAGGCCGAGTCCTATGCCGGTGACATCCGCACCGCGCTGCGCGACAAGGGCATCCGCCACGGCGGCATCGGCCGCGACGGCCAGACCATCGACATCAAGGTGCGCGACGAAGCCACCCTGACGGCTGCCCGCAACCTGATCGCTGACCAGTTCGCCGACCTGCAGGTGGTCAGCAGCCCCGACGGCTCCGAGTTCCGCCTGCGCGCATCCATCAAGCCCGAGGCCACGCGCCGTGTGCAGGAACAGGCGCTCAAGCAGAACATGGTCACGCTGCACAACCGGATCAACGAACTGGGCGTGGCCGAGCCGGTGATCCAGCAGCAGGGCCTGGACCGCATCGTGGTGCAGCTGCCTGGCGTGCAGGACACGGCCAAGGCCAAGGACATCCTGGGCCGCACCGCCACGCTGGAAGTGCGCCTGGTGGACGAGGGCACCGAAGCCCGTGCTGCAGAAACCGGCCGTGGCCCGGTGCCATTCGGCTCCGAGCGCTACCTGGACCGCAACAGCCAGCCGGTGATCGTGAAAAAGCAGGTCATCCTGACCGGCGAGAACCTGACAGACGCCCAGCCCGGCTTTGATGGCCAGACGCAGGAACCCACGGTCAACCTCACGCTGGACGCCAAGGGCTCGCGCATCTTCAAGGACATCACGCGCGAGAACGTTGGCAAGCGCATGGCCATCATCCTGTTCGAGAAGGGCAAGGGCGAGGTTGTGACGGCCCCGGTGATCCGCACCGAAATCGCGGGCGGACGGGTGCAGATCTCGGGCCGGATGACCACCACGGAAGCCAACGACAGCGCCCTGCTGCTGCGCGCCGGCTCGCTCGCCGCCCCGATGGAAATCATCGAGGAATTCACCATCGGCCCCACGCTGGGCGCAGACAACATCGAGCGCGGCATCAACAGCGTGGTGTGGGGCCTGGTGGCCATCGCAGTCTTCATGTGCTTCTACTACACCCTGTTTGGCGTGTTCTCGAGCATTGCGCTGGCCGTGAACGTGCTGCTCCTGGTGGCCGTGCTGTCGATGTTGCAGGCCACCCTTACATTGCCGGGTATCGCCGCCATGGCGCTGGCCATTGGCGTGGCCATCGACTCCAACGTGCTGATCAACGAGCGCATCCGTGAAGAACTGCGCAGCGGCGTATCACCGCAGGTTGCCATCCACACGGGATACGAACGCGCGTGGGCGACCATTCTGGATTCGAACGTGACCACCCTGATTGCAGGCGTGGCACTGCTGGCCTTCGGCTCAGGGCCTGTGCGCGGCTTTGCGGTAGTGCATTGCATCGGCATCCTGACCAGCATGTTCTCGGCGGTGTTCTTCTCGCGCGGGCTGGTGAACCTGTGGTACGGGCGCCAGAAAAAGCTCAAGAGCGTGTCCATCGGCCAGGTCTGGAAGCCCGATGCGGACACCAGCGCCGTGGCGAAGTCGCAGTAAAGACGGAAGAAGACCCATGGGGTTTCACGCTTCGGACCCAGGTGCGACACCGCACCTGAGCCCGGTCTGAGAACTCCAGCAAAGGACAAGACATCATGGAATTTTTCCGGATCAAAAAAGACATCCCCTTCATGAAGCACGCGTTGATCTTCAACGCGATCTCCTTCATCACGTTCGCCCTGGCGGTGTTCTTCCTGTTCACGCGCGGCCTGCACCTGTCGGTGGAGTTCACCGGCGGCACCGTCATGGAAGTGGCTTACAGCCAGCCTGCAGAACTGGCCAAGGTGCGGGAAACCGTCTCGGCCCTGGGCTACCCCGAGGTGCAGGTCCAGAACTTCGGCACGGCGCGCGATGTGATGATTCGCCTGCCCGTCCAGAAGGGCGTGACATCGGCGCAGCAAAGCGAGCAGGTCCTGTCGGCGCTCAAGGCGGCAGACCCCGAGGTCACCCTGCGGCGCACGGAATTCGTTGGCCCTCAGGTGGGCGAGGAACTCGTACACGGCGGCCTGATGGCACTGGCCATGGTGGTGGTCGGCATCGTGATCTACCTTGCCTTCCGCTTCGAGTGGAAGTTCGGCATTGCGGCCATCATCGCCAACCTGCACGACGTGGTGATCATTCTGGGGTTCTTCGCGTTCTTCCAGTGGGAGTTCTCGCTGGCCGTGCTGGCCGCCGTGCTGGCGGTGCTGGGCTACTCGGTCAACGAATCGGTCGTGATCTTTGACCGGATCCGCGAGGCATTCCGCAAGTACCGCAAGATGACCACCCACGAAGTCATCGACCATGCCATCACCAGCACGATGAGCCGCACGATCATTACGCACGCCTCCACCGAGGCCATGGTGCTGTCGATGTTCTTCTTTGGCGGCCCCAGCCTGCACTACTTTGCCCTGGCGCTCACCATCGGTATCGTCTTTGGCATCTACTCGTCGGTGTTCGTGGCTGCGGCCATCGCCATGTGGCTGGGCGTCAAGCGGGAAGACCTGGTCAAGCCCACCAAGAAGGAAGGCGACCCGAACGACCCGCAGGCCGGAGCTACGGTCTGACCCGCTAATATCAGTTTATGTATTCACCCCCTCCACCGGTTCCGCAGCGCCGTCTGGCCCGCCAGGCGCGTCAGCGGTTCGTGGAGGGGACATGCGCAGGGCTTGCAGCGCTGGACAAGACGGTCCTGGAGTTTCTGTCCTCGCTGATGGCGCAGACAGGCACCACCCGGCAGATGCAAACCCGCCGGGATGCCTGGATGCTGTACCAGCAGCACCATGGGGCCTGGGTGGACCGCACGGCCAGGGCCTGGCGCGACGCCCTCGCCCCGCACTCCAGCTCCTCGGGCACAGGTCTTGTCACCAACGCGGCGGGCAACCAGTTCGAGCTGCTCAGTGACGACGTTGTGGAAAACCGGATCGTTGCGTCGCGCATGGCGCTGACGGTCAACGAGCAGGTCAGCCTGCAGTTCGACACGGTGCGCCAGCGCACGCAGTCCCTGGAAGGCCAGGACATGGATGCCAACGACATCCTGCGCCCCGAGACGATTTGCCTGCGGCTGGTCGAGCAGTGGGTGGCTGCAGGCATGCCGCGCACCGACCTGCTGACGGTGATCGACCCGCTTCAGCGCGAGCTCGCCAACCTGCTGCAAAAGCAGTACCAGGCCGTCAACGTGTTCTATGTGGAGCAGGGCGTCACCCCGCAGGCCGAACAGAAATCCAGGGTGAAGCGGGCATCGGACGTTATGCCCCCCTTGGCTGGCAGCATGCGCACGGGTTCGGAATCCGGCGCAGGCGGTCTTGCATCGCAGGCACTCGCCCAGTCCCGGGATGCACTGGCTGCAAGCCGGTATCCCCCGGGCTACCCGGGCCGCCCCGGCGGGGCACCGCCATTTGCGCCCCCTTACCCGCCCCGGCGACCGGGCCCGGGATACCCGCAGCAGGGCATGCCCACAGGGTACGCCACCGGCATGACGCCGCTGGCGCGAGCGCGGCAGCGCGCCAATGGCGTGATGGGCCAGTTGCGCAGGCTGCTCACGCAACCCGCCACCGGTTTCGACATGGTGAATGCACCACCGGCCTCGGCGGCGCTGGCCCATGCACTGTCAGCACAGCGCATCCAGGCCGATACCTACTACAGCGGCGTGGGCACCATGGTGGAAGACTACAGCCCTGCGGCGGTGGTCCAGCTGGCCGGCGCAGTGCGCGAGCGGTCCACCGAGCTCAAGAAGAAGGCGTCCACCGCGGGTGAGAAAGCCATCATCGAGGTCGTGGCCCTGATGTTCCAGAGCATCCTGGCCGAGGACCGCATCCCACCAGCAGTGCGCGTGTGGTTCGCTCGCCTGCAGGTGCCCGTGCTGCGGGTGGCACTGGCCGAACCCGAATTTTTCAGCAACCTCAACCATCCGGCTCGCCAGCTCATTGACCGCATGGGCGCCTGTGTCATGGGGTTCAATGCCTCCAGCATCAATGGCAGTGCCCTCGAAAACGAGATTCGCCGGGTGGTGCAGGTCATCGAGCAGTACCCTGAAACAGGCCGGCGCGTGTTCCAGCTGGTCTATGACGAGTTCGAGAAATTCCTCTCGAAGTTCCTGACTGAAAAGCAGTCGACATCGCGTCTGGTGTCGGTGGCACAGCAGGTCGAGCAGCGCGAGACGCTGGCGATCCAGTACACCATCGAGCTGCGCACCATGCTGCGCGACATGCCGGTGCGCGATGAAATCCGCGATTTCCTGTTCAAGACCTGGGCCGAGGTGCTGGCGCTGTCCGCCGTGCGCGACGGTGCGCAGCATGAGGACACCCTGGCCTACAAACGCTCGGCGTCCGATCTGGTGTGGGCCGCCAGTGCCAAACCCAACCGGACCGACCGCGCGCAAGTCATCCAGAACCTGCCCGCCCTGCTGCAGCGCCTGCGCCAGGGCCTGGCACTGCTGGGCATCAATGACGCGGCGCAGGACGCGCAGGTCAAGCAGTTGACCGACACGCTGGCCGATGCCTTCCTGTCCAAGACCGCATCGATCCCGCAGTCCCACATCGACGCCATGGCCAAGCGGCTGGCCAACCTCGAAGACTTCATGAGCGACGCGACGCTCGGCGAGATGCCGCTGAACACCGACAACATCGAGATGATGCTGGGCATCGACGCTTCTTCGATCCATGTGGTGGCAGACAACGGCGCACCGGTGGACGAAGCCATGGTGACATGGGCCCAGGAGCTGCAGCCTGGCACCTGGTACACCCTGGACCACAACGGCGCCTCGGCACAGGTTCAGTACGTGTGGCAAAGCCAGCGCAAGCAGCTGCACCTGTTTGCCGCCGTGGATGGCAGCAGCTACCTGATCCAGTTGCGGCGGCTCGCCGCGTACATGCAGGCCGGCCTGCTGGTAGCGCAGGATGAGGAAGGGCTGACCGTGCGGGCCACACGTGAGGCACTGGCCAAACTGGACGCCAATCCAGAGCGGTTGCTGGGCGACTGACTGCACGCCGGTGCAGGGCGCCTCCACACGCCCGGCCTGTTCATCCCCGCAACAGCTTGTCCTCGGCCAGCGCCAGGGCTGCAGGGTGGCCCGACAACACCAGCGTATCGCCCGCAGCCAGATGGGTTTCGTCGCGGGTGGTGCCAGGATGGCCATTGCTGCGGCGCAGGCTGACGACCTGCACACCCATGGCGGGCAGTGCCAGCTCGCCCAGTGTCTGCGCAATGGCCGTCGAACCTGGTGGCAGGTTGATGGTGGACAGACGCTCCTGGTCGCGCTCGTTCACCGTATCGTCGTCCGCACCGTGGAAGTAACCGCGCAAAAGGTTGTAGCGGGCGTCGCGCTGGTCCTGCACCAGACGCAGAACGCGCCGCATGGGCACCCCTACCAGCGCCAGCGCGTGGCTGGCCAGCATGAGCGAGCCTTCGATGGCCTCGGGCACGACTTCGGTGGCACCCGCTGCCTGCAGCGTTTCAAGGTGCAGATCGTCTTGCGTCCGCACCACCACAGGAACGTTGGGCGCATGACTGCGTGCATTGGCCAGCACCTTCAGGGCTGCTGGCACGTCGATGTACGTGATGGCCACGGCACTGGCCCGCACCAGGCCGGCTGCCATCAGCGCCTGCAGCCGCGTGGCATCGCCGTACACCACTGAGTGGCCCGCCGCCGCAGCCTGGCTGACGCGGTCGGGGTCCAGGTCCAGCGCCATGTAGGGAATGTTTTCCTTTTCCAGCATGCGCGCCAGGTTCTGGCCGCAGCGGCCATAGCCGCAGATGATGACGTGCTTGCTGGTGTTGATCGACTTGCGCGCGATGCTCGTCATCTGCAGCGACTGTTGCAGCCAGTCGCTGGCCACCAGCTTCATCACGATGCGGTTGCTGAACAGGATGAGGAACGGCGTGGCCAGCATGGATAGCACCATGGCGGCCAGGATGGGGTTCATCAGCGCGGGCTCCACCAGTCCGTTGCGCTGGGTGAGGGACAGCAGCACAAAGCCGAATTCGCCCGCCTGTGCCAGATACAGCCCCGTCCGCAGCGCGACGCCCGTAGTCGCGCCCATGGCACGTGCAAGCAGCAGGATGAACACCAGCTTCATCAGCAGCGGCACTGTCAGCAACAGGAGCACCAGGCCCCAGCGGTCCACCAGGATGTGCCAGTCCAGCATCATGCCGATGGTGATGAAGAAAAGCCCCAGCAATACGTCGTGAAACGGTCGGATGTCCGAGCCCACCTGGTGGCGGTACTCGGTTTCGGACACGAGTACCCCGGCGATGAAGGCGCCCAATGCCAGGCTCAGTCCGGCCAGTTCGGTCAGCCACGCCATGCCCAGGGTGATGAGCAGCAGGTTCAGCATGAACAACTCATCGCTCTTGCGCCGCGCCACCAAAGTGAGCCACCAGCGCATCACGCGCTGCCCGCCGGTGAGCAGCAGGCCCACCAGTACGGTGGCCTTGATCAGCGCCCAGCCCAGTGCGGGGAGCAGCTGGTCGGCCGACGAGGCCAGCGCCGGGATCAGCACCAAAAGTGGCACGACGGCCAGGTCCTGGAACAGCAAAATGCCCATCACCCGGCGACCGTGCTCGCTCTCCAGCTCGGCGCGCTCAGCCATCAGCTTGACGACGATCGCTGTGCTGCTCATCGCCATCACGCCTGACAGGGCCACGGCGGTCTGCCAGCCCATCTCCCACACGCCGCCCAGCCAGTGGGACATCAGCAGTGCACCGCCGGTGGCCGCCGTCATCGTCAGCACCACTTGCATCAGCCCCAGGCCAAAAACCTGCCGCCGCATCGCGCGCAGCTTGGGCAAGCTGAACTCCAGTCCGATGGCGAACATCAGGAACACGACGCCAAACTCGCCGAGGTGGCGCACGCCTTCCGAGTTCTGCGCCAGCGCCAGCGCATGCGGGCCGATCAGCACGCCAGCGGCCAAGTAGCCGAGCATGGGCGGCAACTTGAGGCTGCGGCAAGCCACCACGCCCAGCACGGCGGCCAGCAGGTACAGCAACGTCAGGGCGAGGGAGGACATGTAACGATCCTATCCGAGCATGACCGACATCCGGCGGTCTTCTGAGGCCAGAGCGCCGAAGCGTGCGGAGCAGACGGCAAAAGCCGCTGCCGAAAGGGGGCCGGCAGCCCATCGATAGAATCGGAGAATGATTCCGTCGCCCTCCGCGCTGCACCCCTTCGATGCTGAACAGGCCCTGCGCCTGGCCCGCGAAACCCTGGACATTGAGGCCGCGGCCGTGCTGGGGCTCAAGGCCCGGGTGGGCGAGCCGTTCGCACGCGCCGTGCAGGCCATGCTGGCCGTGCGTGGCCGTGTGGTGGTGATGGGCATGGGCAAGAGCGGGCATATCGGCCGCAAGATCGCAGCAACGCTTGCATCGACCGGCACGCCAGCCATGTTCGTGCATCCGGCGGAAGCCAGCCATGGCGACCTGGGCATGATCAAGTCGATCGACCTGGTGCTGGCGCTGTCCAACAGCGGCGAGGTGGACGAACTCACGACCCTGCTCCCCGTGATCAAGCGTCTGGGCGCCACGCTGGTGGCGATGACCGGGCGGACGCAGTCCACGCTTGCGCAGCATGCTGACATCGTGCTCGACAGCGGTGTGGAGCGCGAGGCTTGCCCGCTGCAGCTGGCTCCTACCGCCAGCACCACCGCCCAGCTGGCTCTGGGCGACGCGCTGGCCGTGGCCCTGCTGGACGCGCGCGGGTTTCGCCCGGAAGACTTTGCACGCTCGCACCCCGGAGGCGCGCTGGGCCGCCGTTTGCTCACCCATGTCCGCGATGTCATGCGCTCGGGAGACCAGGTCCCGCGCGTGGCACCCGGGGCGACCTTCAGCGAACTGATGCGCGAGATGAGCGCCAAGGGCCTGGGCGCATCCGCGATCGTCGACGCGGGCGGCCAACTGTTGGGCATCTTCACAGACGGCGACCTGCGCCGTTGCATCGAGGCAGGGGCTGATCTGCGCAACGCCAAGGCATCCGATGTGATGCATCTGTCGCCACGCCGGATCTCGCCCGATGCACTGGCGGTGGATGCGGCCGAAATGATGGAGGCGCACGCGATCACCAGTGTGCTCGTGGTGGACGCAGGCGGCCAGCTTGCGGGTGTGGTCCACATTGGCGACCTGATGCGGGCCAAGGTCATTTGATGGCTGATACCAACACCCGACCGTTGGCTTTGCCAGCACACCACCCGGCACTCCAGTGCGATCCGCAGTTGCTTTTGCGTGCGCAGGACGTGCGGGTGGCGTTCTTCGACGTGGATGGCGTGCTGACGGATGGGGGCCTGCTGTTCAGCGAGGCAGGCGAGACCCTCAAGCGCTTCAACACCCTGGACGGCCACGGGCTCAAGCTGCTGCAGCGCGCTGGCATCACGCCCGCAGTGATCACCGGCCGCGACTCGGCACCGCTGCGTGTGCGACTCAAGGCGCTGGGCGTGGAGCATGCCGTGTTTGGCACCGAAGACAAGCAGCCCGCGGCAGAGCAGATCCTTGCTCGCCTGGGGCTGGCATGGCACCAGGCGGCCGCGATGGGCGACGACTGGCCCGACCTTCCGGTGATGCGGCGCAGCGCTTTTGCGTGCGCACCAGCCAATGCGCACGTCGAGGTGCGCCATGCAGCGCACCTGGTCACACACGCCCGCGGCGGGGACGGTGCTGCCCGCGAGCTGTGCGATCTGCTGCTGGCCGCCACGGGCCGCTACGCCGGGCTGTTGGAGCCCTACACCGCATGAAGGCGATCCACACGGACCACACAGCATGCGGTGTAGAACCCCGTACCGTTTTGGCATGCCATGAAGGGATGCCCGCGTGCGAATGATCCGCCAGGGATGGGACCAGTTCTCACTGTATCTGCCGGTCTTGCTGATGGGGCTGCTGGCGCTGGGAACTTGGTGGCTGGTACGCAATGCGCCCGCGCCCCAGCTGCAGGCCGTGGAGCGTGGCACCAGCAACCAACCCGACTATTTCATGAAGTCGTTCTCGGTGAAGTCGTTCGATGCCAATGGCCGCCTGCAGAGCGAAGTACAGGGCGAAGTGGCGCGCCACTTTCCCAACACCGATACGCTGGAGATCGAGAAGGCACGCATGCGCTCTGTGTCGCCCGAAGGTCAGCTCACGCTGGCCACCGCAGACCGCGCGCTGACCAATGCAGACGCCTCCGAGGTGCAACTGTTCGGAAATGCGGTGGTCACGCGCGAGCCTCTGCCTGGCAAGGCAGGTGCGCCCAAACAGCCGCGCATGGAGTTTCGCAGCGAATTCCTGCACGCCTACACCAAGACCGAGCGGGTGCGCTCGGACAAGCCCGTGATCCTCATCCGCGGTAACGACCAGTTCACGGCCGACGCCATGGACTATGACCACCTCGACCAGGTGATGCAGCTGCGCGGGCGTGTACGCGGCATCCTGCAGCCGGGCGTCGCCAGGTAGCCCGCACGCCGCCGCCCACAACCGCGCCCGCCCGGAATGCCGGTGCCTGCCCTGGAGCAACCATGACCCGTCCACTTGTGTTCATTACCGGAGCGTCCAGCGGCATCGGGCAGGCGCTGGCCTTGCGCTACCACCGCGCCGGATACCGGCTCGCTCTGGCTGCCAGACGCACTTCAGAGGTCAAATCATGGGCGGATGCTTGCGGAATAAACCCTGACAGCTATCATATTTATAGTGCAGACGTTGCGCATCCGGAAAACATCGTCGCAGCCGGACAGGACTGCATTGAACGGCAGGGCGTACCTGACATCGTCATTGCCAATGCGGGGATCAGCGTGGGCATGGACACCGCGGTGCGTGAAGACATCGACGTCATGGCACGCACCTTTGCCACCAACAACACCGGCCTCGCTGCCACTTTCCACCCCTTCGCGGACGCGATGGTTCAGCGAAGAAGCGGCACGCTCGTCGGCATCGGCAGCGTGGCAGGTATACGAGGCCTTCCGGGGCATGGCGCCTATTGCGCCAGCAAGGCTGCGGTCATCAGCTACTGCGAAAGCCTGCGCGGCGAAATGCGCCCGTACGGGGTGCGCGTGGTCACTATCTCGCCCGGGTACATCGATACGCCACTGACGCGCCAGAACCGCTACAGCATGCCGTTTCTCATGCAGGCCGATGACTTTGCCGACCGCGCCTTCCGAACAATTGCTGCAGGAGCGAGTTATCGGGTCATCCCCTGGCAGATGGGCGTGGTCGCCAAACTGCTGCGCTTGCTACCCAACGCGTTGTTTGACCGTCTGCTCGCGGGCCGCCCCCGCAAGCGCCGGCAGAACGAGACGCCGTAGAGTGCAAGGGCCTTGCGGACAGTGCCGGCACGCCGCGAAGGGCTGTGGGGAGCCCGCACACGGCATCCCGACGAGCTGTGATGGACGAGCGCCGCCTAGCCTCCCGTGCATCTTGCGTTTTCTTTAGAGATTTCGCTGCACCATGCAAAAAGCCCCGGATCGGGGCTTTCTGTCGGCTGGATGACGTCGATGACGCCACCCACGCTGCTCAACGTGCGCTGTGCGGGTTCAGCGCAGAGTGCTGTGTGACAACCGCTCAGTAGCTGTTGCCGCCACCGCCGTAGCCGCCCCCACCGCCACCGTTGCGGCCCCCACCGCCGCCGTTGCGCGAACCGGAGCCATAGGGGCTGCGAAAGCCACCATCGCCGCGGCCACCGCCGCCGCCATAGCCGCCACCCCCATCGCTGCGGCCACCACCGTAACCGCCGCCACCGCCTTCACGACCGCCGCCGCCTCCATAGCCGCCACCGCCGCCGTAACCACCACCGCCACCGCCGCTGCGGCCGCCACCACCGCCGTAGCCTCCGCCGCCGCCGCCAAAGCCGCCACTGCGAGGGGGACGCGGCTCCATCGGACGGGCTTCGTTCACCACAATGCTTCGGCCGCCCAGCGGCTGGCCGTTCATGCCGTGAATGGCAGCCTGGGCTTCCGCATCGCTACCCATCTCCACAAAGCCGAAGCCCTTGGAGCGGCCTGTATCGCGCTCCATCATCACCTTGGCACTGGTCACCGCGCCGAACTGACCAAAAGCCTGCTCCAGATCGCTGTCGCGCACCGAATACGGCAGATTGCCGACATACAGTTTGTTGCCCATCGAGGGACTCCTCAAAAACACATGGATAAAGCGATGGAGTCCCGAAAACGCAGCCAGCTAATCTCAATGACGCTCTCAGCGCGAAACTGACGGATCACCGCAAACTTGTTAGCGGAGCGCGCCCCGCAAACCCATTATGCGCCACACTTTTACGCAAAAAGCAAGCACTGATACACGCTGTGGCAGGGATGCTGCGCAGACATGAAAAAAGGAGCCCAAAGGCTCCTTTCATATCGTTGCCAGCCCGTAAGGACTGGCTGCCAAACGAGGCTTAGTAGCTGCTGCGGCCACCGCCGTAGCCACCACCACCGCCGCCGCCGCTACGGCCACCGCCGTAACCGCCGCCGCCACCACCACCGTAGCCACCACCACCGCCGCCGCCGAAGCCGCCGCTACGGGGAGCGCGTGGCTCCATGGGGCGCGCTTCGTTGACCACGAGGTCACGGCCACCAAAGTTTTGACCATGCACGCCCTGGATGGCGGCTTGGGCTTCAGCATCGCTGCCCATTTCGACAAAGCCGAAACCCTTGGAGCGGCCGGTGTCGCGTTCCATCATGACCTTGGCGCTGCCGACCGAGCCGTACTGGCTGAAGGTCTGCTGCAGGTCTTCGTCGCGGAAAGAGTAGGGCAGGTTGCCCACGTAAAGTTTGTTGCCCATGAAGGACTCCTAGAAAAACATGAAAACGCGATGGAGCCCGACGCAATCAACAAACCTGTGACGACTTCAAAGACGCGAAACTGACCATTCACCGCTAAGCTAACTGCTCCTCTGCAAGCAGAAAAGCGAAGCCATTATCAATCACTTTATGCGGGGTGTGGGGTTTTATTTCTGAGGGTGTTCCCGATGCAGCGCGAATCCCGTTTGCGTCAAGGGGTTAAAATCGCGTGGTCTTTGGGGAGTAGCCCGCCCGGCGCGCAACGCGCCGGGGCATGCGTCAACACACTTGGGTCCGCACGTGGCCTATGGCGCATGCGGCTTTCAGGTTGGGCGAGACCATTGACTGCATGCCGATCCACATGGCCGGAGTCGGGGTGCAGTCAATGCGTTTTCAATTCGTCCGGCCGTACAAGGACATCACCCCATGGAAGCTTTCTTCATATCCACCGCCATCGTCGCGCTTGCCGAGATGGGCGATAAAACCCAGTTGCTGGCCCTGGTACTGGCTGCGCGCTTCAGAAAACCCTGGCCCATCGTGATGGGCATCCTGGTGGCTACCCTAGTCAACCACGGGCTGGCGGGTGCCGTGGGCGCGTGGGTCACCACATTCATCGGCCCGCAGGTGCTGCGCTGGATCCTGGGCGGCTCGTTCATCGCGATGGCCATCTGGATGCTGATACCGGACAAGCTCGACGAGGGCGAGGCCGATGGCAACCCGCGCTGGGGCGTGTTCGGCACCACTGTGGTGGCCTTCTTCCTGGCGGAAATGGGCGACAAGACGCAAATCGCCACCGTGATGCTGGCGGCGCAGTACAACGCCTACCTGTGGGTGGTGGCGGGCACCACGCTGGGCATGATGCTGGCCAACGCGCCCGTGGTGTGGCTGGGAGAACGCATCACGCGCCGCGTGCCGATCCGCGCGGTCCATGTGGTGTCGGCCATCATCTTCCTGGTGCTGGGTTTGCTGGCCATCTTTGCACCGGCGGGCTGAACTCGCACAGAGGGCTGCGGCAGGCGCTTTTGGTATATTTACTGCACGCGCCGATTTGCCACAGCTTGCGGGCGCGATATAAATCCTGCTAAAGACCCGTCCGACATCCAAGCCCGGCCTCGTTTTTAGCGACGCCGGGTTTTTTTCTGCCATCGGGCCGCCCCCAGGCAGAACATTGCAGCCTCTGCCAGAGGACGCAACCCGCGCAGGCTGTGGCGCATGGGGGCTTACACACCGCTGCTTATGTCGTTCATTGCCACGCCCCAGACCCTGCATTTCCCGGAGGTGCTGCCGCTGCAAAGCGGTGCGTCCATCCGCGACTACCACCTGGCGTACGAGACTTACGGCACGCTCAATGCCGACCGCTCCAATGCCGTGCTGGTATGCCATGCGCTCAACGCATCGCACCACGTGGCTGGCGTGTACGCTGGCCAGCCGAAAAGCGAGGGCTGGTGGGACAACATGATCGGCCCCGGCAAGCCGGTGGACACCGACCGGTTTTTCGTGATCGGCGTGAACAACCTGGGCTCGTGCTTTGGCTCCACCGGGCCGATGCATACCCACCCCGACACTGGCGAGGTGTACGGCGCCGATTTCCCGGTGGTCACGGTGGAAGACTGGGTCAACGCCCAGGCCCGCCTGCTCGACCGGCTGGGCGTGCGCCAGCTGGCCGCCGTGCTGGGCGGCAGCCTGGGCGGCATGCAGGCCCTCAGCTGGACGCTGCAGTACCCCGACCGCATGCGCCACGCCGTAGTGGTGGCCAGCGCGCCCAACCTCACGGCCGAGAACATCGCCTTCAACGAGGTGGCCCGCCGCGCCATCGTGACCGACCCCGACTTCCAAGGCGGGCACTTTTACCGCCAGGGCGTGATCCCCAAGCGCGGGCTGCGCATCGCCCGCATGATCGGGCACATCACATACCTTTCGGACGACGTGATGAACGAGAAGTTTGGCCGCACGCTGCGCGCCCCGGCGCTGGCCGCTGCCCTGGCCCAGGGCGCGGCCGACCCGGCTGCTCTGGCGCAGTCACCCGACCTGCGCGAGTACCTGTACAGCACGCAGGATGTGGAGTTCCAGATCGAGAGCTACCTGCGCTACCAGGGTGACAAGTTCAGCGAGTATTTCGACGCCAACACCTACCTGCTCATCACCCGCGCGCTCGACTATTTCGACCCCGCGCGCCACCACGGCGGCAACCTGACGCGGGCGCTGGCCAATGCCACCGCGCGCTTCCTGCTGGTGAGCTTCACCACCGACTGGCGCTTTTCGCCCAAGCGCAGCCGTGAGATCGTCAAAGCCCTGCTCGACAACCGCCGCAGCGTGA
Source organism: Burkholderiales bacterium Ga0074133 (assembly GCA_001464865.1). Lineage (GTDB taxonomy): Bacteria > Pseudomonadota > Gammaproteobacteria > Burkholderiales > Burkholderiaceae_C > Acidovorax. The sequence goes on from LNEG01000147.1 coordinate 29,802, forward strand.
GCTACGCCGAGATCGACGCGCCCCACGGCCATGATGCCTTTTTGCTCGATGACGCCCGCTACATGGGCGTGATGCGCTCTTACTTCAACAGCATTGCCAAGGAGCTGCAGCCATGACCGAAACCGCTGCGATGCAGGCACTGGCGCGCCGGGTGCCCGCCGGTTCACGCGTGCTCGACCTGGGCTGCGGCAACGGCGCCATGCTGGACTACCTGCAGCGCGAACGCGGCTGCACCGGCTACGGCGTGGAGATTGCCGATGCCAACGTGCTGGCCTGCGTGCAGCGCGGCGTGCAGGTGCTGCAGCTCAACCTGGACGAAGGGCTGGCCATGTTTGACGACAACTCGTTCGACGTGGTGCTGCAGATCGACACGCTGCAGCACCTGCGCAATGCCGAGACCATGCTGCGCGAGACCGCCCGCGTGGGCCGCACGGGCATCGTCGCCTTTCCCAACTTCGCGCACTGGCCCAACCGGCTGTCGGTGCTGCGCGGGCGCATGCCCGTTACGCGGCGGCTTCCCTACCAGTGGTACGACACGCCCAACATTCGCGTCGGCACGTACAAGGATTTCGCGGTGCTCGCCACCAAGAACCACCTGCGCATCCTGGATTCCTTCGGCCTGCAGGACGGGCGCGAAGTGCGCTGGCTGCCAAACGCGCGCGCAGGTACCGCCGTGTTCCACTTCGAACACGCGTAGAACATATTGGTGCAGGCCGCCTCCGCGACACGGCACTGTCAAGCACATCCACTAAGGTGTGCAGACCGTTCGAAGGAGATCCCATGAGCCGTACATCCCTGCGCGCCGTGACTGCTGCCGCGCTGCTCGCCACCTGGGCCCTGGGCGCCGCCGCACAGGCCTGGCCGCCCACCCCCACCGTCATCGCCCACCGCGGCGCCTCGGCCCTCAGGCCCGAGCACACGCTGGCCGCCTACCAGCAGGCCATTGACGACGGCGCCGACATCATCGAGCCCGACCTGGTGATCACCAAAGATGGCGTGCTGGTGGCACGGCATGAAAACGCCATTGCCATCGTGGGCGCCGACGGCTCAATCAAGGAAGCTACCACCGACGTGGCCGACCGCCCCGAGTTCGCAGCACGCAAAACGACCAAGACCATCGACGGCCAGGCCATCACCGGCTGGTTCACCGAGGATTTCACGCTGGCCGAGCTGAAAACGTTGCGTGCCCGCGAGCGCATTCCGGCACAGCGCCCGGCCAACATGGCCTTCAACGGGCAGTTCGAGGTGCCCACGCTGCAGGAAGTCATCGACCTGGCCAAGGCGGCCAGCGCAAAGACTGGCCGCACGATCGGCATCTACCCCGAGACCAAGCACCCGACCTACTTCCAGACCATCGGCCAGCCGCTGGAGGCACCGCTCCTGACCGTGCTGGAGAAAAACGGCTGGAACCACAAGGATGCGCCGGTGTTCGTGCAGTCCTTCGAGGTAGCCAACCTGCAGGCCATCCGTCAGAAAAGCAGCGTGCGCCTCGTGCAACTGGTGGCCGCATCCGGGCGGCCGTACGATTTTGTGGCGCAGGGCGCTGCGAACGCGCGCAGTTATGCCGACCTGATCACACCCGAGGGGCTCAGGCAGGTGGCAACTTACGCCCATGCCATCGGCCCTTTCAAGACGCTCGTGGTGCCGGTGAAAGACGGGCTTCCCGGCGAACCCACGGCGCTGGTGGCGCG
>LNEG01000148.1 GCA_001464865.1 Burkholderiales bacterium Ga0074133
GGGTTCGGTGAGTCGCCTTGCGGGATCGGCTCATCGATGGGTTGAACTGTACGCGGGTGTCAGACAGAGAAAAACTACCCAGTCGCAAACTGACTGTTCCGGTAATGGAAACAATCCCGGGGGTGGGCACCTGCCCCCTCTGAATGTCCCGCGACAAAAACCCGCTACGCCGGCAAAGGCCTGGGAGGCTTTTCTGGTGTTGCTGGTGTGTGCTGGACATGGACGCTATGGTGCAGGCGGCCAGCCAGCCAGGCGTCTCTTGGCAGTTTCGGTTGTTTTCGTTTTGTTTCGGCACGCAGCTGCTGCAACGCCCCTGCAACATCGCAACCACAATCCGCAACAAGCGGTGCAACATTTGTAACGCCAGCCGCGCTGGAGCGTCGCCACGGTGCTGCGACATGGTTGCGCCCGGTTGCGCCAACGCCGCTTATGGGCTGAAATGGTCTTCAGTCGGTGGGGGCGCCTGATTGGCAGGTGTCCGGCCGATGTGAATGGCTGGTCTGACCAGCCTGGATGTTTGCAACGTCTGCCTGCTGCGTTTGCCGCGGCTGCCGTTGCGTCTTTTTGAGGGAGGTTTCCATGACCGTCGTCGCAAAAATTCTTCAGTCCAAATCCGGGGCACCGGTGTACTCGATCGGTCCATCGGACTCGGTGTTCGACGCACTGCGGCTGATGGCCGACAAGGGCATTGGCGCCCTGCTGGTGATGGAGGGCGATGCCATTGCCGGCATCTTCACCGAGCGCGACTACGCCCGAAAGATCGCCCTCATGGGGCGTACCTCGACCGTCACCCAGGTCAAGGATGTGATGACATCGGCAGTGCTGTTCGTGCGGCCCGATCAGACCAGCGAAGAGTGCATGCAGATCATGAGCAGCCACCGGCTGCGCCACCTGCCTGTGGTGGACAACGGCAAGGCCGTGGGGATGATTTCCATCGGCGACCTGGTCAAGGACATCATTTCGGAGCAGAAGTACATCATCGAGCAGCTCGAGCAGTACATCGTCGGCGCGCGCTGAGCGCGCCGCTGCGCCTGGCGTTACGGGGCCCGGCGCGGGCCTGGGGTGCATGCCCCCCCGGTTCAGGCCGCGGCTGCGGTCTGCCGGGTTGGCATCCAGGGACTCAGGCGGCCTTTTCCACGTGCCCCTGGCGCGTGTACAGGAAGTCGATCACGGCCTTGCGGTAATGCACGTACTGCGGGTCTTCGGCCAGTTCCACGCGCTTGCGGGGGCGGGGCAGTTCCACGGACAGCACTTCGCCGATGGTGGCTGCAGGGCCGTTGGTCATCATCACGATCTTGTCTGACAGCAGCACGGCCTCGTCCACGTCGTGGGTCACCATCACCACCGTGCTGTGGGTGCGCGCCACGATCTCCAGCAGCTCGTCCTGCAGCTTGGCCCGGGTCAGGGCGTCCAGCGCGCCAAAGGGTTCGTCCATCAGCAGCACCTGGGGTTCCATGGACAGCGCCCTGGCAATGCCCACGCGCTGCTTCATGCCGCCCGAGATTTCACCGGGGCGCTTTTGCGCCGCCGGGGTCAGGCCGACGAGGGCCAGCGCCGCATCGGTGCGTGCACGCAGTTGCGCCTTGGTTTCCTTGCCGCCAAACACACGCTCCACCGCCAGGTAGATGTTGTCAAAGCAGGTCAGCCAGGGCAGCAGCGAGTGGTTCTGGAACACCACTGCACGCTCGGGCCCCGGGCCCTTGATCTCCTTGTTGGCGCAGAGCAGCGCGCCGCTGGTGGGCGTGGTCAGCCCGGCAATCAGGTTCAGCAGGGTGGACTTGCCGCAGCCCGAGTGCCCGATCAGCGCCACGAACTCGCCCTTGGCGATGGTCAGGTTGATGTCCCTGAGTGCAGGGAACAGGCCCTTGGCGGTCTTGAAGGTCTGCTCCACACCCTGTACTTCGATGAACTTGGTGGTGTGCGAGGCGTGGTTGGATGTGGTGGTCATGCCTTCACCTCTTCAAACGTAAATGCGGTGGCCAGCTTGATGAGCGCGAACTCCAGCACCAGCCCGACGATGCCGATCACGAAGATGGCGATGATGATGTTCTTGACGTTGAGGTTGTTCCACTCGTCCCACACCCAGAAGCCGATGCCCACGCCGCCGGTCAGCATCTCGGCGGCCACGATCACCAGCCACGCGGTGCCTACGGCCAGCCGCACGCCCGTCAGCATGTAGGGCAGCACGGCCGGGAACAGGATCTTCGTGGCGATCTTCCACTCCGAGAGGTTCAGCACCCGGGCCACGTTCATGTAGTCCTGGGGCACGCGCTGCACGCCCACGGCGGTGTTGATGATCATGGGCCAGATCGAGCAGATGAAGATGGTCCAGATGGCGGCCGGGTTGGCACCCTTGAAGACCAGCAGGCCAATCGGCAGCCAGGCCAGTGGCGATACGGGGCGCAGCAGGCTGATCAGCGGGTTGAACATGCGCGAGAGGAACTTGAACCGCCCGATGATGAAGCCCGCCGGTATGCCCACCAGCGCCGCCATGCCAAAGCCGATGGCCACGCGCTGCAGGCTCATCAGGACGTTCCAGCCCACGCCCTGGTCGTTGGGGCCGTTGCGATAGAACGGGTTGCTGAACACCTCCAGCGCCTGCAGCCACGTGGCCTTGGGGCTGGGGATGTTGCCGCCCGTGGTGGTGGAGACCACCGCCCACAGGGCAACCAGCAATCCCAGGCCGCACACCGGTGGCAGCACGGCCATCCAGAAGCTGCGCGACAGGGCCGCCCAGTCGCGCCCGGCGGGCTGGCTGGCCTGCACAGGGGCTCCAGCGGCCGTTTTGGAGACATTTTGGCCCCTGGCGCTTTCATTGATTGGGCTGGTTGCTACATTTTTCATGGCTGTTGGCGTGGGGCCGGTGGTGAGCCCCGGAGTGGGCTCCAGGGGGGTGTGGAAGACGGCGCTGACCATGGTGTTCTCCTGTGCCTGGGGGGCGTGGATGAAAGGCGGCTGCGGCAGAGCGGCGCTCAGGCCTTGATCTTGAAACCGTCGGCGTACTTGGCGGGGTCCTTGCCGTCCCACACCACACCATCCATGAACTTGCTGGTGCGCATCACGTCCTTGGGCACGTTGATCTTCATCGCGCTGGCCACCGACTTGTACAGCTCGACCTGGTTGACTTCCTTCGCGACGGCCAGGTAGTCGGGGTGGCTCTTGAGCAGGCCCCAGCGCTTGTGCTGGGTGAGGAACCACATGCCGTCGGACAGGTACGGGAAGTTCACCGTGCCGTCGTTGAAGAACTTCATGTGGTTCGGGTCGTCCCAGGTCTTGCCCATGCCGTTCTGGTAGCGGCCCAGGATGCGCTGGTTGATGGCGTCCACGCTGGTGTTCACGTAGGCCTTGCCGGCCACCGTCTCGGCCATCTTCATCTTGTTGGACAGGCTGGCGTCGATCCACTGGCCGGCTTCCAGGATGGCCATCATCACGGCGCGCGTGGTGTTGGGGTACTTCTTGACGAACTCGGCCGTGGTGCCCAGCACCTTTTCGGGGTGGTCCTTCCAGATGTCCTGCGTGGTGTTGGCCGTGATGCCGATGCCATCCATGATGGCGCGGTGGTTCCAGGGCTCGCCCACGCAAAAGCCGTCCATGTTGCCCACGCGCATGTTGGCCACCATCTGTGGCGGCGGCACGGTGATCAGCTTGGCGCCCGACAGCGGGTTGATGCCCGCGGCGGCCAGCCAGTAGTGGATCCACATTGCGTGGGTGCCGGTGGGGAAGGTGCCTGCAAACGTGTACTCGCGCTTTTCCCTGGCCATCAGCTTGGCCAGGCTGGGGCCGTCCACCGCGCCCTTGTCGGCCAGCGCCTTCGAGAGCGTGATGGCCTGGCCGTTGTGATTCAGGTTCATCAGCACGGCCATGTCCTTCTTGGGGCCGGCCGTGCCCATGTGCACGCCGTACACCAGGCCGTACAGCACGTGGGCAAAGTCCAGCTCGCCGTTCACCAGCTTGTCGCGCACGCCGGCCCAGCTGGCTTCCTTGTTGGGGATGATGGTCACGCCGTACTTCTTGTCAAAGCCCAGCACCGAGGCCATCACCACGCTGGCGCAGTCCGTCAGCGGGATGAAGCCGATCTTGACTTCCTTCTTCTCGGGGGCGTCCGAGCCCTGGGCATGCACCAGGGCGCGCAGGGCGGGGCTCACGCCGACGGCGCCCACGCTGGCGGCCTGCAGTACGGTGCGGCGGTTGAGGCTGGTTTTCAACAGATCGGTCATGGGGCGGTTCCTCGCAGCGTTAAAAAGCAAAAAAGGCGTCCTCACCGCGCCCGGAGCCATGCTGCGCATGCGCCGGAAGGGTGGGGACGCCTTTGTCCTTGGGAAGCCCGGTGGGCTTCGGGACAGCACCTGCCCGCCATTGGGCCGGTGCTGTCAGGAGACCTTCATTGGTCCTGCATTGCCTGTTGCAAGCAGCGTGCCAGCTCTGTCGCGCGCTGTTGAATCACCAAAACGCTATCAAATAGATAGCTATCAGGCATTTAATTACATGGACTACAGGCCGATTTGGCTTGAATTTGCGCATTGGGAGGCCGCGCAGGCATGACGGGGCATTGCGTCGGCCGCGGCCCATGGCTGCACGCTATTTGTGCGCTGCACCACGCCCGGTATCCGGGCCACGGTGCGGGCGTTGTGCGCACCTGGTCAGCGCACCCCGCTCAGCGCGGTTCTCAGCCCAGCAGCTCGGCGGCGTCCAGCATGCGCTGGGCGACTTCAGCGAGCCGCAGGCCCTTGTCCATGGCGGTCTTGCGCAGCTTTTCGTAGGCCGCCTTTTCGGTCAGGCTCTGGCGCTGCATCAGCAGGCCCTTGGCGCGGTCGATGACCTTGCGGTCCTTGAGCTCGCTCTTCGCGTCGGCCAGCTCGGCGCGCAGGGCCTGTTCGTGCTGAAAACGCGCCATGGCCACGTCCAGGATGGGGCGGATGCGCTGCGGTGCCAGCCCTGCCACGATGTATGCCGACACCCCGGCCGCTACCGCGTCCTTCACGTGCGAGGTGTCCTCGTCGTTGGTGAACATCACGATGGGGCGGCGCTCGTTGCGCGTGGCCATCACCACATGTTCCAGCGCATCGCGGGCTTCGCTTTCGGCGTCCACGATGATGAGATCGGGCTGCAGCTGCGCCAGGCGGTCGCTCAGGAACACGTCGGCCGGCAGGGTGGCGATCAGGTTGAAGTTGTTTTCGAGCAGCCCGATGCGCAGCGCGCGCGAGCGCTCGGCCTGGAGCACGGCATGGTCGTCGTCGGGGTCGGCCACCGCCAGGTCAGGGGCCACCACCACGATGCGCAAGTTCTCGTTCATGCGCCCACCGAAAGCAAGTTTCACGCCTTCGCCGCGCCCCAATACGGTGCATCCACCCGTTTTTACAGGGTTAACACCGGGGCGTCGGGTTTGCGGGGCCTGAAACTTGCTAATAGTTTGTTACACGGCAGGGCATACCCGGTGGTGACTGAAGAGTCGCGTCGCATATACCTCCGCTCACATTGACACATTGATTGGAGCTTCTCGCATGAACCAACCTATTGACCGGCGCGGCTTCACCGCCAGCATGGCGGTGCTGGCCGTGGCCGCCGCCACGTTTCTCTCTGGCTGTGGCAAGGTGCCCGACACCATCAAGATTGGCGTGGCCCAGCCGCTCAGCGGCCCCCTGGGCGCGCTGGGGCAGGACCTGCTCAATGGTGTGAACCTGGCCGTGGAGGAGCTGAACAAGGGCGCCTACACGGTGGATGGCAAGCGTGTGACGCTGGAGGTGGTGGCCGTGGACGACAAGGCCGACGCCGCCACCGGCAAGGCCGTGGCCCAGCAGCTGGTGGATGCCGGGGTGGTGGCGGTCATCGGCCACCTCAACTCGGGCGTGAGCATCGAGACCGCGCCGATCTACGCAGCCAAGGGCATCGCCCAGATCGCCATTTCAACCAACCCCAAGTTCACGCAGCTCGGCTTGCCCACCACGTTCCGCATGGTGGCCAACGACAACTTGCAGGCCCGTGCCATCGGCTCGTTTGCAGCCACGCAGCTCGGCGCTGCGCGCTACGCCGCGCTGGACGACGGCACACCCTATGGCAAGGGCCTGGCCGATGGCGCCGCCGAGCAGCTCAAGGCCGAGAAAAAGGAAGTTTTGATCCGCAAGTCGTTTGACGACAAGACCGTGGCCTTCGACGAGCTGGCCGCAGAGCTGAAGGCCGCGAAGGTCGAGGTCATTGTTTCCACCCTGAACGACTTCCAGGCGCTGGCGCTGCTGGAGGCCCTGCGCAAGATCGACTACACCAAGATCAGCCTGCTGGGCGGCGACACCATCAAGACCACCGACATGACCAAGGCCATGGGCATGGTCGAAGGCGTGTACGCCACATCGCCCGTGCTGGAGGCCAAGGAGTTCAGCACGGGCAAGCCTTTCCTGGAGAAGTACGTGGCTGCCTACAAGAAGCCGCCTGCCTACGGCGGCCACTACAGCTACGACAGCATGTACGTGCTGTCGGCCGCCATCCAGAAGGCCAAGTCCGCCGAGCCCAAGGAGATCACCAAGGCCATGAGCAGCATCAACGGCTATGCGCCGGTGATCGGCACCATGACCTGGGATGCCAAGGGCGAGCAGCGCTACGGCGCAGTGGGCGTGTACGAACTGCGCGCCGGGACGTGGGAGCTGCGCATGCGCTCCGACCGCTGGTAACGGGCAACCGCCACGCAGGGGCGGAACCCCGGGTTTTACACTCGGGGCATGAGCCTGCTGATCCTCGGTATTGAATCTTCCTGCGACGAGACGGGCGTGGCACTGGTCCGCTCCACGGACCACGCCGTGCCCACGCTGCTGGCGCACGCGTTGCACAGCCAGATCGACATGCACCAGGCCTACGGCGGCGTGGTGCCCGAACTGGCCAGCCGCGACCACATCCGCCGCGTGCTGCCCCTGGCCAAAGAGGTGCTGACCGAGGCGCGGCAAACGCTGGCCGATGTGGATGTGGTGGCCTACACCCGTGGCCCCGGGCTGGCCGGCGCGCTGCTGGTGGGCGCAGGCGTGGCCTGTGCCCTGGGCGCAGCGCTGGGCAAGCCGGTGCTGGGCGTGCACCATCTTGAAGGGCACCTGCTGTCGCCTTTTCTCAGCGCCGACCCGCCCGAGTTTCCGTTTGTGGCGCTGCTCGTGTCTGGCGGCCACACCCAGCTGATGCGTGTGGACGGCGTGGGCCGCTACGAGATTCTGGGCGAGACCATTGACGACGCGGCCGGCGAGGCGTTTGACAAATCTGCCAAGCTCATGGGGCTGGGCTACCCCGGCGGGCCTGCGCTGTCGCGCCTGGCGGAGCAGGGCAGTGCCACGGCCTTCAAGCTGCCGCGCCCCTTGCTGCACAGCGGCGACCTGGACTTTTCGTTTGCAGGCCTCAAGACGGCCGTGCTGACCCAGGCCAAAAAGCTGGGCGACGAGCTGGAAGCCCGCAAGGCCGACCTGGCCGCCAGCACCGAGGCGGCGATTGTGGACGTGCTGGTGAAAAAGACCCTGGCTGCGCTGAAGCAGACCGGGCTGCAGCGCGTGGTGGTGGCCGGTGGCGTGGGGGCCAACCGCCATCTTCGTGCGCAGCTCAATGCCGCGTGCGAAAAAAGCAGGGTGCGCGTGCACTACCCCGAGCTGCACCTGTGCACCGACAACGGCGCCATGATTGCCATGGCCGCCGCCATGCGCCTGCAGGCGGGCCAGCAGCAGGCCAGCACCGACTACGCGTTTGACGTGAAGCCGCGCTGGCCGCTGGACGCCATCGTGGCCGCGGCCTGATCAGGCCACACCTGCAGGCTGCGGCCTTCGGCTTCGAAAACGAAAGCGCCGCGCTGCGCGGGTGTCGGCACGGCGTGCTTCAGCCCGGCATGTGGCGCGCCCTGTGCAGTGCTCAGTGCGCACCGCCCATCACGCGTTAGTCGATTGTCAGCCGGGTTGCCTTGCTGGCGGGCTCCAACCGCGCCAGGGTGAGCGTGAGCACGCCGTTTTCCAGCCTGGCGCGGCTGGCGCTCGCATCCACCTCCTGGGCCAGTTCCCATGCACGGTGCAGCTTGCGGGGCGCGCCTTCCACGCTTTGCACGCTGACGGTGTGGCCCTCGATGCTGATCTGCAGCTGGTCGCGGGCCAGGCCGGGGACATCCAGGGCCAGGGTGGTCGTCTTGTCGTCCTGCGTCACGGTGCACCCTGCGGCCCGTGCCGGAGCCTGTTCGAGGGCTGGGTTGGCCAGCGCGCCCATCAGAAAGCGCTGCAGCGCCACGTCGGCGCGGCGTGGCTGATGCACGTAGGCGGCGCGGGGAATCATGGGGGCGAAGATCATGGTGGGGCTCCTATACACTGCGCGGCTCTCGACGTGGTCGCCGCATGCCAGAGAGGTGTGTGCGTCCACAACGCATTTCAAGGGAATTACTGGCATGAATAAATTGCGTCCTGCAGGCTTGAAAACGGGCCTTGCGGCATTACGTCCGGCGGTTTGCGCCGCTTCTGCGGCCCTGGCCTGCCTGCTGCCTGCGTCACACGTCTGGGCCCAGACTGCGCCTGCTGCGTCTTCAGCGGCTCCGGCCACGGTACCTGCATCGCAGGCACGCCCCGTAAAGATCGCCCTGATTGAAAGCCTGTCCGGCGCGTTTGCCAACACGGGCGAGGCGGTGTACCGCAATGTGTACTGGGCCATGGAGCGCGTGAATGCGCGCGGTGGCGTGCAACTGCCAGCAGCCGCAGGCGGCCCGCGCCAGCTGGCACTGGAGCGCTACGACAGCAAGGGGCAGAACGAGGAGGCGCTGTCGGCGCTGCGTGCAGCCATCGACGATGGCGCCCAGGTGATCCTGCAGGGCAATTCGTCGGCCACGGCGGCGGTGCTGATCGACGCGATCAACAAGCACAACGAGCGCGAGCCCGGCAAGCGCGTGATCTTCCTGAACTACTCGGCGGTGGACCCGATCCTCACCAACGAAAAGTGCAGCTTCTGGCATTTCCGCTTCGATGCGCATGCCGACATGCGCATGGCTGCGCTGATGGAAGTGATGCGCGAGGACAAGGCCATCAAGAGCGTGTACCTCATCGGCCAGGACTACAGCTTTGGCCAGGCCGTGCTGCGCGAGGCCAAGAAACAGCTGGCCACCCAGCGCCCGGATGTGGCCATCGTGGGGGACGAGCTGCACCCCATCGGCCGCGTGAAGGACTTTGCGCCCTACGCCGTCAAGATCAAGGCCAGCGGCGCGCAGGCCGTGGTCACCGGCAACTGGGGCAACGACCTGACGCTGCTGGTCAAGGCCGCCCGGGAGGTGGGCTACGAAGGCAGCTTCTACACCTTCTACGGCAACGCGCTGGGCGCCCCGGCGGCCATGGGCGATGCGGGCATCGGCAAGGTTTTTGCCGTGGCAGACTGGCTGCCCAACGTACCGGGCGCTCAGAGCGAGGCGTTCTACCAGTCGTTTCGCACGCGCTTTCCCAAGCCGCAGGACGACTATGTGCACATGCGCATGCAGCTCATGATGGAGGCGCTGGCCCAGTCGATTGAGCGCGCAGGCAGCACCGATCCGCTGGCGATTGCGCGCCAGATGGAGACCGCCAGCGTGCAGTTGTCCGGCCAGGCCGGCAGCATGCGCGCGGGCGACCACCAGTTCCAGCAGGCGCTGGCCGTGGGCGTGATGGACCGGAAGGGCGCCCCCGGCGTCAAGTTCGACGTGGAAGGCTCGGGCTACGGCTTCCGCGTGGTGCGACAGATACAGGCCGCCAAGGCGCAGCAGCCGCACAGCTGCAACATGCAGCGGCCCTGAAGTGCCCGCGCCCGGGGGTGATGCGCTTTTCGGGGGTCAGGGAGGGCGCAGTCGCCGGACCTCGTCCTGGAGATGCTGAACCTGTTCGCCGAGGGCTCTTTCGCGAGAGACGTCGGTGATGATGCCAAACCACCGGGTGACCTGCCCTTGCGCGTTGACCATGGGGTTGGCGCGGCTGCGCATCCAGCGCCATTGACCGCCGGGCCAGCGCATGCGGAATTCAGTCTGGAACGGTTCGGGTGGTTTTTCCCGGTGCTCCTGCCAGGCCCGCTGCAATGAATGCAGGTCTTCGGGGTGCAGCTGGGCAACCCACGCTGCGTGCCTCTCGGCGAAGGTGGTGTGGGTGGCACCGTCGATGCTGGGGCCGATGAAGTCCACCACGCCTTCGCTGTCGGCTGCCCATGCAAGATACGGGCTGAGCTCGATGGCCTGCCGGTAGTGCTCCGCGTTGGCGCGCAGCTCCTCAACGACCTTCACGCGCTCGGAAATGTCGAGGACGACCACGAATACGCCCAGCAGCATCTGCTCGGAGTCCAGCACCCGCTGGTGGGATACCAGGAAAGCGCCCCCGGTACGGCTGTGCCGGTACTCGGCCGGCGGCACGATCTGCCCGTCGCGCACGGCCTGCAGGGCGGCAATCAGGTCGGCGTTTTCGACCGGATCGAGCAGCTCCATGATGCCCACGCCCAGCACATTCGCGTGGCCGATGCCCAGGTACTGCAAGATGACGCGGTTGGTGCTTGCCACGCGCAGGCTCGCATCCAGAAAGCACAGGCCTACCGGCGCCTCGCGGTACATGGCTTCCAGCTGATGGAGGCGCTGGAAGGGCGATGTGTCGATCTTCTCGCCCCGCCGTGACCACACGCCCCGCTGCCGGAGCAGCGCGAGCGCCTGCGGTAGCGCCACAGGCGGCGACCAGTGATAGCCCTGGCCGATCGTGCACCCCATCTGCAGCAGCAGCCTGGCCTGTTCGGCGGTTTCGACGCCCTCGGCCACCACGTTCATGTCCAGGCTCTGTCCCAGTCCGATCACGGCCGACACGATGCGCCGGTTGCCGGCGCTGGACTCGAGCGCCTGTACAAAGCTGGCGTCGATCTTGATCTCGTCAAACGGCAACATCTGCAGCCGCGTCAGGCTGGAATGCCCGGTTCCGAAATCATCCAGGGAGAGCCGCAGTCCGGCGGCCTTCAGGGTGCGGACGGCTTCCTGCGCCCCGCTGGCGTCGGCAAAAATGTCGTCTTCGGTGACTTCGATCTTCACGCGGCATGGCGGCAGGCCGGTGAAACGGACGGCCTCGAGCAGGTCGGGAACAAACTCCGCGTCCAGGTATTGGGCGGGGGCGGTGTTGAAGGCCAGGCAGAACCCGTCGTCCCAGTCGCGCACGGCCGATGCCGCCTGGGTGATGAGCTGGCAGGTCAGGGCGTTGAGCAGGCCGCCCTCAAGAGCCAGCTGCACAACCCGCTGGGGGGGAACCGCGCCGAAGCGCTGCGAGGTCCAGCGCAGCAGCACTTCAAACGCGACGACGGCGCCGCTTTCAATGTGGATCAGGGGCTGCAAGGCCGGCCATATCTCGCCGCGATGCATGGCATCGGCCAGATCCGAAACGCGGATCGCCGGCGGATCCTCAAGATGGTCGGCGCCTGCATTCATGCTCTGCCCTTGAAACGCGATGCAATCAAACGTTACTTGTGCAAGCACGATAGCACAGGGCGCCAGGCCAAGACCCTGGGTGTTGCGCGGCCTTGGGGGCGGGCAGGACCAGGGCCTGTTCACATCATTTTTGCCAGTGCGAAGGCCGTGAAAACGGCGCCAATCTAGGCGCGTTCCTAGCCAAGGCCGGGGCCTTGGCCAGGAACGCAACAACGAGTCGCGCCGTTTGCATGGCCTTCCCTTCGGGTTGCAACCCAAAAGAGCCATCCGCGTCGTTGCCAAGCCTCGCTGGGGCCGCACCCCAGCTTCGTTTGGCGCTTAGCGCCTGGCTCTTTTGGATTGCAACGCATCTGGCAAAAATGGTGTGAACAGGCCCTAGCGGCTGGCAGCTACTTCCCGCCCCAGTTCGATGACGGCCATTGCGTAGTAGCTCGACCAGTTGTAGCGCGTGATGGCATAGAAGTTCTCGGTGCCCGCCACGTAGCTGGGGGGATTGCCACCGTTTTGCAGCTCCACCAGCGCCATCGGGCCGGCGTGCTGTGCTCCCGCTGTATCGAGCACGGCGCCCTTGGCCTGCATGCTGGCGGCACTGAAGGTGGGCAGGATGTCGGGGGCCAGCAGGTCATCGAGCTGCAGGCGCGCAGGGTCGAACTGCACGGCGAAATGCGTGGGCATGCCGGGCGTCCAGCCGTGGCCGCGGAAATAGTTGGCCACCGAGCCGATGGCGTCAGACGGGCTCTTGAAGAGGTCTATGCGGCCGTCGCCGTCGAAGTCGATGGCATAGCGCACCCAGCTCGATGGCATGAACTGGCCCAGGCCCATGGCCCCGGCATAGCTGCCCCGCGGTTCGAACGGGTCCGTGCCACTGCGGCTGGACAGGCTCAGGAACTGCTCGAGTTCGCGACGGAAGAATTCGGTGCGCTCGGCGGCGCGCGGATGGGCCGCCGGGAAATCAAACGCCAGTGTGGTCAGTGCATCCATGACCCTGAACGTGCCCATCTGCTGGCCGTAGACGGTCTCGACTCCGATGATCCCGACGATGATCTCGACCGGCACGCCGTACTCGCGCTCGGCGCGCTCCAGCGCAGCCTGGTTCTCCTGCCAGAAGCGCACGCCTGCGCGGATGCGGATCGGATCGATGAAGCGGCTGCGGTAGGCGCGCCAGTTCTTGGCAGTGCCCTTGGCGGGCGGCAGCATCAGCCGGGGTACTTGCGACAGGAACCGAGCTTGCCCGATGGCCTGGCGCACCCATTCGCGGTCGAGGTCGCGCCGGGCGGCCAGGTCGTCGGCAAACTGCAGCGCTTCGGGGCGCGAGGCATAGAGCACCGGGGCCTTGGGGGTGGCTGCCGCATTCCCCGCTGCCGCCCGGGTGGCAGCCGGTGCGGCCGGTTTGGAGGGCTTTTGTGTGGTGGCGCCTGCGGATACGCTGCAGGCAGCGATCAAAAGCATGGCTGCTGCGCTCGATGGGGCTGTCTTCTTCATGTCAGTGGTGGTCTTGCGTGGTGGTGCCTGCGGCGTCGGAGGCCGGCACGCCCCGGGCACGGGCGGCCGGGGCGACGGCCGGCAGGGCACGCGTCATGGTTGAGGCCACTGCAGCGCGCGGTATTCGCGCCGCAGATCGGCCAGCCCGGCCTGGGGGTCGGGTGCATAGCGCAGTCGTTCCAGGCGCAAAAGCCAGTCTGCCAGCGGGGCTCCGGCGGGACCAAACTGCGCCTGTACGCGCTGCGCCATCGAGCGCGGCGGGAGATTGTCGGGCACCCGCAGGCCCGCGCGTGCGAGGCGGTGGCGTGACCGCGCCAGCAGCCGCAGCCACGGGTCGTGCTGGCTGCGTTCCCACAGGCTCCAGCCCACGCCGCCCAGCGCAAAGGTCATCACGATGATCCCGAGCACGGTGGTCAGGTCCTGCCAGCTGGGCGACTCGAACCCCAGCGCCTTGAGCAGGTCCATCTGGCGAGACTGTGTGTAGTTGAGCACCCACTGGTTCCAGCGGCTGTTGACGGCTTCCCACACGGCGCGCATGTTCTGCGCCAGGCCAGGGCTCAGCGTACCCACGGCCGTGGCAAATGCCCCTTGTGGTGCCTGCAGGCGCTGGAATGCACCGGTCCGCCCGGGCGCGACGGCGCTGGTCGGGTCCACGCGCACCCACCCTTGTCCGGCCATCCACACCTCGGTCCAGGCGTGGGCATCGCTCTGGCGCACTGTCCACAGTCCATCTACCGAATTGCGCTCACCCCCCTGGTAGCCCGTGACGATGCGCGCGGGGATGTCCATGGCGCGCATCAACACGACAAACGCCGAGGCAATGTGTTCGCAAAAGCCTTCCTTGCGGTCAAACCAGAACTCGTCGGCCGTGTGCTGTCCGTACAGGCCCGGGTCCAGGGAGTACACGAAGCCGCCGGTGCGCAGCCGCGCCAGCGCTGCTTCGACCAGCGCCGGTGTGTTGTCTTGCGCCGGGTCGGGCGCGATGCGCGGGTCGTTGCGCATCTGCTGGGCCAGCTCGAGCGTGCGCGGGTTGAAGCCTGCCGGCAGTTCGGTGTACGCGCGCAGGGCAGGCGTCATGGCCATGGGGCCGTGGGTGAAGCGGGGGTAGCTGACCGCCTGATAGCGGAGCACGTCGGTCACCGGGCGGGTGGAGAACCACTGCAGGTCCTGCGTCATGAACAGGCCCATGCCGGGGAGCCTGGGTTGCTCGGGCGCCGCATCCAGCAGCAGCAGCCACGGCTGCTTGTGGGGTTCCAGGGTCACCTCGTAGCGCAGGGGTTCGCCTTCGGTACGCAGGTTGGCGACCGTAGGCAGGCGGTCCATCCGCAGGTCGCCCGGGCCGTACGACAGTGGTAGCCACTCGGTACCGTTGAAGCTGCCAAACACCGGGCCGCGGAAGTACAGGTCCCGCTGGGGCGGCGCCGCGCCGTCCGGTGTGTCAAAACGCACCCGCATCGCCACGCTGTCGTCCAGCGCGAGCTGCGCCACAGTGCCGACCTTCATCACGCCCGAGAGGCCGCTGCGCCCGGCCATCGCGTCGCTGGGCACGCCCCAAAGCGGCGCCATCCGCGGAAACAGCATGAACAGTGCTGCCATGATCGGCGCCCCGAGCAGCGCCATGCGCGCCGCCGTGCGAAACGACTGCGCCAGCGGCGGCCGCCCCACCGGCATGTGTGCATTGACCAGCGCGGTGAGCAACCCCACCAGCGCCACCAGCATCGCGGCGGCAGTGACCAGCGACTGCGAATAAAAGAAATTGCTGAGCATCGTGAAGAAGCCCAGGAAGAACACCACCATGGCGTCGCGCCGTGCGCGCAGTTCCAGCATCTTCAGTGCCAGCAGCATCACGATGAGCGTCACCCCCGCATCCCGCCCGAGGATGGTGCGGTGGGTGAAGAGCGTGCCCGCAACGGCCGCCGTCACGAAGACAAGCAGTGTCCAGCGGCTGGGCAGCGGAAGTCCCTTCCAGGCCAGCCAGCCCCGCCACAGGATCAGGCCTGAAGCCATCAGCGTCGCCCAGCCCGGCAGGTTGCCCACCTGCGGCGCGATGACCCACACGATCACGAACAGCAGAAACAGCGTGTCGCGCGCGTCGCGGGGCAGGGATGCGAAAGTCTGGCGCAAAGTCATCTGGGAGTGCCGCTGGATGGGTGTTTTGCTATTTATTTGATAGCTATCAGGGATGATAATACCTGGGCCTCAGGCTGTTTTCATTCAAAACCGGCTGCCAGGGCTGCTCAGAGCAGCGCCAGGGCCTCCAGGCAACGCCGCCGGTGGGCCGGGCCGGTGTCGGGCGCGATTTCGGTGCCCGGCACACGCAGACCGTAGTCCAGACCCAACCGGTCGGCCTGCAGCACCCAGGCGGTCAGGCGGGAAATGCGGGCCTCGGGGTTTTGCAGGCTGGCCTGCTGCATGTCCAGCCACAGTTCGTGGCGCTGGGCCTGCTGGGCGTCGCGGCTGACCAGATCGTCGGTGCCGGTGCCGAGCGACTTGGCGGCCTTCTTCCAGACCACCAGCTTGAGCGGGTCGCCGCGCCGGTAGGCGCGCACGCCATCAAACTCGCCGATGCCCTGCGACTGGGCGCTGCCGGTACCGCCGCCGCGCGGCTCGCCCGCGGGCAGGGGCGGGGCGGGCGACTCGGGTGCGGGGTACACCAGCACCTCGGCTGCAGGGCGCCAGTAGGTCCACACGCGAAAGGTACCCAGCGGGAACCGTGTTTCGGCCGTGAGCGTGGGAATGCGGTGCAGACCGCGGCGCGGGGGCTTGAAGGCAATTTGCACCGTGGAGGTGCCTTGCGCGGGAATATCCGTCCAGGCCCAGTGGTGGGCTTCGCTGCCGTCGCCGTGCACCGACAGCGCCACGCCGTAGCGCGCGCTCTTGCGGTCGCTGGCAAGCTGCACCTCGACGGCCGCGGCGGTACCCAGAAAGTGCGGCTCGGGCGCGTTCAGGTGCAGCGTCAGGCCGCGCAGGTTGGCGTGGCAGATGTGCATGCCCACCACGGCGCTGCCCGCCAGCAGGAAGGTGAGCAGATAGCCGAGGTTGAGCTGGTAATTGATGGAGGCCACCAGCAGCACCAGCAGCGTGAGCGCCAGCATCCAGCCCGAGGCAGTGGGCAGGATGTAGACGTTGCGCTGCGTGAGGGGCAGGGTGTCGCTCAGCGGCAGGCGAGCCTCCCACCAGCGGCGAAAGCGGCGGCGCAGGGCCGCCCAGGGGGTAACGGCGGCAAGTGCTGTGCGCCATCCGGCGCGCGCAACGCCGGGGGCGGGTGCGTCGGGGGGATCGATGGCAGTGCTCACGGTGCAGCCAGCCTTCAGGGCAGTGGCACGGCGTCCACCATGGCGCGCACCTGCTCCACTGCGCCCCGGCCTGCGTCGCCCACGGGCACCAGGCGGTGTGCAATGGTCTGCGGCAGGATGGCCTGCACATCGTCGGGAGCCACATAGTCGCGCCCGCTGATCAGCGCCTGCGCCTTGGCCGCCCGCACCAGGGCAATGCCGGCGCGCGGCGACAGCCCCTGCAGGAACCAGCGGCCCGAGCGGGTGGCTGCGATCAGGTCCTGCACGTAGTTGAGCAGCGGGTCGGCTGTGTGAATGGCCTGCACCTCGCGCTGCAGCTGCATCAGCTCATCGTCGGACAGCAGGGGCAGCATGCCGTCCACCATGTCTCGGCGGTCGGCTCCGGCCAGCAGCATGCGCTCGGCGGCCCGGTCGGGATAGCCGATGGAAATGCGCATCAGGAAGCGGTCGAGCTGCGATTCGGGCAGCGCAAACGTACCCAGCTGGTCGTGCGGGTTTTGTGTGGCAATCACGAAAAACGGGTGGGGCAGGGCGCGGGTTTCGCCCTCCACCGACACCTGCTTTTCTTCCATGGCTTCGAGCAGGGCGCTTTGCGTCTTGGGGCTGGCGCGGTTGATCTCGTCGGCCAGCAGTACCTGGGCGAACACGGGGCCGGGGTGGAACACGAAGGCCTCCTTGCCGCGTTCATACACCGACACGCCGGTCAGGTCGCTGGGCATCAGGTCGGCCGTGAACTGCACCCGGGAGAACTGCAGGCCAAAGGTGCGCGACAGCGCATGGGCCAGCGTGGTCTTGCCCACGCCGGGTACGTCCTCGATCAGCAGGTGCCCCCCCGCCAGCAGGCAGGCCACACAGTCCTGGACCTGGGCTGTTTTGCCCACAATCACCGTGTTAAGCTGATCCAAAAGCGCTTTAATCTTGTGCTGTGCGTTCATGGCATGACGTTATCCGAAAAACCAAGACAAACGCGACGTGTGGGGACAAGACTTGTGAGCAAGACGGGCTATTTCACCCATCGGGATTGCTGGAAACACGAGATGGGACCGGG
>LNEG01000149.1 GCA_001464865.1 Burkholderiales bacterium Ga0074133
GGCGGCCCCCAGTACGCGCAGATCGACACCGACACCTCCATCAACGCCCACACATGGGCCGCATCCCTGCGCGCAGCGGGTGCGGCGCTGGCCGCCACCGATGCCGTCATGGCGGGGGAAGTGCAAAACGCCTTTTGCGCGGTGCGCCCGCCGGGCCACCATGCCGGCCGCAGCAAGGCCATGGGTTTCTGCTTTTTCAACAATGTGGCGGTGGCCGCCAAGTACGCCCTGCAGCGCTACAACCTCAAGCGCGTGGCGGTGGTGGACTTTGACGTGCACCACGGCAACGGTACCGAAGACATCCTGGCGCATGACCCCCGGGCGCTGATGGTCAGCATCTTCCAGCACCCGTTCTACCCCTACAGCGGCGATCACGATCCCGCACCGAACATGGTGAACGTGCCGGTGGCTGCGTACACGCGCGGCATGGACATCCGCGAAATCATCGAAATGATGTGGATTCCCCGCCTGGAGGCTTTCAAGCCCGAGATGATTTTTGTGAGCGCAGGCTTTGACGGCCACCGCGAGGACGACATGGGCCAGCTCGGCCTGACCGAGCAGGACTACGCCTGGATCACGCAGCGCATCATGGACATGGCCAAGCGCTTCTCCAAAGGGCGCATCGTGTCGTGCCTGGAAGGCGGCTATGTCATGTCGCCGCTGGCGCGCAGCGTGGAAGCCCATCTGCGCGTGCTGGCGGACTTGTGACAACCCCCTGAGCCGCGGCGCGGCTTAACCCCTCTCCCGGCTTCGCCGGGAAGGCGGACCACGCCAGCGCGGCGGCCGTTGCGCGGCGTCCGCTGGCCTGGGCCACGCCGGTTTTCGGCGGCCAGTCCCTCTCAAGGAGCAACACACCCATGACACTCACGAATCCGAATGAACTGTTGCAGACCACCCGCGACACCCGCGGCGTGGTCACCCTGACCCTGAATGACCCCTCCCGCTTCAACGCCCTGGGCAGCGACATGCTGGCCGCATTGCAGCAGGCGCTGGACGGCGTGGCGCGCGACGGGACGGCGCGGGCGGTGGTGCTGGCGGCCAACGGCAAGGCGTTCTGTGCGGGCCACAACCTCAAGGACATGGCCGCGCACCCGGATCTGGCGTGGTACCAGGCGCTGTTTGCCCAGTGCAGCAAGGTCATGCTGGCCATCCACAAGCTGCCGGTGCCGGTGATTGCCCGCGTGCACGGCATGGCCACCGCGGCCGGCTGCCAGCTGGTGGCGCAGTGCGATCTGGCCGTGGCGGCCGAGGGCGCGACTTTTGCCACCAGCGGCATCCACTACGGCCTTTTTTGCGCCACGCCCAGCGTGCCCCTGGTACGCAACGTGCACGCCAAGCGCGCCATGGAGATGTTGCTCACGGGCGATTTCATCGATGCGCAGACGGCGCTGGCGCAGGGCCTGGTCAACCGCGTGGTACCGGCCGACCTGCTCGATGCCGAGGTCGGGAAGCTGGTGCAGTCCATCGTCGAAAAGCCGCGCGTGGCAGTGGCCATGGGCAAGGCGCTGGTGTACCAGCAGCGCGAACTGGGTATGGACGCGGCCTACCAGCTGGCGGGCCAGGCCATGGCGGTCAACATGATGGATGCAGCGGCCCAGGAGGGCGCGCTCGCATTCGCCGAAAAACGCCAGCCCGACTGGAAGCGCTGATGACCGCCCCTGCAGACGCTGTCGAGACGCCATCGATGATCACGGACCTGGGCCGCTGGGCGCAGGCCTTTGCGCAGCCCTCCGTGCTGGTGGAGCTGGGTTTGCTGGTGCTGTGCGTGGCCGCGGCCTGGACAGTCGTGTGGGCACTTCGGCGCGGCGCGCACGACAAGGACCCGCGCTCGATCTGGTTTGGAGCCAGCGTGGTGGATGGCGCACTGTTCCCGCTGGTGCTGCTGAGTCTGGGTTACCTGGCGCGCACGCTGGCGGCGCAGTGGGTGCCGCTGGCGGTGTTCAAGGTGGCCATCCCTGTGCTGGTGTCGCTGGTGGTCATCCGCATCGGCGTGAAGGTGCTGCAGGTGGCTTTCCCGCATTCCGCGTGGGTGCGACCCATCGAACGCAGCATCTCGTGGATGGCGTGGCTGGGCATGGTGCTGTGGGTGACCGGACTGCTGCCGCTGGTGTTGCTGGAGCTGGACAAGATCAGCTGGAAGGTTGGCGCATCCACCCTCTCGGTACGCACGATGATCGAGGGCGCCATCACCGCTGGTGCCGTGTTGCTGGTGGCACTGTGGATCTCTGCGGCCATCGAGGCGCGTCTGCTGCGCGCGGCCACGGGCAGCGAGCTGTCGCTGCGCAAGGCCATCAGCAACGCCCTGCGTGCGGTGCTTGTGTTCGTCGGCCTCATCATGGCCCTGTCCGCCGTGGGCATCGATCTCACGGCACTTTCGGTGCTGGGCGGCGCAGTCGGGGTGGGCATCGGTTTTGGCCTGCAAAAGCTGGCGGCCAACTATGTCAGCGGCTTCGTCATCCTGGCCGAACGCAGCATGCGCATCGGCGACAACGTCAAGCTTGATGCGTTCGAGGGCCGCATCACCCAGATCAACGCGCGCTACACCGTCATCCGTTCGCCATCTGGCCGCGAATCCATCGTGCCCAACGAGCTGCTGATCACCCAGCGGGTGGAGAACCTGTCGCTTTCGGACCCGCAGGTGTGGATGTCCACGGTGGTGAGCGTGGCGTACGACTCCGATGTCGATCTGGTCGCGCGCCTTTTGGGTGAGGCAGCGCTGGTCAGCCCGCGCGTGCTGCGCGAGCCTGCGCCTGCCGTGGCGCTGAGCGCGTTTGGCGCAGACGGGCTGGAGTTCACGGTGGGCTTCTGGATTGCCGACCCCGAGAACGGCACGCTGGGCCTGCGCTCGCAGATCAACATGGCCATCTTGCGCACCTTGCGCGAACACCATGTGGAGGTGCCGTTCCCGCAGCGCGTGGTGCATTTCCAGGGTGCAGCTGTACAGGCCGGTGCCGGTGGCACTGCTGCAGCATTGCGTGAGCCAGCCCAGGGCCAGCAGGGGCTGTCACCCTGACGCCCTGCATCGCAATGGGTGGCAGCCGTGCTGATGCGGACAGCGCGGTGCGGCTGACTCCCGGTTTTCCGCGCATCCCGCACCGCCGCAACGTGCGATTGCCCATGTTCCCGTACGGGATGTACCTGCGTCCGCGTTCGTGCCCTATAATCCAGAAAAAGCACGATCGTTCTTTTTTGTGCAGTACGCGCTCTCCCTCTGTCGCTGTGCGGCATAGAATGTTCCAGTTTACGTAAACGTCAATTCAATCAACTCTAGGAGCCGCAGCAATGAAGGTCTTGGTCCCTGTCAAACGCGTGGTGGACTACAACGTGAAGGTCCGCGTCAAATCGGACAACACCGGTGTGGACATCGCCAACGTGAAGATGAGCATGAACCCCTTTGAC
>LNEG01000150.1 GCA_001464865.1 Burkholderiales bacterium Ga0074133
CACAAGGAGGTCATTCAGGAATGATGCCTGATGAAAGCCTGCACCGTGCATGCGCCAGTGATCCGTGCTACCGTAAAAACTTCGCGCCCGACAGTGGCGCGGTCTAGCGAAGGTGACAGGATGCCCAGGACCGCCCTCTACAGCCGTTCCCGCCACAGCCCCGGCCGCAAACAGGCGGAGCCGGCGGCAGACGCAGCCTCATCCACCGATGCAGGCACGGTCGCTAGCGCCGACGATGCGGGCATGCAGCCCCCCCCCTCGAACGCGGCCGCGATTGCTGGCTCGGTCGTCATCTCGCAACGCCAGATGCGCATGCTCTGGGCGGCCTTTCTGCTGCTGGCAGCCCTGCTGGTAGCCAGTGCATGGCAGCGCCAGCAGGCCCCTGCCCGCAAGATCACCCAGGAAGACATCGATGCTGCCGTGCTGCGCACCCTGGAATCCACTGTGCCGCCGTCGGCCGCGGCACGTGCCGTGGAGACCATCGCGCCGTCCGTCGTGCGCGTGGTTGGTTACAACCGCAGCAAGAACGGCAAGGATGAGGTCGAGCGCGGCGTGGGCACCGGCGTGGTCATTGTGGACAAGGGCATCATCCTGACCAACCTGCACGTGGTCTCGGGTGCCGATCGCATCGCCATCACGTTCCATGATGGCCTGGAGACAACCGCCAGCGTCACCGGCGCGCAGCCCGAGAACGACCTGGCCGTGCTGCGGGCCCACAAGGTGCCCGATGACCTGCAGGCAGCCGCCCTGCGCTCCACGCAAAACCTGCGGCCTGGCGACCATGTGGTGGCGGTGGGGTTCCCGTTCGGCATTGGCCCGTCGGCGTCGGCGGGCGTGGTGTCGGGGCTTCAGCGCGAATTCACATCTCCCGAGGGCAAGCGGCAGATCAGCAACCTCATCCAGTTCGATGCCGCGGCCAACCCCGGCAATTCGGGCGGGCCTCTGGTCACGCTCGATGGCGAGGTGGTGGGCATCGTGACCGCCATCCTCAACCCGACGCCCGCGCGCACGTTCATCGGCATCGGCTTTGCAGTCCCGATCGAGAACGCAGCCTCCGCCGTGGGCATGTCTCCGTTCTGATCACGCAACCCTCACCAAGGACGCACACACCATGGAACCGACCACGCCCGGCAGCCTCTCTGGCAGCAGCAACGCCGCTACCGCCACCCTGATGGAGCAAGTGCTCTATGAGGTCAAGCGCGTGGTGGTGGGGCAAGACCGCTTTCTGGAGCGCGTGATGGTGGCCATGCTGGCGCAGGGCCACCTGCTGGTCGAAGGGGTGCCGGGCCTGGCCAAGACGCTGACGGTGAAAACGCTGGCCAGCACCATCCAGGGCAGCTTCAAGCGCATCCAGTTCACGCCCGACCTGGTACCTGCCGATCTGGTGGGCACGCGCATGTACAACCAGAAAAACGGCGAATTCAGCACCACGCTGGGCCCGGTCTTCACCCACCTGCTGCTGGCCGACGAGATCAACCGCGCCCCCGCCAAGGTGCAAAGCGCCCTGCTGGAGGTGATGCAGGAACGCCAGGTGACGATTGCCGGCGAGACACACAAGGTGCCCGAGCCCTTTCTGGTGATGGCCACGCAGAACCCCATCGAAACCGAAGGCACCTACGCGCTGCCTGAAGCGCAGGTGGACCGCTTCATGATGAAGGTGCTGCTGGGCTACCCCACGGAAGAAGAAGAGTTCGTGATCGCCCAGCGGGCGCTGGACCTGCCCGTACAGGTGCTGCCGGTGGCCACCACCGCACAGCTGGCTGCACTGCAGGCTGAATGCCGCACCGTGTATGTCGACCCGTCGATGCTGCAGTACGCCGTGAAGCTGGTAGCTGCCACGCGCGACCCTTCCCGACACGGGCTCAAGGAGCTGGTCGGGCACATCAGCTGTGGCGCCAGCCCCCGTGCCACCATCGCACTGGCCGAAGGCGCACAGGCGCTGGCCATGCTGCGCGGGCGCAACTACGTGCTGCCCGAAGACATGACAGACCTGGCAGCCGATGTGCTGCGACACCGCATTGCACTGTCGTACGAAGCCCTGTCGGAAGGCCTGGATGCCGACGCGCTCATCACCCGCATCATGGCCAAGGTGCCGGCGCCCGCGCGCCCACTGCACCATGAGCGCAAGGCAGCCTGAAGCCCGGGGCCTGTCGCACACATCCACGCCTGCTGCGCCAACCGTACCCCTGCCGCACCCACCATGAACACCGCCCAGCCGCACCCTCACCCCACCGCGGCGGCCCAGACGGTCCGGGCGGCACCGGGCCTTGTGCCAAGGCCGCTGCCCGCACTGCCCGGCCAGGCCGACAGGCTGTTGCGCGAGCTGGAGTGGAAGGTGATCCGCCGGCTGGATGGCCTGCTGCAGGGCGACTACCGCACGCTGATGCGAGGCAGCGGCCTGGACCTGGCCGACCTGCGCGAATACCAGCTCCATGACGATGTCCGCCACATCGACTGGAACGTGACGGCCCGGCTAAATACACCCCACGTTCGCGTGTTCACCGAAGACCGCGAGATGTCAGCCTGGTTCCTGCTGGATGTGAGCCCGTCGGTGAACTTCGGGCCCGCGGGCAATGCCAAGCGCGACATCCTCACCGGCTTTGTCGCGGTGCTTGCGCGCCTGCTCACGCGCCATGGCAACCGCGTGGGCGCCATGCTGTACGGCGCAGGACCGGCGTCCACCGCGGTGCGGGGGGTCGACACCGTGCTGCCCGCCCGCAGCAGTCGCGCCCATGTGCTGCACTTGGTACATCACCTGCTGGCGCCACCCATCAGCCCCGTCGGCAACGGCGCTGGCAAAGGCAAGAGCGGTGTCGGGCGCAGCAGCAGCCCGCCGGGCAGCGCCACCGATCTGCAATGGCTGCTCCGGTCGGCCATGGCCAGCCTGCGACGCCGTAACACCGTGTTTGTGGTTTCGGATTTCATCAGCGCGCCCGGCTGGGAAAAACCCCTGGCCCAGCTGGCCCAGCGCCATGACGTGGTGGCCGTGCGCCTGCTGGACCCTCTGGAGCTGGACCTCCCCGACGTGGGAATGATCACCCTGCGCGACGCCGAGACTGGCGAGCAGCTGCAGGTGGACACGCACGACGCCGCCTTTCGCCGCCGCTTTGCCCAGCTGGCGGCAGACCGTGAGGCCACGCTTCTCCATTCGCTGGCCGCGGCCGGGGCCGACACGCTGGAGCTGTGTACCGACGATGACCTGGTGGATGCGCTGCTGCGCTTCATGGACCTGCGCCGCCGGCGGGTGCGAGCCCCGCGCGTTACACCCGGCCGGGCGGCCTGACACGGGCCTTCCACCACCCAGGCATCGCTCCATCGGGACATCCTTTCACCACACCACGCACCGCGCCCCAGGACGCTACGAACATGGTTTTCATCTGGCCCACCCTGCTCTGGCTGCTGCTGCTGGCGCCCCTGCTGGTGCTGCTGTACTGGTGGCTGCTGCACCGGCGCAAGAAAACAGCGCTCACCTATTCCAGCCTGTCTCTGGTGCGCGAGGCCATGGGCCCGGGCCAGCGCCTGCGCCGCCACATCCCGCCGCTGCTGTTCCTGCTGGCCCTGGTGGCACTGCTCCTAGCGGCTGCCCGCCCGATGGCCGTGATCACCCTGCCCGCCCAGAACCAGACCATCATGCTGGCCATGGATGTGTCGGGCAGCATGCGCGCCACCGATGTGGAGCCCGACCGCATCACCGCCGCCCAGAACGCCGCCAAGGCCTTCATCGCCGAGCTGCCGCGCCATGTGCGCGTGGGCATCGTCGCGTTCGCCGGCAGCGCCCAGCTGGCCCAGCTGCCCACGCAAAGCCATGAAGACCTGATCAAGGCCATCGACAGTTTTCAGCTGCAGCGCGGCACGGCCACGGGCAACGGCATCATGCTGTCGCTGGCCACCATCTTCCCCGACGCAGGCATCGACATTTCGGCCCTGGGCGGCCGCCAGGCCATGCGTCCGAAGTCCATCGACGAGATCAACAAGCAGCAGGACCAGGCCAAGGCATTCGTGCCCGTGGCGCCCGGCTCCTACAACTCCGCAGCGGTCATCATGCTTACTGACGGGCAGCGCACCACCGGCGTGGACCCCCTGGAAGCTGCCAAGTGGGCAGCCGACCGGGGGGTGCGCGTGTACACGGTGGGCGTAGGTACGGTGCAGGGCGAGACGATCGGCTTTGAAGGCTGGTCGATGCGCGTGCGGCTGGACGAGGAAACGCTGAAGACCGTCGCCAACCTGACCAATGCCGAGTACTTCCACGCGGCGACAGCGGCCGATCTCAAGAAGGTCTATGAAACGCTGAGCTCCCGACTTACGGTGGAGAAGAAAGAAACGGAAATCTCGGCCTTGCTGGCCCTCCTGGGGGCGGTGCTTGCGCTGACGGCCGGGGGTCTGTCGGTGTGGTGGTACGGGCGGATTCTGTAGTGCGGTGGGCCGACAGGGCTTCCCACACCGGCTTTTTGGGTCATTTTGGCTGTAAGCCCAGGTTTTTATTGCCCATAGTGCTATATATTTCATAGCAATCGACCAAGACAACTCGCAAGGCGCATTCATCGGCCCGGTGAAGTACTGCAGCATCGATCCGCGCGGCTGTGACGGTTGGTGCACGTTCGCGGGTTCGCGAAGCACCGAACGCAGGTTCACACCAGACCGCCCCTCGCGCACCGTGTATTGCGCTGCTTTCCTGCACAAGTAGAGCCGAATCCTGCACCAAGGGTTCTCCGCAAGCTGCCATCCGTTCTAATGTGTATACACTTTTTGTATGGATAGCAGTACACATCCTTGTACGCAACCATAGGACACACCCGACAACACCCGTTCGCGGCCAGGAGCTTCCCAATGCAACCCAACGTTCACCCCGTCGATGAACATCTGCCCGTGGGCCGCCTGTCGGCGCTGGGCCTGCAGCATGTGCTGGTGATGTACGCCGGAGCCGTGGCCGTGCCACTTATCGTCGGCCGCGCACTCAATCTCACGCCCGACCAGGTGGCCATGCTGATTTCAGCCGACCTGTTTTGCTGTGGCCTGGTCACCCTGATCCAGGCCCTCGGCGCCACGCAATGGTTTGGCATCCGCCTGCCGGTGATGATGGGCGTGACCTTTGCCGCCGTGGCGCCGATGGTGTCGATGGCACAGGCCACCGGCGGCACGGCTGGAGCGGGGCTGATTTTTGGCGCAGTGATTGGTGCGGGGGTGATCTCCATCCTCATCGCGCCCATCGTCAGCCGGCTGTTGCGGTTTTTCCCCCGGTAGTGACGGGCACGATCATCACGGTCATCGGCATCAGCCTGATGCGCGTGGGCATCAACTGGATCTTTGGCAACCCCGTGGGCCCCACCGCTCCCAACGTGGTGAACCCCGAGCACCTGAAGTGGCTGGCCGAGGCGCAGTCAGCAGCCGGCGCACCCGGCAGTGCCATTCCGCCCGTGCCCAAGGGCCTTGCGATCGTGCCCACCGTGCCCAACCCTCGCTATGCCGACCTGAGCGGCATCGGCATCTCGGCGCTGGTGCTGGTCTCCATCCTGCTGATTGCGCGCTTTGCCAAGGGCTTCATTGCCAACATTTCCGTACTGCTGGGCATCGTCATCGGGGCGGTGGTGGCCACCGCGATGGGCCTGATGAATTTTGACAAGGTCGCCAAGGCCAGCTGGTTTGACCTGGTGCTGCCCTTCGAGATCGCCACGCCCGTGTTCGATCCCATCCTGATCCTGACCATGACCCTGGTGATGATCGTGGTGATGATCGAATCCACCGGCATGTTCCTGGCGCTGGGCGACATGACGGACCGCAAGGTGGACCAGGCGGCCCTCACGCGCGGACTGCGCACCGACGGCCTGGGCACGCTGCTGGGCGGCATCTTCAACACCTTTCCGTACACCAGCTTTTCGCAGAACGTGGGCCTGGTGGCGGTCACGGGCGTGAAGAGCCGGTTCGTGTGCGTGGCCGGTGGCGTGATCCTGATCGTGCTGGGCGTCCTGCCCAAGATGGCGGCGCTGGTCGAATCGCTGCCCACCATGGTGCTCGGCGGCGCGGGGCTGGTGATGTTCGGCATGGTGGCTGCCACCGGCATCCGCATCCTGGGCGGGGTGGACTTCAAGAACAACCGCTTCAACGCGATGATTGTTGCTGTCTCGATCGGCGTGGGCATGATCCCGCTGATTGCCCCGAGCTTCCGCCAGTGGATGCCTCACGCCATCCACCCGCTGATCGAATCCGGTATCCTGCTGGCCTCGATCGCGGCCGTGGCCCTGAACGTTTTCTTCAATGGCGCCAGCCGCGACACCTCCGCCGCTGTGAATGCCGCACGACAGGCCGACGCCCACTAGCGTCCTGCCTGGCCGCTGCCCGAAAGCCCGCCACCGCCCGCGTGGCACGCCCCCCTGTCCGCCACGGCTGTCAGGGGGTTTTGGCCTTAGAGCCTGTTCAAAGTCTTTTTGGAGATCGCATTGGAGTGCAATCGGGATGAGTGGATGCCTCGGATGCGCCGCATGGGCTCATGCCCATGCAAGCAGCCGGGGCGTTCAATCACCCGATTTCACTCCAACCCTTCGGGCAAGTGCCTTGCCGGGCGGTCTGCGGCGTTGCGGCGCTTGCCAATAGCCAAGCTATTGGCTGCCCACCGCGCCTTGCATCCCATCCCGGCAAGGCACTTGTGCGACTCCAAAAAGACTTTGAACAGGCTCTTATGCTGCATACGCATAAACCTGCATGTGCGCCGCCCACGCCATCGAGTACGCTTGTTTTTGCCTTACGCAGTATTTCCAGGATTTCCGCATGACCCAGAACATTTCCGCCGCCGAACAGGCCCTGCGCGACGCTGCGCGCGAATACCACCGCAACCCCACCCGAGGCAAGATTTCGGTCACGCCCACCAAGCCTTTGTCCAACCAGCGCGACCTGTCGCTGGCCTACTCGCCGGGTGTGGCCTATCCGTGCCTCGATATCGCGGCCGACCCGTCCAAGGCATTCGACTACACCTCGCGCGGCAACCTGGTGGCGGTGATCACCAACGGCACGGCCGTGCTGGGCCTGGGCGACATCGGCCCGCTGGCGAGCAAGCCGGTGATGGAAGGCAAGGGCTGCCTGTTCAAGAAGTTTGCCGGTGTCGATGTGTTTGACATCGAGCTGGCCGAGCGCGACCCCGACAAGCTCATCGAGATCATCGCGGCCCTGGAGCCCACGCTGGGTGGCATCAACCTCGAAGACATCAAGGCGCCCGAGTGCTTCTACATCGAGCGCGAACTCAGCAAGCGCATGAACATTCCGGTGTTCCATGACGACCAGCACGGCACGGCCATCATCAGCAGCGCGGCGCTGCTCAATGGCCTGGAGCTGGTGGACAAGCAGATCGACCAGGTCAAGATTGCCGTGTCAGGTGCGGGCGCTGCCGCCATTGCCTGCCTCAATGTGATGGTCGGCCTGGGCGTGAAGATCGAGAACGTCTTTGTGTGCGACTCCAAAGGCGTCATCTACGAAGGCCGCCCCGGTGGCTACGACGAATCCAAGGCGGCATACGCACGAAAGACCGAGACCCGCACACTGGCCGATGCGGTCAACGGCGCCGACGTGTTCCTGGGCTGCTCGGCACCCGGCGTGCTCACGGCCGAGATGGTCAAGACCATGGCGCCGAAGCCCATCATCCTGGCGCTGGCCAACCCCGAGCCCGAGATCCGCCCCGAACTCGCCAAAGCCGTCCGGCCCGACTGCATCATTGCCACAGGCCGTTCGGACTACCCGAACCAGGTCAACAACGTCCTGTGCTTCCCGTACATCTTCCGCGGCGCGCTCGACTGCGGCGCCACCAAGATCACCGAAGCCATGAAGCTGGCCTGCGTGCGCCAGATTGCCGACCTGGCCAAGGCCGACATCAGCGAGGAAGTGGCCAGCGCCTATGCAGGCAAGGAACTCACCTTCGGCCCCGACTACCTGATCCCCACACCGTTCGACTCGCGCCTGATCTTGAAGATCGCGCCGGCCGTGGCCCAGGCCGCGTTTGAATCCGGCGTGGCCACGCGCCCGATCACCGACATGGAGGCGTACAAGGAAACGCTTTCGCGCTTTGTCTACCAGACCGGCATGCTGATGCGCCCCGTGATCACGGCGGCCAAGGCCCTGCCTGAAGCGCAAAAGCGCGTGGCGTACGCCGACGGCGAAGACGAACGGGCCCTGCGCGCCGCACAGATGGCCATCGACGACAAGATCGCCGTGCCCATCCTGATCGGCCGACCCGCCGTCATTGCCGCGCGCATCGAAAAGGCGGGCCTGCGCATGCGGCTGGGCAAGGATGTGGAGGTGTGCAACCCCGAAGACGACCCGCGCTTTCGCCAGTACTGGGAGCACTACCACCAGCTGATGAAGCGCGATGGCGCCACACTGGAAGTGGCCAAGGCTGCCGTGCGTCGCTCCAACACCATCATCGCTTCGCTGATGGTCAAGCTCGGCGATGCCGACGCCATGATCTGCGGCCTGGTGGGCACGTACGAGACGCATCTGGAGCGCATCCACAGCATCATCGGCCGCCAGGCGGGTGCCAGCGACTACGCCGCGCTGAACGCACTGATGACCAACCAGGGCACGCTGTTCATCGCCGATACCTACGTGAACGAGAACCCCACAGCCCAGCAGCTGGCAGACATTGCCTGGATGTCGGTGCAGGAAGTGCAGCGCTTTGGCCTGCCACCCAAGGTGGCGTTCCTGTCGCACTCGAGCTACGGCTCGTCCAAGAAACCATCGGCCCGCAAGATGCGCGAGGCGCGTGACCTGTTCGTGGCGGCCCACCCCGAGATCGAGTGCGATGGCGAGCTGCACGGCGACGCAGCGCTGGAGCCCGGCATCCGCAAGAACTACCTGACCGAGGCCGACACCACGCTGAGCGATGCCGCCAACCTGCTGATCTGCCCCAACCTGGATGCCGCCAACATCCTCTACAACGTGCTCAAGACCACCACCAGCGGCGGCGTGACGGTGGGTCCGATCCTGATGGGGGCTGCAGCCACGGCCTACATCCTGACGCCCGCAGCCACTGTGCGCCGGGTGTTCAACATGACGGCCCTGGCCGTGGCCAGCGCGGCCGCACGGCCGCGCTGATCGCGCGCCGCGAATCCGCCGCAAGGGCGCAATGCGCCCCTGCGGCGTCATCTCACGGGTACATCCACAAACCCTTCCACGGGCGGCAGGTGCTCGGCCAGCCAGCCTGAGTCGAGCTGCAACGCCTGCTTGAGCTCGGCGGGCAGGCTCGCAATGGTTTCATCCGCGGACATGGGTTCTTCCAGGCCGATCTCTGCCAGCAGCATGGCCACGTGGACGATCCCGCCCTGACGGCAAAACGGCGTGTGCGCCAGCGGGTCCTCGGCCGTTTCGAGCGCCAGCACCAGGCTGTCCGGAAAATGCCAGCGCCGCGCCAGTTCGGCGGTCACCTGCGCCTCCGAGAAGCCCAGCAGCGAGCGTTCACGCTCCCATCGGCCGCCCGCATGGTGGGGCAGGTGCTCGATGGCCTCGATCTGCTCGGGTGCCTTCTGCGCAATGATCAGTTCGCCTAGCCGCACCAGAAAACCTGCCATCCACGACTGCTGGGCATCGGCTCCCAGAGTGCGGGCCAGCCACTGCGCATAGCCGGCAATCGCCATGCTTTCCTTCCAGAAGGCGGTGGCATCCACCCCCGGCGCGTCCTTGAAAACGCCCGACATGCATGCCGCCAGGGCGAGTGTGCGCACCTGGTTGAGCCCCACCATGGTGATGGCGTCATCCAGCGATGCCACCTGCCGCGGCAGCCCAAAGCGCGCACTGTTTGCCAGGCGGATCAGCTTGGCCGTCAGCGCAGGATCTCTGGAGATGGCGCTGCGCACCTTCTCGAACGGAATATCGTCATCCCGCATGGTGGCGATCAGGTCGCGCGCCACATCGGGCATGGTGGGCAATTGCACGTTCTCGAAAAACTCTGACACCTTGGGCATGGCGTGGTCCCCTTGTTGGTTGTGTAGTGGGCTATCGCCGTGTTGTTGTACCACCGGGCATGCCGGCTGGCCTGCGCGTTTGTCCCGATACAGGCAGCCATGCACTGCAACGGGGATCGACGCGGCGTGCACCATTTCGGGAAATCCTGCATGGCAGAGCGCACCATTGCGGTGAACAATATCCATGCACAGCATCCGCGGCACCGCAAAGCGGGCACCGATTTTGCTGACACCCCTACACGTCACCGGTGGTGGATCGTCTGCCGGTCTCCCAGCGCGATACATGTTCTTTTCCCTCCGTTTTCCCATCTGATGCCTGACAGGAGCCCTACCATGCAAAAAAGAACCTTCCTCCAGACCGCTGCCGTGCTCGCCCTGGCCAGCGCCACGCAGCTGGCACAGGCACAACAGCCCACGCCCATCAAGTTCCAGCTGGACTGGCGTTTTGAAGGCCCCGCCGCGCTGTTCCTGCAGCCGGTGGCCAAGGGCTATTTCAAGGCCGCCGGGCTTGACGTGACGGTGGACGCCGGCAACGGCTCGGGCGGCGCGGTGCAGCGCGTGGCCTCCGGCACCTATGACATGGGCTTTGCCGACCTGGCCGCCGTGATGGAGTTCCACGCCAACAACCCGGACGCGCAAAACAAGCCCGTGGCCGTGATGATGGTCTACAACAACACGCCGGCATCGGTGATGGCCCTCAAGAAGAGCGGCATCACCAAGCCAGCAGACCTGGCGGGCAAGAAGCTGGGCGCGCCCGTGTTCGACGCCGGACGCCGTGCGTTCCCCATCTTCCAGAAGGCCAACGGCATCGGCAACGTGACCTGGACGGCCATGGACCCCCCGCTGCGCGAAACCATGCTGGTGCGCGGCGACGTGGATGCCATCACAGGCTTTACCTTCACCTCTCTGCTCAACCTCGAAGCCCGCGGCGCCAAGGCCGCCGACGTGGTGGTGCTGCCCTATGCCGATTTCGGCGTGAAGCTGTATGGCAACGTGATCATCGCCAGCCCCAAGCTCATCAAGGAGAACCCCGCGGCCATCAAGGCTTTCCTGTCGGCGTTCGCCAAGGGTGCCAAGGAAGTCATCGCCAACCCGGCTGCGTCGATTGAACACGTGAAGGCGCGTGACGGTATCGTCAACGTGCCGCTCGAAACCCGCCGGCTGCAGCTGGCCATCGACACCGTCATCAACAGCGCCGACGCCCGCGCCGAAGGCTTTGGCCGCGTCGTGCCCGGGCGCCTGTCGCTGATGGCCTCGCAGGTGTCCGATGCGTTCAATACCAAGACACGCGTGAACGCTGACGATGTTTGGACCTCCGGCTTCTTGCCCAGCGCGGCCGAGCTCAACATTCTCCCCAAGAAGTAATTCGGCCCTTTTGCTACAAAACAGATAGCCTCCAGCGCTCACCAGTCCAGCGCTGGAGGCTGTCTTTACATCATTACTGTCATGCAGGCTGCCGATTCCTATTTCGTGGACTTCAGCGACGTCTGGCTCGCCTACAACGAAGAGCTGCGCGCCCAGAACCACTTTGCCGTCGAGGCCATCGACCTGAAGGTGCGCCGCGGCGAGTTCATCGCCATCGTCGGACCCTCGGGCTGCGGCAAGTCCACCTTCATGAAGCTGGCCACGGGCCTGAAGATGCCGTCGATGGGCAAGATCCTCATCGACGGGCAGCCCGTGACCGGGCCGCTCAAGATCTCGGGCATGGCCTTCCAGGCGCCGTCGCTGCTGCCCTGGCGCACCACGGTCGACAACGTGTTGCTGCCGCTCGAAATCGTGGAGCCCTACCGCAGCAACTTCAAGCAAAAGCGCAAAGAGTATGAAGAGCGCGCCCGCAAGCTGCTGCAGAAGGTCGGCCTGGGCGGGTACGAAGACAAGTTCCCGTGGCAGCTGTCAGGCGGCATGCAGCAACGCGCCAGCATCTGCCGCGCTCTCATCCATGAGCCCAAGATGCTGCTGCTCGATGAGCCGTTCGGCGCGCTGGATGCCTTCACGCGCGAAGAGCTGTGGTGCATCCTGCGCGACCTGTGGACGGAGCAGCAGTTCAACGTGATCCTCGTCACGCACGACCTGCGCGAATCCGTGTTCCTGGCAGACACCGTGTACGTGATGAGCAAGAGCCCGGGCCGCTTTGTGGTGAAAAAGGAGATCGAGCTGCCGCGCCCGCGCGACCTGGAGATCACCTACACCAAGGAGTTCACCGACGTCGTGCACGAACTGCGCGGGCACATTGGCGCCCTGCGCAAAGCCGGCGCGCCCATCCAGCAATAAGGTCAGGAACTCACCATGCACAAGAAAACCGTAGAGCGCTGGTCGCCCTGGCTACTGCTGACCGCCACCATCTTGCTGTGGCAGATCATCTGCTCGGCCTTCAACGTCTCTGAGTTCATCTTCCCCAGCCCCTGGGCCATCGGCACACAGCTGGTGGAATTCAGCGGCGTCATTGCCGGCCACGCATGGCGCACCTTCTGGGTCACCATGGCCGGCTTTGGCATCGCCATCGTGGTGGGGGTGCTGCTGGGTTTCATCATCGGCTCGTCACGCCTGGCGTATGCCGCGGTGTACCCGCTGATGACGGCGTTCAACGCCCTGCCCAAGGCGGCGTTCGTGCCCATCCTGGTGGTGTGGTTCGGCATTGGCGTGGGCCCGGCCATCCTCACCGCGTTCCTCATCAGCTTCTTCCCCATCATGGTGAACATCGCTACCGGGCTGGCCACGCTGGAGCCCGAGCTGGAAGACGTCCTGCGCGTGCTGGGCGCGAAGCGCTGGGACGTGCTCACCAAGGTGGGCCTGCCCCGCTCCATGCCGTACTTCTATGGCTCGCTCAAGGTGGCCATCACGCTGGCATTCGTGGGCACCACCGTGAGCGAGATGACCGCGGCAAATGAAGGCATCGGCTACCTGCTGATCAGCGCCGGCTCGTCGATGCAGATGGGCCTGGCATTCGCGGGCCTGATGGTGGTGGGTGCCATGGCGATGGTGATGTACGAACTGTTCAGCGCACTGGAGAAGCACACCACCGGCTGGGCGCACCGGGGATCCCAGGGGGAGTGAGCACACCGAGGCGCCCCCCACCGAACCACCGAGCCAGTGAGTCTGCAAGCTCAGGGCAGGGGCACTTCCAGTTCAACGCGGGTTCCGGGCTGAAGATGGTCGAATCGCAGCTTTCCGCCCATGCGCTGGGCACGGGTATGCATGTTGGCCAGCCCTCGACTTCCCGGCATCGCGTCTCCGCGAATGCCACATCCGTCGTCACGCACACTGACCTGAACGCAAGCACCGACGGCGCGCAGTGCCACGTCCACCCGCTGCGCGGCCGCATGCTTTAGCACATTGGTGAGCGCTTCCTGGGCCACGCGCAGGATCTGCAGACCGGTGGCTGGAGCAAGCTCCAGCGCATCCCCCGGCGTGTCGTCGAGCCACCGGACCTGCAGGCCGGCTGCGCGTAGTTGGGCATCCCAGCGAAACCGGAAGCTGCCCCAGGCAGCCATGAAGTCATTTCCATCGGGGCCCATGGCCTCCAGTACCAGCCGCATGTCGGCAATGCAGGCACGCAGCGCATCGCTGATTTCGCCGCGCGAGATGTCCTCACGCTCCACGCGGGACAGCATCACGAAGAGTTGCGAGCCCAAGCCGTCGTGCAGGTCGCGCATGATCCGCTGACGCTCCTCGTCGGCCGCGTGCAGGCGCTCGAGCCGGCGCATCTGCGCATGGTTGTCCTCCAGTGCACGAGTGCGTTCGAGCACCCGCTCCTCCAGCCGGAGGTTGCCCGACTGCAGCGCGTCGTGGGCTTCGCTCAGCTCGGCGTACAGGCGCGCATTGCTGAGCGCCACAGCCGCCTGCCCCGCCAGCACGCGGGCGATGGTGGACCGCTCCGGGGTGAAGCACGCACCAGACAACTCGTTTTCCAGATAGAGAGCGCCCAGAACGCGACCGGCGGCCACCACCGGAACGCACAGTACGGACACGTGCGTCTGGCCCGCCCAGCGTTGTGCGGGAGGCCACGCGTGGGGCGCGCACGCGTCCTCCAGCACCACAGGCTCGCGGCCCTGCATCACGGACCGGAGGAGTGTGTGGGGCAGATCCGTTCGCTCCAGATCCGCAGGCAGCTGGGCTTCGGCCCGTGCGCCCGCAGCTGCTCGCTGTGCCGCCAGAACCAGGCGCTCATCCCGCTGCAGCACGAGAGCCCCGTAGCGCGCTCCGGCGTTTTCCATCACCTGCTGAAGCAGGCGCTCGGCGACCGCGCCCATTTCCAGTTCAGCACCGATGGTCTGGGACGCCTTGATCAAGGTTGCCGTGTCCAGCGGTAGCGGTGGCGGCTCTCGCCGCGGACGGGCAAACTTTGGCAAGCTGCCTTCGAGCAGCTCCACCATGCAACCCGCACCCCATTGTGAATACAGCGCGTGCGCGCGCTCCAGGCTGTTGCGCAGGCCGTCTGTGTCCCCCGTGCGCGCGCAGTGCCGCGCCCAGCGGTGCGCAAGAATCGCCGCGTCCCCGGTGAACCCGTGGTCGCTGGCCATCTGGACGGCCTGCGCATACAGGGTTTCGGCTTCAGGCGTTCCGGCCAGTGCGGCCCATTCGGCCTCCAGGCTGACCACGCGGTGCGCGTGATTCGCAGGACAATGCGCCGACCATGACCGCAGCTTGCCCAGATGCCGCTTGACCAGCCGCCTGGAGCTCGCCACCGGGCGCTCACGCAGGCGGTCGGCATGCAGCAAGGCCTCGAACCAGTGGTGAAGGGGCGTGGAGAAATTGCCCGCCATGCGATGCAGGTTGCGGCGCACGCGCTGGCCGCATTCGACCACCGCATCGCCCGTAAACCCAGCCATGACATTGAGCATGACTGCCAGCTGGTCATGGATGAGCGCAAAAATCTCGTCATGCGGCAGCACCTGCCCGCTGGCGCGCTGGAGTTGCAGGGGCGCGATCTCGGCCTGAGGAGCGGGGCCGCGCAGCAGGCGCAGCAGCGCATCAAAGGTGTCGCAACAATCCCGCACCAGCGCGTTGTCACGGCGCTCCACAAAGCCCCGCGCGTCATGGATGGCCTCGTCCAGGGCAGTGAGGGACCCCATGGCATTCCAGGTCACACCCACCAGCATGCCGGCCGCGTAGCCGGCGATCTCGAAGTTGCCGCTGCGCTCTGCCAGATCAAAACACTCGCGCAAGAGCGGCAGGGTGGACGCGACCGGCACCTTCCAGTGCATCACATAGAACAGGTGGTTGAAGCTGAGGCTGTGCGTGCCCAGGCGCTCACCCAGCTGCACCGACAGCTCGCCCAGCGCGTGGCCGGTGTCGATGTCGTCGAACACGCCCGAGAGCACATGCGCCGCTGCCGAGATGGGTTGCCACGACCACGGCGTGAAACCGCGTACCAGCGCAAAGCGCGCTCCCGCAAGGCCGAGCACGGCATACAGCGGAGACGTCATCGTGTGCGCCACGCTGATGCAGGCAAAGATCAGCCGGTCCGTCTGCAGGTGCAGCGGTTCGGACGTCACCGGCAGCTCTGCCCAGCGTGCTTGCGGAATGCCGCGCAACGCGCTCTTCAGGCGCAGCCACTGCCACAGTGATTCCAGCATGGCCCGCTGCGGACGGACCACCACGCCAAGGCGGGCCAGCGCCTCCACCCCCAGTGCCAGCGCCTCGGTACCCCGATCCTGGGCGATCAGCCAGCCAATACGCAACTCGTCGGCGCGGGCGCAGGAGAGCGTGTCCGTGACCAGCGGCTCAGCCGTTCCAAGGCACTGGTCCGCTGCGGCAAAGTCTCGCGCCAGCACCAGGGCCTCAGTCGCATCGAACAGCAGTGAGCGCTGCCCGGCCGAATCCATGAGCAGGTCCGTCCGCAAGGCAGCCACGGCACTGCGCAACAACGCGACCTGCTGTGAAAACGCAGCCCCGAGGCCCGCCTTGCGGGCCGCCCGCTGTGCCGCCAACACGAACGCATGGCGTTGCTGCGGCGTGAGCAAGGACTGCGCGAGTACCAGGTGCCGGCACAGGTCGAACAGCAGGGATTCCTCGTCCGCGTCCAGCAGGGTGGTGCCCAACCGCAGATGCCACTGCTGACGCACGGCTTCATCGCCGCACTGGTATGCGGCCTGCTGAAGCCGGTCGTGCAGAAAACGCCACCGCCCCTGGCGTGTGGGCTCGACCAATCCTTCTGCCTGCGCGCGTTCCAGCGTGGACGTTACCTGCGACGGGCTGCGGGATGCGGCACGCGCCAGCAACAGGGCGTCCAGCTCCGCGCCGTGGGCCGCCGCCAGACCGAGCAACCAGGCGTCGTCCGGCTCCAACGCACGCAGTCTGGCAGCCCCAGCCTCAAGCGCGGAGGCAGGCAGTGCCGAGAGCCCGGCCGGGCGGTCGTCCAGCTCCCAGCGCCCATCGTCACCGGGCGTCAGCTGCCCCTGGGCCACCATGGCGTCCAGCAGCTGGCCCAGAAACAGCGGGTTGCCTGCACTGCGCTGCACCAGCCGTGCCAGGGTAGGTGCCGGGTGAACCAGGCCGCCAGGCAATGCGGCCTGAACCCATCTGCGGATCTCGTCATCTTGCAGGCCTGAAAGCTCGATCTCGATGCCGGGCAGACCCCGGAACACGGACCGGTCCGGCAGGGCCCCGGTCTCGTCGCTGCGTTGCCCCACCAGCAGCAACACGCGCCGCAACGAGCGATCGGCCAGCACCGCCCGCAGCAGCAACAGGGTGGCCTCATCGCTCCAATGGGCATCATCCACCCACAGGACCAGTGCCTGGTCTCCCGTCAGCGCCGTCAGAAGTTCCACCAGCCCCGACAGCAGGCGCTGGCGCGCCTGGTCCGGAGGCAACACCTGCCTGGAAGCGGCCACCTCCGCCTGCGCGGCCAGCCCCGGCGAAAGCGCCACCAGGGCTGCCGCCTCCGGGCCTGGCATGCCACGCGGCATGCCCAGCCCTTGCGCGGCCAGGTCGTCCAGCAGATCGGCCACCACGGGATAGGGGCGTGGCCCGGGCTGCTGCTCGCACTTGGCCGACAGAACACGCGCACCCCGCTGGCGCGCAGCGTCCAGAAACCGCCGTGCCAAGGCGGACTTGCCAATGCCGGCATGTCCGGTCAATTCAACCCGCTCCACCCGTCCGCTGCTGACCCGCTCCAGCGCCTGCTCCAAGGCTTCGTACTCTGCCTCTCGGCCCAGCAGCAGCCGCGGTTGCGCAAACAGCGCGCGCGGAGAACGCAGCGGCATGGCCCGCGGCGCCACGGGCTGCTCCAGCGCCTGAAGGCAGGCATGGAGGTCTTGCGCCACGATGGCTGCAGAGGCCGGGCGCTGCTCCGGCGATTTGGCAAGCAGCGCTGCCACCAACCCGGCCAGCTCTGCCGGAACATCGGGCCGCCCCTGGCGGACATCGGGGGCGGGCACCGTGAGATGGGCATGCAGCCAGCCCAGCGCATCATCGGCTTCAAAGGGAACCCGACCGGTCAACACCCGGTACGCCAGCATCCCCAGCAGGTACAGGTCGGTGCGCGGCCCCGGCCGAGTGGCCGTGCGGCCGGTCAGCTCGGGCGCGCTGTAGCAGGCGTCATGGCGCGCGGCTCGGGCCTGGAGCGCAGCCTTATCCTCGATCGGTACGGCCTCAGCGGGCACCAGCTGGACATGCGGCGGGTTTGCTGCCCGTACACGCACGGTCGCTGGACGAAGGTGCAGGTGCAACACACCGTGGCGGTGCAATGCGTCGAGCGCCAGGGCCATCGAATGCAGCAGTTGCAGCGCTGCGGCAAGCGGCACCAGGCCGTGCTGGGCCGTCCAGTTATCCAGAAAAACAGCGCTGTCATCGGGCACCACCCAGGTCACCCCTGATGGGCCCTGGTGAAAGTCCACCACACCGGGCAACTGCGTACCCTGCAGGCGCTCGCACACCGTACGGCTTGCAGCGGCTGCCGCCGGATGCGGCTCTGCCAGGTGCCACAAGGTCACGGGCTGTCCACGCCAACGCGCCCGGGCCAGCAACAGATTGCCACACTGGCGCAGGGCAACGAGGTCATCGAACCGGGCTGCCAGCGCAGCCGTCACCATGCCTGCCCCGCTGTCATCACTTGCCCAGCGAGCAGGCACCGGACCGGCTCTGCGCGGTCCAGGCCGAGGCTTCCCAAAACGCCGCTGCAACGCATCGAGATGGCAGCCTCAGAGCAGGCCGATCGCCTGCGCCTCGTACACCGCCTCGCCCCGCGAATGCACGGCCAGCTTGCGGTAGATGCGTTTCACATGGGCGACGACGGTGTGCGGAGAAATGTCGAGCACATCGCCAATGTCGGCAAAGCTCAAGCCCTTGGCCACCAGGCGCAGGATGTCGGTCTCCCGCGCGGTGAGCGGATTGGAGTCCGGGGCCTGCACCGGGAGGGGCGGCGAGGGTGCTGCGGCTCCCGACTCCGAAGTCCGAAACCTCTGCAGCACCCGCCGCGCAATGCCCGGACTGATCGGCGATCCGCCCTCATGCACCTGGATGATGGAATCGGCCATGCTGTCGGGCAGGGCGTCCTTCATCAGGTAACCGGTGGCGCCTGCCGCGATGCTTTCGGTCACATGGGCGTCATCGCCAAACATGGTGACCACCAGCACATCGCAATCGACGCGCCGGTTCATCGCATGGCGGATGACGGCCGTGCCATCGCCGTCTGGCAAGCCGAGATCGGTGAGCACCACGTCGGGCGCGAGTGCATCGATCATGGCGCACGCTGCCGACACGCTGGTCACCGCGCCCACCAGCTCCAGCCGGGCGTGGCCCAGCACCGCCTCCGAAAACCGCTGAAGGAAGGCGGGTTCGTCTTCGACCACCAACACACGGATGGGCATGGGCTAACCTCCTGCCGAAGATTGTCGCATCGGCGCGATGGCAAGGACTCCCACATTCACGGGAGCCGTGCCGCCTCCCACCCGCGCAGCGGACAGCCTGACGGGGGCGAGACGCGAGCCGGGACTGAGTCCCGGAGCGTGCTCAGTCAGATGCAGCCAGACGAGCATTCGCGGTAAAAAATCCGATGGCGGCCGCCCCCTGCCCCATGTCGCTCTGCAGCGCCGCCAAACCAAGCCCCGAACCCACAACGTTGGGGGTGAACACGGCCCACCCCAACTGCCCGCCATGGTCGAAAAGATGTTGCACCACATAGCGCCCCCGGCCGCCCACCCGGCTCGCCAGCAATCCCACGGACGTGGACGGCACGTCAAAGGTGTTGACCACCCCAGCGTCAAAAAAGCCGTCTTTGCGCGAGCGCAGCAGCTGGACCGTGACGCGCCCGCCCAGCGCGCCCACGCGCACCAGGTCCGCTGCGCCGTCTTCGTCGGCATCGACCACGAGCCAGCCAATCAGGGCGCCGCTGAATGCATGGTTTTGGCGGTCTAGCACGTCGAAACTACGGCCGTCGGCGCCGAGCCGGCACACCCGCGTGAACCCACCCGTGGCATCGGCCGACTCGCCGATGCAGACGATGGCCTGCCTGCCGGTTCCGTCCACGTCCGCGGCGAGCGCCCGCAAGCCGCTGGCGCGCGGCTGCTCGCGCGGCTCCACCAGCACTTGCGGCCCATGGTCGCCCAGCCGCGCTGCGGCCAGGCACAGCGACATATTGCCGGACACACCCATCCACACGAGTTCATCGTTGCCGTCGCCGTCGATATCGGCCGCCAGCAGACAGCCCTCGGGCTGCTGGGCAAAGAGTTGTGGCGCGCGCCACAGCACCTCGATACCCAGGGTCGGCGTGTCCGTGCGGGCATGCAGGGCGTCCAGGCTCGGCGCCCCGGAGGCGGCGGCGCTGCGCACCATCCACGCTCCGCCCTCGCGCCGCCGGCAGCTTCGCCATTGCCCGCCAGCGGCACCCGTCAGCACCCCGGCACTGGCGTACCGCACGGCATAGCCGGCCGCCTGCGCATCCGGGCCGTACACGATGACGCCCGTGTCCGCACCTGCCTGCCACAACTGTACGAACTGTGTGGCCCCGTCCCCTTCCAGGTCCATGTCGAGCAAGGCCACAAGCCCGGCACCCTGCCCCATGTCGCCGACCCCCCAGAGGGTGCCGTATCCGGCGGCACCCGGGCCGTATTCGATCATTCCCATGCGCCCATCGCCATTGCGGAAAAACTGCACCACGATGGGATCGATGTTGAGCGGCGTATCGGCACGGCCCGCGAGCCGCTGGGACTCCGTGCCCCGCAGCAGGGCCACCGTGGACGCAAGCCACCAGTCGTTGGTCCAGTCGCGGCTGGCCAGGTCCACGACGTCCTTGCGGCGCAGCACCTGTCCGCCGGTCTCGGCCGTGAACAGCGGCGCGAGGTTGGCCAAGTCATGTCGATCCTGCAGGGCCGCCAGATCAGGCGTGTACGCCAGCGCAGCATAACGTTCGGGGACTTGGCCGCTCGCAAACGCGTTCCAGATCTCTGCGGCCGAGGCCTGTACCGCAGCCACTACCCGGCGCAGGTTTTCCTCATCGCCATGGTCGAGCAGCTTCTTGTCACCATACGCGCGCCAGGTTTCGCCCCGGGCGTTGCGGACGCTGAGCCCGTGGTAGCTGTCCTCGTCATGCATGGCCTTGGCACACAGGCCGGCCAGCGCAGCGCCCTCGGGCACAGACGATTGCCGACCGATGCGGTCAAGCGCGCGGCGTGGCGTGCGCAGGTGCCCTGACGAGAACAGATCCGATAGGAAATGGTCGGCGAACGCGTTTTGCGCATAGGCCAGTTGCAATGCGTTCTCACGGGCGGCGCCGCTGAGCCTGCGCGCCAGCAGCGCCTGGCTCAAGGCCTGCCCATGCCCCATGGCATAGGCGCTTACGGCATCTTCCCCGAAGTGGTCGAAATTTGACGCTGCCAGAGCGAGGTAGCGCCCCATGGGCCAGTAGTCGGTGAAGAAGCTGCCACCGCCCGTGGCCCGGTTGTAGCGCCCGTTCAGGTCCAGGCTCTGGTAGACCTTGTAGAGGTCGGTTTCGCCACGTTCAATGGCCTGCTGCAAGGCCGTGATTTCGTCTTGCATCACGGCGTTGATGGCCTGGACCTGAGAGACGCCGCCAGGGTCCGTTGCCATCTGGCCGAAGGCACGCAAAAAGCGGTCTGGCGCACTGGGATCGTCAGCGATCGCTTCGCCCGGGATGCCGAAGAAGTCCCCGGCCAAGGCGACCACGCGACCGTAGGTCAGTTGCAGCCCGTTGGGCAGCGCAAGCGGGTAGTCAGCACCGCGCCGCTCCGTGCCATCCGCGGTCTGCAGTTTGATCTGGTTGCCAATGAACAGATGTTCGAAGGATTCAAACAATATCGATGGACGGGTCCGTGCGAACGAAACGAATCGGGAGGCTGGGCGTGGATGCGCAGATCGGGACATGACGGCTCCTTGGAGAGGTGGTGAATGGACCCGGAACTAGGTCGGCTGCGACCGCAGGCCCCGGCTTCATGGTCGGCTGCGACTCTAAAAAGCCCGCTATCTGCTGCCTATCCCATGAACACGCGGCGCCGAACTGTGGACATGCGCCGCATCCAAGGCGGGCCATGCCAGCGCGCCAGCGGCGGGGCTCTCGTCCCGCGATCACGGGATGACCCACCTGCCGGGCCTCGCAGGATGGAACAAACCCGCCTAAAGTCGCGCTCACCGCGCAGCGGCCTGTACGAAAGGTAGAGCCATGAACCCGACCCACACCCCGCCCGCTCCCTGGCCCACGATGCGCGGCAACCCGCAGAACACGGGTTGCTGGAGCTTCGGTGCACCTTCTGCGCATGCGCAGTTGATTTCGCACGTATCCCAGGGAAACACAGGCATTCTCAATGCCACACCCG
The DNA here is from genome assembly GCA_001464865.1 of Burkholderiales bacterium Ga0074133. Taxonomy (GTDB): domain Bacteria; phylum Pseudomonadota; class Gammaproteobacteria; order Burkholderiales; family Burkholderiaceae_C; genus Acidovorax. The sequence continues at coordinate 21,713 of LNEG01000150.1, forward strand.
TCGTTGATGCCACGCACACCATCCATGTCGGTTCGTCGGACGGCTACCTGTACTCACTCGGCCCCTCTGGCACATGGAACCGCCTGCCCGTGGCCGCATCCGATGCTGCCTCTTGCGCAACGACAGGTGCCGGCACACAAGGGGCTGTGGTCGACTCGGCCGCGTGCTACCTTCCTACAGGATGGCTTTACGTTCCAGCCGGCGATCGAGCCATCTATGCCACCAGCGATGGCAAAACGCTTGAGCGGTCTGAGCTCAGGAAAGAGAGCAGCTCACCCAGCACGATCGATTGGCTCGAGGGCAATGTGGTCACCGATGGCCATGGCGGGCTGTACGCCGGCTGCGACAACTTCTTTTTCTACGCCCTCCGGGCTGAGGACAAAGACGGCAAGCCACGCTGGGCTTTTGCCACCGGCTTTTTCATCTGGAGTGCCGCCGCGTTCCACCCCGACGGCTCCATGGGCTGCTTTGCCTCGGCCGACATGACGGTTTATGCGTTCGATCCACACTCGGACCAGGCCCGCATTCTGTGGACCGCCCCGCTGGACAACCTCTGCGCCAGCTCGCCCGCGATCACGCGCGATGGACGTGTGATGCTGGGCGCGTTCGACGGCCGGATCTACTGCCTCGACGCAGAGCAGGGAGGCCGTCGCATCGCCACGTTCGACACGCCGGCGCTGATCTATGCATCGGCTGCTCTGTACGAGCAAGGCGACGTGCAGCAGATGTTCGTGCTGTCGTCCGACGGCGTGCTGCGCGGCTTTGACATCGCCGCCCGAGGTGCCGCACCCCGGCTGCTGTGGGCCTGCTTCACCGGCATGCCCAGCTTCTCATCACCAGTGGTGGGGCCAGCCCCGGGGAATGACGGGTCTTACCGCGTGTACGTCGCCACCGGAGATGGCGTTGTGCTGTCTATCGACCCGACCAACGGTCAGATCCTGGGACGTTTCGACCTGTGCGTTCTGGGCCGAAAGCCCGAGGACGCCGGGGACGATCCAGCGTTCTGGACATCGGTGCAGTATCCCGCGATCAACGCTTCGCTTGCACTGAGCCCGCAAGGGGTAGTGGCCGTCAGCTCCGGCGGCATCGTTGCCCGTATCCCTTATGCCGCCTTTTCCGAAAGCCCGGCACCCCATCGACTCCGGGGCCTGCGCTATGTGTCGCCTGCGGGCCGAATGGCGGCAGTTGCGCTGGACGGCCAGGCACCGCTGCTCGTCGATGGCGGTCAAGTGCTGACCCTGGCATCGGTATCGGCCGAGGGCTTTGAGCCCCTGCAGGCAGGCCATCTTTCAGTCATGCTGGACGGGCAAAGCGTGCCGTTTTCGCTGAGTGCCGACAGCACGCTCATCCACTTGCATGCGCCGGTCGACCGGCCTGGCTTCACGGTGTCTGTGCACTACCAGGGCGCGCTGTACGGCAGCGCTCCGTGCCAGGTGCGGGTCAGTCAGTCACCGCCGCCTGCCAGCACCTTGCCCGGTCGGATGTGGGAAATCAACCGCATGTCCGTGTTCTCGCCCTTCGTGGTACCGGCGCTGGACCAGCTCGCCATCGCCACCATCGAGATCACATTGCGGGTGCTGCACGTGGGCAAGCCAGGCGACGACGGGGCGTACCCGGTGGCCGTCTATGGCTGCGAACACTATGCCGGGGGCGGCGCCGGAAGCCCCGCGCGCAACCTGATGTACTTGTTCACGGGCATCTACCGCGACGGTGTGCTGACGCTCGAGGCACGCAACACCTACTTTGAACTCAGTGCCTTGCCAGTTGGGCTCGATACCTTCCGGCTGAGTGCGGTGCTGGACGGAGCACAGACCCGTGGGGTCTCGCTGTCCGCCACGTACCGCAAAAGCTTCTGGACCACCATGGCGTGGCTGTACAACCTGGTCCACAAGTGGCTCGCCCAGGCCGCAGCGCGCGATTCCGCGGCGCATGGGACGCACAACGGCCATGAAGCAGTGGGTGGCGCGGAACCCTTGCAAACCACCGAAACAATCTCGGTGGGCTGGCGCGTGACGGCATTCCTGGGGCGATTGCTGCAACTGGGTGCGGCGCAGCTCATTCGCCCGTGGAAGCTGCTGGATGCCCGTGGCGCATTTGTGTGGGCGGGCACTTTTTGCCTCGCCAGCACCCAAGACCCACAGGCACCAAAGCTGAAGGTGGACGCGCCGAACTGCAGCTTTCGCTGGCCGTACCTGCATGTGCAAGCGGCCTGCATCGAACCGGCAGACGCCACGACCCTGCCAGACCAGGTCATTGGCATCGTGCTGTGGGACGCCGACACGCAGGAACCACTGGACCTGCCTTACACCACGCTGAACGAGATGCCGGTGATCCGCGGCTCCACCGTGACGTGCACCCTCATCTGGGACGACGTGCACTCGCAGCGCATCGGTTGGAACCGGCGTCTGGTTGCACGGGTGATGGTCGGGCCAAAGATGGCCGACGGCGAGTTCGCATTCCAGACGCCGGACGCGGCGCAGCGCTGAAGGCGAGCCGGGCTGCAGCAGGCGGAGGCTGGGGTTACCATCGTCGTCCAGGACGCGCTGGCGCGGCCGCATCTGCGGTGCCGTGCGGCGGCGCTTCGCACTTGTTGTTGCCCCATGCTGCTCTCCCGTTCACTGCCTTCCCGCTCTATCCGGCGCCCCCTGCGTGCGCAGCCGGACCTCCTCACCCGCCGTGGGTCCACGCTGCTGCTGGCAGCGCTGCTGGCCGGCTGTGCAGGGGATGCGCCCGTACGTACTGGGGCCCCCGAGGCATCGCCCTCACCCGGCGCTGCGCCCGTGCGCATCGGACTGGCGTTGGGCGGCGGCGCGGCCAAGGGGTTTGCACATATCGGCGTGATCAAGATGCTCGAAGCGAACGGCCTGGTGCCAGCCGTGGTGTCCGGCACCAGCGCGGGGAGCGTGGTGGGAGCGCTGTACGCCAGCGGGCTGAACGCGTTCGAGCTGCAGGAAAAAGCCGTGGGGCTCGACGAATCAAAGATACGCGACCTGCAGATTTCATCTGGCGGCCTGGTGCAAGGCCAGAAGCTTGAGGACTACGTCAATGAGCAGGTGCGGCGCAAACCCCTTGAGCAGCTCGCCAAGCCGTTCGTCGCCGTAGCCACGCGCCTGGAGGACGGCGAGCGCACGGTGTTTGCCCGGGGCAACACTGGCCAGGCGGTGCGCGCATCCAGCAGCGTTCCTGGCGTTTTCCAGCCTGTCACCATCGGCAAGTTCCATTTCGTCGATGGCGGCATCGTCAGTCCGGTGCCCGTGGATGCGGCGCGCCAGCTGGGTGCAGACATCGTCGTCGCGGTGGACATCTCGAACAAGGCACGCGGCCAATCGCCCGGCGACATGCTGGGCACGCTGGGCCAGTCCATCGCCATCATGGGCCAGAAGCTCGGCCAGGCCGAGCTGGCCCGCGCCGACGTGATCATTCGCCCGCGGGTACTGGACATCGGCGCTGCCGACTTCAGCCAGCGCGCCAACGCCATCCTTGAAGGCGAAAAAGCCGCCCTGGCCGCCATGCCGCAGATCCGCGAGCGTGTGGCCCAGCTCCAGGCCGACCGGTCCCAGGCCGCCCGGCTGGCCCTGCAGAAGGCCGCCGAGACACAGTACCAGGCCTGCCTTGAAAACCGCAGCCGCCTACAAAAGATTGCCGGAATGGCGAGGCTGGACGACTCCTGCGCAGCACCCCGCTAGCCTCACGGGTACCAAACGCGCGACAACGGCACGCATGGCCGGCACGGTGCTTGCTGTGGGGGGAGGGAGCCACCATGCACCGGCGGCCACCGTACCGCGCCGCACGAACGAAAACCCCTGCAAGCGCTTGCCTCTTAAACCTCAAACGCTATTCAATAGATAGCATACAAAACCGATATGCCCTGGCACGCCCGTCTGCAACTGGACTACACCGCGGAAAGCGCCCGCACCGTGGCCCGCTACGAACACAACGGTCCGCTGCGCATCCTGCAAAGCCTGTACCCAGAGGGGGATGCGGTGTGCCACAACGTGCTGGTGCACCCGCCCGGCGGCCTGGTGGGCGGCGACACGCTGGACATCACCACCACGGTGGGCTCCGGCGCCCACGGCCTGGTCACCACGCCCGGCGCCACGCGCTTCTACCGGTCCACCGGCCCATTGGCCCTTCAGCGCAGCCACCTCACCCTGGCCGAAGGCGCGCGCCTGGAATGGCTGCCACTGGAAGCCCTGTGCTACAGCGCCTGCCACGCCGAAAACCACCTCAAGCTGAACCTCGCCCCCGGCGCTGAATGCATCGCCTGGGACGTGACCGCACTGGGCCTGCCGCACGCGGGCCAGCCGTTTAAACAAGGCCGCTTCACCCAGCACCTGGAAGTGCCCGGCCTGTGGCTGGAGCGCGGCGTGATCGACGCCGCCGATGACCGCCTGCTGAGCAGCCCCTTGGGTTTGGCGGGCCACCGTTGCATGGCCAGCATGTTCTTTGCCGCAGGCACGCCCCTCGACCGCACACGCCGCGACGCTGCGCTGGACGCGGCCCGTACGGTGATGGATCAACACCCCCAGGTCAAAACGACGGCAGGCGCCACCAGCCCCAACGACCGCATGGTGGTGGTGCGTGTGCTGGCGCCGCAGGTGGAGCCTGCGATGAAGTTGCTCAAGGCGGTGCGGGTGGCTTGGCGCCAGGCGATGTGGTCGCTGGAAGGGGAAACTCCCCGAATCTGGGCGATGTAAGGAGCCAATCAACACCGCCCAGCAGGAGTCAGCGCTGCCCGGAACCCAGTGTGAGCCGGGAAGCCAGTAGGTCAGCTGTGTACCGCAGGCGGCCGATGTCCACGTCGGCCTGCACGCCACGGCTGAAGCAGCACAACGTGCCATATATCTCCCCGCCCGAAAGCCGCACCGGCGTGCTCAGATGCGTGCCGATGGGAAAGCCGGGGTTGGGTGCCCGGCCCGCCGCCACCAGGGGCCCCGCGTCCTTGATCGCTTCGGGCAAGCGCCCCTCGATCACCCACTGGCACCAGCTTTCCTCCACTGGGTCCGATCTGCCCGGCTGCAGTGAGGAAAAGTCTGCGGCGCTGTCCACCGCCTTAATCGTTCTGCGCCCCTCGGTGATCTGGGACACGAAGGCCACGTCCATGTTGAGGCGGGTACGCAGCAGCTGCAGCACCTGCGGTACAGCCGCTGGCAGGTCTGGGTCGGGAGCGTCGCTGGTGGCCACCAGCAGTTCGGAAATGGTGACGTCGAGGTCGTCGGGGTTGTAGTCCAGAAACATGCGCCGCAGTCTACGCGGCGGCGCACGCCGATGCCGTAAGCAGTCGTTGCAACGGGTTTCAGCGCCGCCTTGCGGCGCCTTTCTCAGGCTGGTATCACCGGGGGCAGTTTCAACAACCCATCTGCCTTAAACATCCCCCGAATCCCCCGCACCGCCTGCCGAATCCGCGCCTCGTTCTCGATCAGCGCAAAGCGCACGTACTCATCCCCCTGGTCCCCAAAGCCGATGCCCGGGGACACACACACCTTGGCCTTGTCCAGCAGTTGCCGCGCAAACTCCAGCGAGCCCAGCGCGCGATACGGCTCGGGGATACGGGCCCAGATGTACATGCTGGCCTTGGGGCAGTCCACGGCCCAGCCCGCTTCGGTGAGGCCCTTGTAGAGAACGTCGCGGCGGCGTTGGTACTGGGCAGCGATGTCTTTCACGCACTGCTGGTCGCCCTCCAGCGCGGCAATCGCAGCCACCTGCAGGGGGGTGAAGGTGCCGTAGTCGTGGTAGCTCTTGATGCGGGCCAGGGCGGCCACCAGGTCCGGGTTGCCCACCATGAAGCCCACGCGCCAGCCGGCCATGTTGTAGCTTTTGCTCAGGGTGAAAAACTCCACCGCCACATCCTTGGCGTCGGGCACTTCCATGATGCTGGGGGCGCGGTAGCCGTCGTACACGATGTCGGCATAGGCCAGGTCGTGCACCACCAGGATGTCGTGTTTCTTGGCCAGGGCGATCACGCGTTCGAAGAAGCCCAGGTCCACACACTGCGCGGTGGGGTTGCTGGGAAAGCCGAAGATCATCATCTTGGGCTTGGGGTAGCTGCCGCGGATGGCCTTTTCCAGCTCGGCAAAAAAGTCCACGTCGGGCGCCACGGGCACACTGCGGATGTCGGCACCGGCAATCACCGCACCGTAGATGTGGATGGGGTAGCTCGGGTCGGGCACCAGCACAGTGTCGCCCCGGTCCAGCGTGGCCAGCATGAGGTGGGCCAGGCCCTCCTTGGAGCCGATGGTGACGATGGCCTCGGTGTCGGGGTTGATGTCCACCGCGTAGCGGTCTTTGTACCAGTGGCTGATGGCGCGGCGCAGGCGCGGGATGCCTTTGCTGGCGCTGTAGCCGTGGGTGTCGGGCCGCTGGGCCACTTCGGTGAGCTTGGCGACGATGTGCGGTGGTGTGGCCCCATCGGGGTTGCCCATGCTCATGTCGATGATGTCTTCACCCCGGCGGCGGGCGGCGAGTTTCAGCTCGGCCGTGATGTTGAAGACGTAGGGTGGGAGGCGATCAATGCGCGCAAAACGGCGCTTGCCCTGCGATGCAGACATGCGGTGTGACTTTCACGTAAGCGCCCGGAACCGTCCGAGCGACGTGGCTGGCAGAAGGGCCGGCCCGCAGACAATTTAACCGACGCTCGTCGTGTGTTCCACCAGTTTCTGGGCACTGTGGCGTCATTGCCGCATCCCGGGTGGCTCAAGCGCGCAGCAGTCGCCCTACGATGCAAGCATGAACGAGCAGCTTGATAACGCCCCATCCGGCCTTACATCCGCCCCCAGCCCCACTGCCCTGCCCGCCAGCCACCCGCTCGCCCATGTCGAGGTACTGGCCTTCGATATCTTTGGCACCGTGGTTGACTGGCACGGCAGCATCACACGCGAATTGCGGGCGCTTTACCCGGGGTTGGACGCTGACACCTTTGCGCTGGCATGGCGTCAGGGCTACCAGCCCGCCATGGAGAAGGTGCGTACCGGTGCGCAGGGCTGGACCCTGCTGGACGACCTGCACCGTGGCATCCTCGATGATCTGCTGCCGCGTTTTGGGCTGGCGCACCTGGATGAGGCCAGGAGGCGCCACCTCAACCGCGTGTGGCACCGGCTCGACGCATGGGCGGACAGCGTGGAAGGGCTCACACGGCTCAAGCAGCGCTACACCCTCACCACGCTTTCCAACGGCAACATCGGCCTGCTGACCGATATGGCCAAGCGCGCAGGACTGCCGTGGGACTGCGTGCTGAGCGCCGAGGTGTTCAGGGCCTACAAACCACACCCGGACACGTATCTGGGCGTGGCGCGGGTGTTTGACCTTGCACCCCGGCAGGTGGCGCTAGTGGCAGCCCACCATGAGGATCTGGCCGCGGCCCGTGACTGCGGCTTGTACACCGCCTACATCGAGCGTCCCCACGAATTCGGCGCGGCACGGCCCAAGGACGTGTCCCCCCTGCCATGCAACGACGTGCACGCGGCGAGCCTGACCGACTTGGCTGGACAGCTAGGCTGCTGACGGGTCACGACGTAACGCCGCAGCGCCAGGACAGTGCGCACAGCCACCAGGAATCTGCTAGCGCGTGCCCACCAGCACCTGCACAAACATCTGCACCTTGGCACTGCATTCGGGGCTGATGGACGTGAACTCCAGTCCTGCAGTGCACTCGCCACCGTCCTGTTTGACGGTAATCACGCGGGCATAGACATCGGTAGCGCGGTAATCGATCAGGGCCAGATCAAAATCCAGCCGCACTTCAGCGTGCAGCGGTAGTGGTTCCAGCGTCGTCACCAGCAGGCCGTGGTAGCCGATATCGCGCACGGTACCCGGCAAGCGCTCCGGCGTGACGATGCCATCCTGCACACGGCGGCACTCGCACACCAGCCGTGCGTCCACCCGATGGCTGCGGCGGAACTCCTGTCGGGGTACCTTCAGCTTGCGCGAAGGCACGGCCACCAGCTCTCGCAGGCTTTCGGGCCGTGGCCGGCCCTTGAGGTAGACCTGCATCGGTGCGCTGGCCGATGCCATGCCCCAGCAACGCTGGTAGGTGGCATCGCTGATGAGCACCTGCCCCCGCAGGCTGAAGGCCTGAATCCGCGATGCCAGTTCCACTTCGTCACCCAGCACCATGAACTCCGAATACACCGGGGAACCGAACCGTCCGGCCATCACCGTGCCAGTGTGCACCCCGACGCCAAGGAACAGAGGCGGCAGACGTTCGTTCAGGTGCTCCTGGTTCAGGTCGCGCATGACCATCTGCAGCTCGACGGCGCACAGCACGGCACGCTCCACGTCGTCGGCGCCCGCTTCGGGGGCCCCAAACAGCACCAGAAGCGCATCGCGCGCGAAGTGATGGATGCTGCCGCGATGCTTGGCCACCACCTCGGCAAGGCGCAGCAGGCACCGGTTGATGGCAGCCACAGCCGCGTCCTGCGGCTGAATGGCCAGCAAATCAGGCAACCCTCGCACGCCCGCCACCAGCAGCGTCATCTCGGACGGACCGGGCACGTTGACCGCAGAATGTTCGCGAAGCAAAGCCCGCATCTCGGCCTGCACGTCAGCGCCAAGACGGGTGCCCGTCGATCGCTCGATGAGGGTTTGCAAAGCCAGAAAAGTATCGGGGCTGGGTTCTGTATGCATGGAACTCGCTGGTTGGAGCCCGCCAGGCCCGGAAAGCCTCCGCATACGCCCCGCGACAATGCGCCGGTTGTGGTCCGGCACGGACCACGGAGGTCTTTGGTTGCCAGTACCGCACCACGGGAGCGGAGGGCAACAAAGTGGCCTTGCCGAAGCCGTGCCAGCGGTATCACGCAGGGGTGTACCGAGGTTCCAACGGACGACAACTGCCGCCCGCCTGGAGGTGGGCCGCCAGAATAGGCGGCAGTGCGGGTACGGTCAAGCTGGCAAAAACCCAGCAGGCAAAAGCGCAACAGACGGGCCCCTGGGGCCTCCCAGTGGGCCCGGCTGAATCCCCATACGGCCGTTGGGCGACATTCGTTCCAGCGCGCAGATACCGTGAACAGACGCTAATCCACCGCCACGCGCTGCACGGGCTGAAACTCGCCCAGGCGGCGGTCATAGTCCCAGCGCGATGCATGGCGTACCACTCCGGTGGCCGAAGCGCCCGACGCCTCTGCCGTCAGTACCACCAGGCTGTTGGGGCTGCCGTGCCGCAACCGGTGCGACACAGCCGTGCCGGCGCGGCTGACCCAGACCCCGGGCGGGGCCTCCATCAGGCCAGGGTCATGCGCATGACCCGACAGAAGCATGCGGGCCCCTGCCGTCTGCCAGCGCTGCACAGCCTCGTCGGCACGGGGCGGGCGATGCGCGCGGTCGTCGGCATTGCGCGGCACCAGCGGGTGGTGGCTGGTGACGATGGGCCACGCGCCTGGCGGGGCCTTCTCCAGCAAACCGGCCACATGCTCGATCTGTGCTGACGAAAGGGAACCCCGCTCGTGCCGCCAGGGGCGTGTGGTGTCCACCCCCACCACATAGAAGTCGCCCGCATGGCGCACCATTTCCTGCTCCAGGCCAAACTGGTCCGCAAAGCGTTCGTACGCACGGCCCCAGCGCATCCACCAGGCGTACAGCGGGATGTCGTGATTGCCTGCCAGCACCAGTGTGGAGCGGGCCTGCAGTCCGCGAATGAAGCGGGAGGCCTGCTCGAACTGCACGGCGGTGGCGCGCTGGGTGAGGTCACCGGACACCACCACCATGGACACCGGCAGCCGCAGCGCCAGCCGCTGCACGGCCGCACACACATCGGGGTCGTGAGCGCCGAAGTGCAGGTCAGACAGGTGCATCAGGGAAGACATCTTGGCAGGCAGCGGTGCAAGTGGGCAGGTGGTTTTTCGGAGGACCGCCGCAATGCGTGGGTGCGGCTGCCGTATTGCGCCTGGCTGTGTATGGCGTGGTACAGCCCGGTGTGACCCCGCCAGCCTACACCGGCAGCAGCCCGCCGGCCACTGGCGGCACGGCCACAGCCACCTCGGCTGATGCAGCAGCCTGTGCGGGCGGGCGCTCGTCCGCGCCTACGCCATCGCGCACCAGCGTTTGCGGGGTGACGAGCCACAGCGGGCGAGCCCCCACCCGGAAGTGCAGCGGCGGGGCCATCCACTCGCGCTCGCCATCAAAGGCGAGCTTGACCTGCGGCGGCTTCCAGCTGGCCGGCGATACGGTGAACTCCGTGCAGGCCATGCTGACCACGGCCTTGTCCCTGTCGAGCTTGCCTGTCGCGGCATTCCACATGGTGCGCGCCACGGCCCAGCGCCCCTGCGGCTGCAGCATCACCACACCCAGCCTCCCCCCATCGGCCACCAGGCGCGCCTGGGGCAGGCCCATGCGGTCGAGCTGCAGCGGGTTGTTGCCCACAAACAGGGTGGTGACCAGGTGCTCTTCCTGCTGCGCCGGAGCGCCCTCGTGCGCCTTGACGAGCACACGCCAGCGGCGGCCTGAGGCAGGGCGGAACATGCTCCAGATGGCCGCGGCCACTGCCACCATGCGCGAGCGCCCGAAGCGCTTGGAGGCCCGTTCGCGCTCGGCCAGGAGCTTGGGGTACACGCCCACGCTGGCATTGACCACGAACATGCGCTGGTTCACAAAACCCACCTGCACCGGTCGCATGTGGCCATCTCGCAGTGCGGCCAGCAAGTCCTGCACGGCCACCTCGGGCTCCAGCGCAAGGCCGTGTTCGCGGCTGAAATAGTTGAATGTTCCCATGGGCAGCACCCCGATGGGAACGTTGGCGCGCAGGGCCGCCGCCGCGACGGCGTTGATCGTGCCGTCACCACCTGCCGCTACCACCAGGCCGTGGTCGTCACGGGCGGCCTGGGCAGCACGCTCTGCCAGTCCCACGATGTCTGCACGCTGGTCGGGCACGTGCCACACCACGTTGTGTTGCTGCAGGGCCTGCACCTTTTCCAGCCGGTCGCGCAGTACCTGCAGATCAGCGCCGGGGCGGCGCGGCACTACCAGGTGGATGGTTCCGCCGGGTCGCAGGGTCAGGGGGCGTTCAGGGAGGGTCATGCTGGAAACTGGTGGAAATCAGGACTCGCGGGATGCGGGTGCCACGGGCACATCTGCATGGGGGCAGCAGGCACACCCGTTCGGCACTTCACGCAACCCCGCCATCGGGAGCCCATCTTCCGTGCATGTTGCGTCATTCGCAGCCGGTACCGGCGCCTTTGCATTGTCAGTGCCGGCCGACAAGCTGGCCGCACGCGAAGGACACACGCCGCTCACCCGGATCCATCAAGCACCCAGGCGGGAACAGGTAGGTTTTGTATGTGCCATCCTGCCACTGTCAGACATTCACCCATTTCGCGCCGGGTTGTGCGGCGCCGCGTTAAAAACCAAGGGGTCTGATGTGCGCTCGGCTGCTTTCCTGTCGCGGCGCTGTGGCAACAGATTCACTGGCAGTGGACCATGGGCGCGCAAGAGCCTGCTGATGACCCGCGCGGTGAGCCGACTTTTTTCAACCCGCCCCCTGCCGACATGACTTGCCTCCTATCCGCCCATTGTTCGAAAGCTCGCCCATGACCGACAGCGTACAAACATTTACCCTGGCCACGTTGATGGCACAGCACCCCATGGCATGGTGGCTGGCTGGCATGGCCACGGGGAGCATGCTGGCGCTGGGCGGTCTGCTCGGGCTGCGGGCGCTGCGCAGATCTGGCAAGCGCTGGTGGCCCACCGCGCTGGACCCGTTGCAGGCGCGCTGGGTGCTGGTGGGCGCCATGGCAGCGAGCGCCTGCGCACTGCTGCTGGGCGGCACGGTGATGGCCGAGCTGGCCGAATCGTGGCGCGACGACAGCGCCCGAGGCTGGGGCGCTTTTGACGATGCCGTGGCGGTCGGCCTGCAGGCCGGCGCCAGCATGGCTGCGCTGCAGCTGTTTGCCACGCTGACCCACCTGGGCGACAAATGGACGCTGTCGGCGGTTGCCGTGGCGGTGGGTGCAGCGCTGTGGCTGCGCCAGTACCGGCTTCTGGCCATCGTATGGATGGTGGCCATGGCGGGCAACGCATTGCTGACCCGCGTCCTCAAGAGCCTGTTCGAGCGCGTACGCCCCGAGCATCTGCATGGCGTAGCCACGGCAGACGGATACAGCTTTCCCAGCGGTCACACCAGCGCATCGATGGTGGCGTTCACCATGCTGGCCTATCTGGCCACGCGGCTGCTGCAGCCGCAGTGGCATGCGCCCGTGGCAGTGCTGGCGGGGGCGGCCATCTTCACCACGGGCTGGAGCCGCGTGGTGCTGCAGGTGCATTACGTGAGCGACGTGCTGGCTGGCTGGGTGCTGGGCGGTGTGTGGGCGCTTTGCACGGTGCTCATCATGGAAAGCATTTCGCACTGGCGACGGGCAGCGCGGCCGTTGCATGCAACGGGTTGACGCGAAGCCTGCGGGCAAAGACATCCGCCCGGCGGCTTCCACCCCCCTGCTGCGTAGCGCGTAGCAAAAAGGCACCTGCAACGCCGGTGTGCCTGCCTCAGATCGCGACCAGGTTGCGGATACCCTTGGCCTCCATCTCGCTGCCAGGGCCGCGCGCAATGACCTCGCCGCGCTCCATCACCAGGTAGTCATCGGCCAGATCCTGCGCAAAGTCGTAGTACTGCTCGCACAGCAGGATGGCCATCTCGCCCTTGTCAGCCAGCATGCGGATCACCCGGCCAATGTCCTTGATGATGCTGGGCTGGATGCCTTCGGTGGGCTCGTCCAGGATCAGCAACCGCGGGCCGGGGGCCAGGGCGCGGGCAATGGCCAATTGCTGCTGCTGCCCGCCCGAGAGGTCGCCGCCCCGGCGCTTGAGCATCTGCTTGAGCACGGGGAACAGTTCGTACAGGTGTGGCGGCACGGGGGTGGAGCCGCTTTTGTAGGCCAGGCCCATGCGCAGGTTTTCTTCCACTGTGAGGCGGCCGAAGATTTCACGGCCCTGGGGGACGAAGCCGATGCCTGCGCGTGCACGGTCGTAGGGGGTGGCTTTGTCGATGGATTTGCCGTCGAACTGGATGCTGCCGCTCTTGATGGGCACCAGGCCCATCAGGCTTTTGAGCAGCGTGGTTTTGCCCACGCCGTTGCGGCCCAGCAGTACGGTGACTTTGCCGGGGGTGGCGGTCAGGCTCACGTCGCGCAGGATGTGGGAGCCGCCGTAGTACTGGTTGATGTTTTGGACGGTGAGCATGGTGGTTTTGGGTGTTTTTGGCTGCTAGCGCTTGTTTTATTTGCACTTGTAGCTATTTATTTGATAGCTATTGGGGCTTTTTGACTGCGCTTGTCAAAGCCTGTGTTGGCCTTGGCTACCGCATGCTTTTGTTCAGGGCGGAGGCCGGGAGTCGCCCGGCGTGCGAGTAACTTTCTTTCGCGTCGCCGAAAGAAAGTCACCAAAGAAAGGGCGACCCCACTGTCTGCGTCCCTGCGCTTCGCTTCGGGCAACCTGCGGTGCTCAGGTTTGGCGGGGTCTCGCTCGAACTCGCTTCGCTCAGACAATCGCGAGCCCTGATCCGCCAAACCCTGCGCTCCTCGGCGCATACAGAGGGGATGGGGAACGGACATCCATTCGGGCCATTGCTTCGCTCGGCCCAGTCTCGCGGGCGCAGGCGCCTCGCGCTGGGCTAGGCAGATGCCGGGTCGAGCGCAGCGACGACCCGTGTGGCTGTTTGGCTGTTTGGCTGTTTGGCTCCCACCCCCTTCTGGCTGCGCCTGCGCCGGGGCGGTTGCGGGGTGGCAGTCGCGCAAGTGCGCGGCTGCTTCGTGAACTGACTCGCCGTGGCTGTCCGAACGAAGCTGCAACGCAGCGCAGTGAGTTCCACGGCGCACCCCGCAACCGCCACGGCGCAGGTCTGCCCCTTCGCACCGCGAAGAGGTCGCAGACTGAGGGTCGCCTTTTCTTTGCTCACTTTCTTTTGGCGAAGCAAAAGAAAGTGAGTCGCTCGCCGGGCGACTCCCGGCTCCCGCCCTGAAAACGAGCATGCCGTTCAAACCGATGCGCCCAAGCCTCGACAAGCTCAGCCCGACCGGTTGGGGGATGCGCCCTGGAGTCGACAGGCGCCGCCCGAACGGATAGCAGCCGTTCAAAAAATCAAAGGACACAGAGCGCCACACCACCGTCACCGCCCCAGATAAACCTCAATCACCCGCTCATCCGCCTGCACCTGATCCAGCGTCCCCTCGGCCAGCACCGACCCATCGCACAGCACCGTCACCTTCTCCGAAATGGTGCGGATGAACCCCATGTCGTGCTCCACCACCATCAGCGAGTGCTTGCCTTTGAGCGTGAGAAACAGCTCCGCCGTGCGCGCTGTCTCTTCATCTGTCATGCCCGCCACAGGCTCGTCGAGCAGCAACAGCTTGGGGTCCTGCATCAGCAACATGCCAATCTCCAGCCACTGCTTTTGCCCGTGGCTCAGGTTGCCCGACTGGCGCATCACGCTGTCGGCCAGATGGATGGTGTGCAGCACGTCGGCGAGCCGGTCCGACTGCGCCGAGTCGAGCTTGAAGAACATGCTCGACTTCACGCCCTTATGGGTCTTCAGCGCCAGCTCCAGGTTTTCGAACACGCTGAGCTGCTCGAACACCGTGGGTTTTTGAAACTTGCGACCGATGCCCAGGCTTGCGATCTCGGGCTCGTTGTGGCGCAGCAGGTCGATGGTGCTACCGAAGAACACCGTGCCCTTTTGCGGCCTTGTCTTGCCGGTGATGATGTCCATCATCGTCGTCTTACCCGCACCGTTGGGGCCGATGATGCATCGCAGTTCACCAGGGGCAATGTCCAGGCTCAGACCGTTGATGGCCTTGAAGCCGTCAAAGCTCACATGCACGTCTTCCAGGTACAGGATGCGGCCGTGGGTCACGTCGACTTCGCCCGGCGTGGCGATGCGCGAGAAACCGGCCGTTCGCCCGCCTGACTCGGTCTGGCCCAGTGCGGCGGGCGCCAGCGTCTTGTGCAAACGCCGCGCGCCTTCTTCCATCAGGTCGGGCGTCATGGCGCAGCTCCCTTGTTGCTCGTTTTGCTCTTGAACTTCTTGACCAGGCCCACGACCCCGTTGGGCAAAAACAGCGTCACGGCGATGAAAAGCGCGCCCAGGAAATACAGCCAGAACTCCGGCGCCGTCACGGTCAGCCAGCTCTTGGCCCCGTTGACGATGAACGCCCCCACGATCGGTCCGATCAGCGTGGCGCGACCTCCCACGGCCGCCCACACCGCGATTTCGATGGAGTTGGCGGCGCTCATCTCACCGGGGTTGATGATGCCGACCTGCGGCACATACAAGGCACCGGCCACGCCGCACATCATGGCGCTGATGGTCCAGATGGTGAGCTTGTAGGGCAGCGGCGAATAGCCCGAGAACATGACGCGCGTTTCTGCATCGCGCACGGCCTGCAGCACCCGGCCGAACTTGCTGCGTACCAGCCAGCGGGCCAGCAAAAAGAACCCCAGCAGCGCCAGCCCGGTCAGCACAAACAGCGTCATGCGCATGTTCTGCGTGGCCAGCGGCATGCCCAGGATGCGCTTGAAATCGGTAAAGCCGTTGTTGCCGCCAAAGCCCGTCTCGTTGCGAAAGAACAGCAGCATGGCGGCATACGTCATGGCCTGCGTGATGATCGAAAAGTACACGCCCTTGATGCGCGAGCGGAAGGCAAAGTAGCCGAAGACGAACGCGATCACGCCCGGCACGGCCACGATGAGGATCAGCGTGGCGATGAAGCTGTCGGACAGCGCCCAGTGCCAGGGCAGTTCCTTCCAGTCCAGGAAGACCATGAAGTCGGGCAGGTCGCTCTTGTAGTTGCCGTCGCGGCCGATCTGGCGCATGAGGTACATGCCCATCACATAGCCACCCAGTGCAAAGAACAGACCGTGGCCCAGGCTGAGGATGCCGGTGTAGCCCCAGATCAGGTCCATGGCCAGCGCGCAGATGGCGTAGCACATGATCTTGCCCAGCAGCGCCACGGCGTAGTCAGACAGGTGGAACAGGCTGCCTTCAGGCACCCAAAGGTTGAGCACGGGAGCCACGGCGCACACCACGATGAGCGCCACGATGAAGGCCGACCAGCCACCGCGCGTGAGCAGCGGCGCGGGTGCAGGCAGTTGGATGGCAGGTGAACTAGTAGTCATTTCGAATATTCAGTGAGCTTTGCACTATTCACAACGCATGAAACCGGCACGACCGAGGCCAGCGCCCCCGCGCAAGGGCCGCCCCGCCGCGCTGGGGGCGTCCCCCTCCCGCATTGCGCAGCAATGCGAGAGAGGGGGAAGGCGCGAAGCGGCTCAGGGGGTGTTTCATTAGTCTGCCGTGCGCCCTTTGACCGCGAAGATGCCCTGGGGCCGCTTCTGGATGAAGATGATGATGAACACCAGCACCGCGATCTTGGCCAGCACCGCGCCCGCCCAGCCTTCCAGGAACTTGTTGAGAACGCCCAGGCCGAGCGCGGCATACACGGTGCCCGCCAGCTGGCCCACGCCGCCCAGCACCACCACCATGAAGGCATCGACGATGTAGCTCTGGCCCAGGTCGGGGCCCACATTGCCCACCTGGCTCAGCGCACAGCCCGCCAGGCCCGCAATGCCCGAACCCAGCGCAAAGGCCATGGTGTCGATGCGCGCCGTGTTCACGCCCATGCACGACGCAATGGGGCGGTTCTGCGTGACGCCGCGCACGAACAGGCCCAGGCGCGTACGGGCAATCAGGTAGCCCATGCCCAGCAGCACGGCAATGGCAAAGCCGATGATGACCAGCCGGTTGTAAGGCAGCGTGAGGTTGGACAGGACCTGTACGCCGCCGCTCATCCACGCGGGGTTTTCCACGCCCACGTTTTGTGCGCCGAAGATCGTGCGCACCAGCTGCATCAGCACCAGGCTGATACCCCAGGTGGCGAGCAATGTCTCCAGCGGGCGGCCGTACAGAAAGCGCAGCACGCTGCGCTCCAGCACCGCACCCACGCTGGCTGACGCAGCAAAGGCCAGGGGAACGGCGGCGACGAGGTACCAGTCGAACGCGCCCGGGAAATACTTTTGAAAGATGCCTTGCACCACATAGGTGGCGTAGGCACCGATCATCATCAGCTCGCCATGGGCCATGTTGATCACGCCCATCAGGCCGTAGGTGATGGCCAGACCCAGCGCCACCAGCAGCAGGATGGAGCCCAGGCTGATGCCCGAGAACGCAGCGCCCAGGCGCTCGCCCCAGGCCAGCTTGCCGTCGATGGCGCGCAGGGCTGCCTGCAGTGCGGCCTTGACCTTCGCGTCTTCCTCGACCGTGACGCGCTCGTTGAGCAGCAGGCGCGTGTCGGGCGTGGCGCTGAGCGACAGGGCCTGTGCGGCCGCAATGCGTTGCGCAGCGTCGTCGCTGCCCAGCAGCGTGGCGGCACGCGCCAGCTCCAGCTGGGTCTTGATGCGGTCGCTGGTCTCCTGCGCCAGGGCCTTGTCCAGCAGGGGCAGCCGGCCGGCATCTGGCTCGCGGGTCAGGGCCTTCGCGGCGGCCATGCGCCGGGCTTCATCCTTGCCAAACAGCGCCAGGCCCGCCAGGGCCGTATCGATCTCGCCGCGCATGCGGTTGTTGTTGATGATGTCTTCGGCATCCGCGGGCACAGGCACCTCGGCGCCCGTCACAGGGTCCTGGCCCTTGTCGTCACGCACGATCAGGGCCTTGCCAGCGGCGATCTTCACCGCGTCATCGGCCAGCGCCTGCAAAAACGCTGCCGTGCGCTCGCCGGGCTCCGCCACGGCCTGCTGCACGGCAGCGACCCGGTCATCGGTCTCGCCAGCAGCCATGGCCATGGCCTGCTCGGCGGTCAACGCATGTGCCTGCACTGTGGCGCACAGCAAGAGGCAGGCGAGCAGGCGAGAAAAAAAGGAGGAATACATGACGGAGGCTCTTGGAAGTCGCAGTGGGCCGCAGCACGAGCGCGGTGCGAAGGCGAGAGCCGCCGCGCAAGGGCCGCCCCGCCGCGCTGGCGGCGTCCCCCCTCCCACGCGCAGCGTGAGAGAGGGGGTGAAGGCGCGCTAGCGCCTCAGTGGGGTGTCACTTCTTTTCAGGCTCATCCTTCTTCTTGTCATTGCCCTCGATGTACGGGCTCCATGGCTTGGCCTTCACGGGGCCAGGTGTCTTCCACACCACGTTGAACTGGCCGTCGGCCTTGATCTCGCCGATGAACACGCTCTTGTGCAGGTGGTGGTTCTTCTCGTCCATCTTGCTGACGATGCCCGAGGGTGCCTTGAAGGTCTGGCCGGCCATGGCAGCGATGACCTTGTCCACGTCGGTGCTCTTAGCCTTCTCAACCGCCTGCTTCCACATGTTGATGCCGATGTAGGTGGCTTCCATCGGGTCGTTGGTGAGCGGCTTGTCCTTGTGGCCTGCGATGTTCTTGGCCTTGGCGTAGTCGCTCCACTTCTTGATGAAGGCGGTGTTTTCGGGGTTCTTGATGGACTGGAAGTAATTCCAGGCAGCCAGGTGGCCCACCAGCGGCTTGGTGTCCACGCCGCGCAGTTCCTCTTCACCCACGCTGAAGGCG
>LNEG01000151.1 GCA_001464865.1 Burkholderiales bacterium Ga0074133
GGGGGTACACGTAGTCGGTACCCAGCAGCACCCAGCGCTTGGCGCCGCCACCGTCCTTGCTCATCAGGTAGTCCACCGCAGGAATGGCCTGCTGGTTGGGCGCGGCGCCGGTGTAGAACACGTTCTTGGACAGTTCTTCACCTTCGTACTGCACGGGGTAGAACAGCAGGCCGTTTAGTTCCTCGACCACGGGCAGCACCGACTTGCGGCTGACCGAGGTCCAGCAGCCGAAGATCACGGCAACCTTGTCCTGCGTGAGCAGCTGCTTCGTCTTTTCGGCAAACAGCGGCCAGTTGGAGGCGGGGTCCACCACCACGGGTTCGAGCTTCTTGCCCAGCACGCCGCCCTTGGCGTTGATCTCGTCAATGGCCATGAGAACCGTGTCTTTCAGCACGGTCTCGGAGATGGCCATGGTGCCCGACAGGCTGTGCAGGATGCCGACCTTGATCGTGTCCTGCGCATGGGCGGGCAGTGCAGACAGGCCCGCGAGTGCGGCGGCGGCCGCGAGGGCCTTGAGGGAATAACGACGTTGCATGTGCTTCTCCAGTGGGTGGTCAAACCAATTCGCCTGAAGGCCCCGCAGGGCCTCGGTTTCAGGCGATGGAATGGATTCTGGAGAGGGATGCGTGCCGCGGAAATACGCCGGGTGGCGTACACGGCCACCCCGGGCAGGGCAGCCGGTGTCGCCGACAGCGGACGGCGGACGACGGACGGGAGGGCTAAGCGATCGCGCTGGCGCCGTTGCCGACCGGGCCTTCGGTGCCTGGCGGCGTTGCGGTGCACATGCGGGGCAAATGCATGCAGAACTCGGTCATGTCGGCGGTCGAGGTGACTTCAGCCGTGCCGCCATGGGCCGCCGCGATCTCGCGCACCACGTACAGGCCCAGGCCCAGGTTGGCACCCGCCACCTGCGAGCCGGTTTCGTCGTCCTCGCGCTCTTCGCGGACCAGCGGGTCAAACAGTCGCGGCAGCAGATGCGGTGCAATGGGCTTGCCCGTATTGCGCACCGCCACCCGGACATGGCTGGCCGAGCCATTGATCGACACGACGATGGGCGAATCCGCAAAGCCGTACTTCAGTGCGTTGAACACCAGGTTGGACAGGGCCTGGTGAACGCGCCGCTGGTCCCATTCGACAGTCATGTCACCGTGGCATTCAAGCCGCAGCGTGCGGCCCCTGGAGACGGTCTCGATCTCGTCGAGCGTCTCGCGCGCGAACTGGTCGAGCTGCATGTGTACGGGCGACAGGCTCAGTCCGTTGCCCAGGCGATACGTGGTGAACTCCATCAGGTCGTCGAGCAGCGCCTTCATCTGTCGCACGCTGCGCAGGATGAGCGGGGCAAACCGCACATCATCCGGCCACTTGCGCATCTCGACGGCGGCGGCACTTGCGATGGAGCTCAGGGGGCCGCGCAGGTCGTGGCCCATCACGCCCAGGAACAGGTCGCGCGCCCGGTCCAGCTCGGCGATGAAGACCTCCACCGACTCCGCCAGTGCCTGGTCCACAGCCTCGTTGAAGCGCATCATGTCGTCCAGGTCCTGCGGCGTCATCTGCCTGCCGGAATCACGCCACAGGCGCAATACGGTGGCACGCAACGCGCGGTACTCGGCCACCATCTGCCCTACCTCGAACCCCTGGCGCTCGCGCTGGCGCGCGTGGCTGCGCGAGGGAACCTGTGCGGATGTGGAGGCCAGCAGGCTCTGCCCTTCGGACTTCGCCTTGCTCTC
Organism: Burkholderiales bacterium Ga0074133; assembly: GCA_001464865.1. Lineage (GTDB taxonomy): Bacteria > Pseudomonadota > Gammaproteobacteria > Burkholderiales > Burkholderiaceae_C > Acidovorax. The sequence goes on from LNEG01000151.1 coordinate 1,728, forward strand.
GCTTTCATCCTCTTTCACGGCCATGTTGCGCACGATTTCCTCAAGGATCTTCGTGCCGTGGTCCTCCAGCCCCATCGCGTCCAGGTTGCGGGCAGCCGGCAGTTGGTTCTTGGCGAAAGCCACCCATGCATGAATGATGGATTCATGGTGCGCGGCGATGAAGGCGGCTAGTCTCATCGGCATATTGTGCATGGCAGTGGCATGGCTCATGCGCCCGCATCGCCGCAGTAGCGCGGGCGTGGGGCCGGGCCACCGCAAAAACCCGGTGGCCCGGGCGGACGCGTTCGCCTATGCTCTGCACATCGCCTCCTGATTTTCCCGACACCACAGCGGCGGCATGCCTGCCCCCGCCACAGCACCATGAGCACTACCCAAACGCCCGCCCTCTACGGCACCGAAGACCTGCTGATCAGCCTGTGCAATTCCGTCACGCGGGTACTGAACGTGGCCACGCACAGCCAGATCCACTACTCGGGCATGGTCCAGCGCATCAGCAAGACATGCCTGAAGCCCGACATCGGCTGCTTCGTGCTGTTTGACGGTGGCTTCTCAGGCCTGGTCATCATCAATTTTTCGGCCCCGGCTGCGATGGAGCTGTATTCGAACTACCTGCTCAACATGGGCATGTCGCAGGACGACCTGGTGACCTCATTCACGTCGGACGAAGTGAGCAACGTGATGGGCGAGCTGATGAACCAGGTGGTGGGCGACTTCACCGGCAAGGTGCGCCGCGAGCTGCAGACGCACATCACGCAAAACCAGCCCAAGATGCTGGTGCTGAACAAGCAGGTGATGCTGAGCGTGGACGCCAACCTGGACAAGCCCGAAGCCCGGCGCGTGACCTTCTACACCAGCAACAACAACATCTTCTACCTCGAACTGGCCATCGACCGCACCGAGTTCATCAAGCTCTACGACTTTGATGCGCAGGAAACACCCGATATTGACGCACTGATGGCCCAGTCGCAGGCGCCCGCGCCCGCCCCCGAGCCAGCCCCGCAGGCTGGCCCTTCAGACACGGACGAACTGCTCAAGTCCCTGGGCATGTGAGCGGGATGCGGCCGGGCGGCGGGGCGGCCGGTTGCAAGGCAGCAGGTGCACGCTGCACCGGCAATAGCTATCTAAATGATAGCAATAGGGGATTAATCCACAAGGACTTCAGCCCGTTTTGACCGTTTTTCCTGCTGAAACAGCTGCTGCGGCGTCTTGCAGGCGCGCAGGGCTCCCGGGTTGCCCGCCCGAACCATCTGACGGGTCCCGCACTTGCCTGCCCAGCACAGCCGCAGCCGCCTGCACCCCCACGGCGCGCTGATTCGCCAGTGAAGGCCGCTGCAGGCGCGTGCCCCGTCTCCGCTGCCCGTACCAGCGTCCGGGGGCTCCGCGTTCTGACGCGGAGCGCCAGCCTCGGAAGATGCAAGAACCTCAGCCTTCAAACTGCGGATGCAGCTGCCGGATGCGGTTCATGGCCATCGCAGCGGCTGCCGTGCGCGTCTCCACCCCCAGCTTGGCAAACACGCGCTCCAGGTGCTTTTTCACGGTGGCAGGGCTCGCGCCCAGGATGTCGCCAATGTCGCGGTTGATCTTGCCCTTGACCACCCAGTACAGCACCTCGGCCTCGCGCGCGGTCAGCTTGAAGGACAGGCTCATGGACTCGATGATCTTCGCGTCCGACACCTCGCGCATCACGATCAGCCAGTCGCCACCGCCCGCGCTGTCGCCCGCCTGCTGATGCAGCCGGAAGGTGAGCCTGCGCGCGCCCTGCTCCACCGCCAGCCGCGGGGGCTCGGCCAGCGATGCGGCCAGCAGCTCGGCGGCGTTGTCGGCCAGCACGTGGCGGCGCAGCCAGGCCTGCACGGGCTCGGGCGCCCATTGGCCGAACGCGGTGGGCGCACCGTCGGGCCCCACCTCGCCAAAGTAGCTTTGCAGCAGCTCCCGCGCCAGCGGGGTCTGCCACACGATGCGGCCATCCGATGCCCGCACCGTGATGCTGGCGTAGCCGAACGCATCCAGTGCGTTGCGGGCCTCGCGGGCCTGGCGGGCATCCTGCCGGGCCTTGCGGGCTGCCCCCAGATGCACGCCCATGCGGGCCATCACCTCGCGCGGCTTGATGGGCTTGGTCACGTAGTCGATGCCGCCCGCCTCCAGCGCGGCCACCAGGTGCTCGGTCTCGGTGAGGCCCGTCATGAAGATGATGGGGATGTGCGCGGTGGCGGGGTTGGCCTTCAGGCGCCGGGCGACTTCAAAGCCGTCCATGCCCGGCATCATGGCGTCCAGCAGCACGATGTCGGGCAGGGCCTGCGCGGCGCGCTGCAAGGCCGCCTCGCCGTGCATGGCCACCAGCACGGTGTAGCCCGATTCATCAAGCGCGTCGTGCAGCACGGCCAGGTTGTCGGGCACGTCGTCCACGATGAGGACGACATCGCTGTCGGCACGGTCAAGCATGTGGGAAGCCCCTGGGGCGGTAGCGGATGGAGCGTTCATGGCGTGGACGGTGGTTCCAGAAGCTGGCCCATGGCTTCAAACTGGAACTGCTGGGCCAGTTCCCGCAGATGTTGCACAAAGGCCTCGTGCCCGGGGTGCTCGCGCTCGATGTCGGCCAGCGCGTTGAGGATGCCGCGGTAGTACCCCAGCGACACCGACTGGGACAGCTCGACCAGTGCAGTAGCGGGCGGGCGCGCAAGGGACATCTGCGCGGCAGCCGGTGATGCAGCCTGCTGCGATGCCGGCGCAGCGAACGACCCGGCATCGTGCAACGCATCCGGAGCGCCGTCGAGCCACACCAGCCCCAGCCTTTGCTCCAGCCAGTCCAGCAGCTCGCTGTGCCTCACGGGCTTGACGATGAAATCTTCGGGGCAGATGCCCACATCGTTGTCCAGCGCCTTGTCAAAGGCATTGGCCGACACGATGGCCATGCGCGGGCCGGTGCCATCGGTCGCGGGGCCCCAGCCCTGCGCGCGGATGCGGCGCAATGTCTCCCACCCGTCGATGCCGGGCATGGCCAGGTCCATGAAGATGGCGTGCGGGCGGTAGCCGGTAGCCAGCAGGTCCAGCGCGTCATGCCCGCTGGCCGCCTGACGCAGCTCAAAGCCCAGCGGCTCCAGCAGCTGCCGCAGCAGCTCGCGGTCGGGCTCCTCGTTGTCCACGACCAGGATGCGGCGGCGCTCTCCCGCGTAGCCCGTGCGCAGCCGCGGCGGCCGCGCCGAAGGTGCTGCGCTGGGCGGCAGCTTGCCCAGCGCGTCGGCATGCACTTCGGGCAGGAACAGCTTGACGTGGAACACCGAGCCTGCGCCCGGCGTGCTGGTCACTGTGAGCTCGCCGCCCATCAGTGCCGTCAGCATGCGGGCAATGGTGAGCCCCAGCCCCGCCCCGGGCGCGCCCGTGTTGCTGCTGCCACCGGCACCCCCGCGCGTGAAGGGCTCGAAGATGCGCTCGATCTCGTCGGCCGTGAGGCCCGGCCCCGTGTCCTGCACGTCGATGCGCGCCATCTCGCGGGCGTAGCGTACGCGCAGCGTGACGGTGCCCTGCGCCGTGAACTTGATGGCGTTGCCCAGCAGGTTGATGAGGATCTGCCGCAGGCGCTTGTCATCTGCGCGCACCACCTCCGGGATCACGCCCTGCACATCGAACTGGAAGGCCAGGCCCTTGGCCGCGGCCTGCAGCTCGAACAGCGCCGCCATCTCGTGCAGCCCATCGGCAAAGCGCATGGGCGCCACATCCAGCGTGAGCTTGCCCGACTCGATGCGGGCGATGTCCAGCGTGCCCTCGATGAGCGACAGCAGGTGCTCGCCGCCTCGCTTGATCACATGCACCGCCTGCTTGCGGTGCGGCGGTACGCCCGCGTCTTCGCCCATCAGCTGCGCATAGCCCAGGATGGAGTTGAGCGGCGTACGGATCTCATGGCTGATGGCGCTGATGTAGCGGCTCTTGGCCTGGTTGGCCTGGTCGGCCGCGCGCTTGGCCTCCTCGGCCACCTGGCGCGCCTGCTCGGCCACGCTGCGGGCGGTCTGCAGGGCAGCATCGGTCTGCCGGTGCAGCTCGATCTCGCGCATGAGCAGGCCGGTCTGGCGGTTGGATTCCTCCTGCGCCACCTGGCGGCTCTTGTGGGCCAGCACCAGCCACCACGCAACGATGCCCGAGATGACCAGCAGCGCAAGGTAGGCCTTGAGCAGGCCCGATCGCAGCGCCCCCTCCGGGGCAGCCAGCACTTCGGTGTCGGTCGTGGCCTCGGCGATGGTGTTGAGCTCCTGGTGGTACAGCAGCCCCATCACCGCGGCCAACAGCGGGGCAATCACCAGCATCAGCAGCAAAAAATGCCCCAGGCCCGTGTCCAGGTAGCGCCACACCGCGCGCGGCAGCACCCACCGCAGCGCAGCAGACCACTGCACGGCCATGCTGGCGTGCGGCTTGCACAGGTCGCCGCAGCGCGCATCCAGCGTGCAGCACAGCGAGCAGATGGCCCCCTGGTAGGCCGGGCACTGGGCCATGTCAGGTGCCTCGTACTCGCGCTCGCAGACCACGCAGCGCTGCGCCACGAGGCGTTGGTAGCTACCCAGATCGGCCGCTGTTTCGCCCGGTACCGGGCCACGCACCGGCACGGCCACGGGTTCGCTCTGGCGGGCAATGTAGTAGCGGCCCTGCGTGGCCCAGGCGATCAGCGGCGCAGTGACAAATGCCACCGCCATGGCGATCACGGCCGAAAACGCCTGCGGCAGCGGCCCGAACACCCCCAGGTGGGCGCTGATGGACACCACCGACGCCAGCGCCATCGCCCCCACGCCCACCGGGTTGATGTCGTACAGGTGCGCGCGCTTGAACTCGATGCCCCGGGGCGACAGGCCCAGCGGCTTGTTGACCACCAGGTCGGCCACCACGGCCATGATCCAGGCAATGGCGATGTTGGAGTAGAGCCCCAGCACCTCGCCCATGGCACGGAACACGTTCATCTCCATCAGCATGAAGGCAATCAGCGTGTTGAACACCACCCACACCACGCGCCCCGGGTGGCTGTGCGTGAGGCGCGAGAAAAAGTTGGACCATGCCAGCGAACCTGCGTAGGCATTGGTCACGTTGATCTTCATCTGCGAGACCACCACGAACAACGCCGTGGCCGCCACGGCCCAGCCGTAGTCGGCAAACACATAGCCATAGGCCACCAGGTACATCTGGTTGGGGTCCACCGCGCGGTCGGCCGGCACCATGTGGGTGAGGGCCAGCCAGGCCAGCAGCGCGCCGCCCAGCATCTTGAGCACGCCCAGCACCACCCAGCCGGGTCCGCCCACCAGCACCCCCAGCCACCAGCGCCCGCGACGGCCCGGCGCCGATGCAGGCATGAAGCGCAGGTAGTCGGCCTGCTCGCCCATCTGGGTGATGAGCGCAATGCCCACCGTCAGGGCTGCACCAAACAAGGGCAGTTCAAACGCAGCACCACGGCCCGCCTCACCACCGTAGTGCAAAACGCCCGCAAACGCACCAGGATCGCGCATCAGCACATAAGCAAAGGGGACGACGAGCATCAGCAGCCACAGCGGCTGCGTCCACATCTGGAGCCGGCTGATGACCGACACCCCGTGCGTGACCAGCGGGATCACCACAATGGAGCAGATGAGGTAGCCCCAGGTGGGCGGTATGTCCAGCGCCAGTTCCAGCGCATAGGCCATCACCGCCGCCTCCAGCGCAAAGAAGATGAAGGTGAACGACGCGTAGATGAGCGAGGTGAGCGTGGAGCCGATGTAGCCAAAGCCCGCGCCACGCGTGAGCAGGTCCATGTCCACCCCGTAGCGCGCCGCATAGATGCTGATGGGCAGGCCCGCGATGAAGATGATGAGCCCCGTGGCGACGATGGCCCAGAACGCGTTGATGAAGCCGTACTGCACCAGCAGCGTGGCGCCCACCGCCTCCAGGATCAGGAACGACGCCGCGCCAAACGCGGTGTTGGCCACCCGCCATTCAGACCACTTGCGAAAGCGCTGCGGGGTGTAGCGCAGCGCGTAGTCCTCCATGGTTTCGGTGGCCACCCAGCTGTTGTAGTCGCGCCGCACCTTGACCACCTGCTGGGGCGGCTGCCCGGCCCCGTCCGGCCCGCAGGCCTGCGGGTCTGCCGGGCGCAACGGCGCCTGGGTGGGGCGGTGCAGCAGGGGTGGGGGTGACGTCATGGGCGGGCGGGCAGCCTGCCACCGTGCAGGTTCCATGCCATGGGAGCACAGGCCTGCGCCATCCGGCGTATGGCCGGGCATGGCGCTTGCTGGCTACCATGGACGAATGCCGATCCGCCCGCGCGGGTCTGCCCCACTTTTCGCTGTCTGCAACCACTGGCACACCATGGAACTCACCCCCCGCGAGAAAGACAAGCTCCTGATCTTCACCGCGGCCCTGCTGGCCGAACGCCGCAAGGCCCGGGGCCTGAAGCTCAACTATCCCGAAGCCGTGGCCCTGATCAGCGCCGCCGTGATGGAAGGCGCGCGCGACGGCAGGACCGTGGCCCAGCTCATGAGCGAAGGCCGCACGGTGCTCACCCGCGCCGACGTGATGGACGGCATCGCCGAGATGATTCCTGACATCCAGGTCGAGGCCACCTTCCCTGACGGCACCAAGCTGGTCACCGTCCATCAACCGATCGTCTGACCCCCCTTTCTCTCTGTCTCTCGTTCTCTCTGTGGAGCCCCCATGCGCATCGCACTCTCACACCGCCACACAGCCGCTCTCCTTTTCATAGCTGCCAGCGCAATCAGCACGTGCGCCAACGCCCATACAGGCGCTGAATCCCACATCCACAACAGTTTCTTCAGCGGCCTTGCCCACCCCCTGTTCGGCCTGGACCACCTGGCCACCATGGTGGCCGTGGGCCTGTGGAGCGCCCTGGCCGCGCGCAGCGCCGGGCGCGAACTGCTATGGGGCCCCGTGGGCTTTGCGGCCATGCTGCTGGTGGGCGCCGTGCTGGGCCTGCAGGGCGTGGCGCTGCCTGCTGTGGAGCCGATGATTGCTGCGTCGCTGCTGGTCACAGGCCTGCTGGTCGTGTCGCGCCAGCGCGTGCCCGGACTGGTGGCGGCGCTAGGTGTGGGCGTGTTCGCTGTCTTCCACGGCGTGGCCCACGGCTACGAGCTGGCAGGCAGCGACAGCGCCTGGCAAACATTGGCGGGCATGCTGACCGCCACCGTGCTGCTGCATGGCACGGGCCTCGCGGCGGGCTGGGCACTGCGCCACCGCCATGTGTGGCTGGCGCGCGCCGCAGGTGCGGGCGTGGCAGTGTTCGGTGGTGCGCTGCTCGCGCAAATGGCCTGACCCGTTGACCCACCAGGAGCACGCAATGATCCCAGGCGAACTCTTCACCGAACCCGGTGAACACCCGCTCAACACCGGCCGCCGCACCCTCACGCTGGTGGTGCGCAACACCGGCGACCGGCCCATCCAGGTCGGCTCGCACTACCACTTTGCCGAGACCAACAACGCCCTGGGCTTTGACCGCGCCGCGGCGCGCGGCATGCGGCTGAACATTGCGTCAGGCACCGCCGTGCGCTTCGAGCCAGGCCAGGAACGCACCGTCGAGCTGGTGGACCTGGCGGGCGAGCGCCGGGTGTACGGCTTCCAGGGCCAGATTCAGGGCGCTCTGTAGCGATTTCTAGCCAAATTGGCCGATAGTCAAGGCATTGATTGCCACTGATGCTATCAAATTTATAGTAAACCGTTCTTGCGGAGCACCCCGACATGGCAACCATTGGACGACGCGCCTACGCCGAAATGTTCGGCCCCACGGTGGGCGACCGCGTGCGCCTGGCCGATACCGAACTGATCCTTGAAGTCGAGGCCGACCACACACTGCGCGCCGGAAGCTATGGCGAGGAAGTGAAATTCGGCGGCGGCAAGACCATCCGCGACGGCATGGCGCAAAGCCAGCGCACCAACGCCGGGACTGGAACAGGCCCCTCCGGTGGGGGCGCAGCGGACACGGTGCTGACCAACGCACTCATCGTCGACCACACCGGCATCTTCAAGGCCGACATCGGCCTCAAGGCCGGGCGCATCGCCGCCATCGGCAAGGCCGGCAACCCCGACACCCAGCCGGGCGTGGACATCATCATCGGCCCCGGCACCGAAATCATCAGCTGCGAGGGCAACATCGTCACCGCAGGCGGCATCGACAGCCACATCCACTTCATCTGCCCGCAGCAGGTCGAAGAGGCCCTGGCCAGCGGCATCACCACGATGCTGGGCGGCGGCACCGGCCCCGCCACCGGCACGCTGGCCACCACCTGCACATCAGGCCCCTTCAACATGGAGCGCATGCTGCAGGCGGCCGATGCCTTCACGATGAACCTGGGCTTCCTGGGCAAGGGCAACGCCAGCCTGCCCGATGCCCTGCACGAGCAGATCAACGCGGGTGCCATTGGCCTGAAGCTGCATGAAGACTGGGGTACCACGCCCTCAGCCATCAGCAACTGCCTGGACGTGGCCGACGAGACCGACACGCAGGTGGCCATCCACAGCGACACGCTCAATGAGTCAGGCTTTGTGGAAGACACCATCGCCGCCGTGGCAGGCCGCGGCATCTGCGCCTTCCACACCGAAGGCGCGGGCGGCGGCCATGCGCCCGACATCCTGCGCGTGGTGGGCGAAGACAACTTCCTGCCCTCATCCACCAACCCCACCATGCCGTACACGCACAACACGCTGGACGAGCATGTGGACATGCTCATGGTGTGCCACCACCTCGATGCCAGCATTGCCGAAGACCTGGCCTTTGCCGAAAGCCGCATCCGCAAGGAGACCATTGCCGCCGAAGACATCCTGCACGACCTGGGCGCCATCAGCATGATGAGCAGCGACAGCCAGGCCATGGGCCGCGTGGGTGAGGTCATCCTGCGCACCTGGCAGACGGCGCACAAGATGAAGGTGCAGCGCGGCAGCCTGCAGGGCGACAGCAGCCGCAACGACAACACGCGTATCAAGCGCTACGTGGCCAAGTACACCGTGAACCCGGCGATTGCCCACGGCATCAGCCATGAGGTCGGCTCGCTCGAAGTCGGCAAGTGGGCCGACATCGTGATCTGGAAACCCGCGTTCTTTGGCGTCAAACCCGCGCTCATCTTGAAGGGCGGCCTGATCGCTATGGCCGCCATGGGCGACCCGAATGCGTCCATACCCACGCCGCAGCCGGTGCACTACCGGCCCATGTTCGGCGCGTTCGGCGGGGCCATTGCCAGGACCTCGCTCACCTTCGTGTCGCAGGCGGGATTGAATGCGGGCATTGGCGAGCGCTTTGGCCTGGCCAAGCAGCTCAGCGCCGTGCGCAACATCCGCGGCGTGCGCAAGCAGCACATGGTGCACAACAGCTACACGCCCAAAATGGAGATCGACGCGCAGACCTACACCGTGCGCGCCGACGGCCAGCTGCTGACCTGCGAGCCCGCCACGGTGCTGCCGATGGCGCAGCGGTACTTTTTGTTCTGACATGGCCTCCCCCGCGAGTCCCCTGCCGGCCAGCCTGTCCATCCGCTTGGACGACCTGCGCGACCCGCGCATTGCAGCCTTCATGGAAGAGCACCTGCAGGACATGCGGGCCACCTCGCCGCCCGAGAGCGTGCATGCGCTGAACATGGACCAGCTGCGACGCCCCGAGATCCGCTTCTGGACGGCCTGGCTACCCGACGACGCAGCGCCAGCCCCCGGCCAGCTGGTGGGCACCGGCGCCCTCAAGGACCTGGGCGCGGAGCATGCTGAACTCAAATCCATGCGCAGCGCCGGGGCTGTGCGCGGCCATGGCGTGGGCCGCGCGATCCTGGAACATATCCTGGGCCAGGCCGTGGACCTGGGCTACCAGCGCATCAGTCTGGAAACCGGCACCCAGCCCTTCTTCGAGCCCGCATGGCAGCTGTACCTGCGCTACGGTTTCGCAGACTGTGCACCGTTCGGCGCCTACCAGCCCGACCCGAACAGCCGCTACATGACGCGCCTGCTGTAGGGCCAGGGCATCCACGCCACAATGCCCGCCTCGCCTTCAAGGCTCTGCAACACGCTCTTCACCATGATCCAAGCCTCCAAGCTCATCCCCCAAGGCAAAGGCCTTGCGCCCGTGCTCGTCAAGCGCGCCTCCACCATCGAGCTGGACTGGGACGTGCGCCAGAAAAGCCGCTTTGCAGCCACCGATTCCCTGGGGCGCGAACTGGGCATCTTCCTGCCACGCGGCACGCTGGTGCGCGGCGGCGATGTACTGGTGGCCGAAGACGGCTCCATGGTGCGCGTTGTCGCCGCACCGCAGCCCGTGCTGGTCATCACCCACTGCGCCAGCCATGGCACGCCGTTCGACCTGACCCGGGCGGCTTACCACCTGGGCAACCGGCACGTGCCCATCGAGCTGCAGCCTGACCATCTCAAGATCGAGCCCGACCATGTGCTGGCCGACATGCTGCGTGCCATGCACCTGATCGTGACCGAAAACAACCTCGCATTCGAGCCCGAAGGGGGCGCTTACGCCGCAGGGCATGGCGGCGGGCACCACCATGGAGGTCATCGCCATGACCATGACCATGACCATGACCATGACCATGACCACGGGCACTCTCACACCGATACACCGACTGCGGCCACACCCCCAGCCCGTGGCCGCAGCCTGTCTATCCCCGTGGTGGCCCAAGGGCATGTGCACGGCCCGAACTGCAACCACGACCACTGACACTCGCCCATGCGCCTGGACCGCCCCACGCCCCTGCCCGCCGCCAGCTTCTTGCAGCTGATGTGGCTGGCATCGCCCGCGCTGCCCGTGGGCGGGTTCTCGTATTCCGAGGGGCTGGAAAGCGCCATTGAAAACGCAGGCCTCGCCAATGAAGCTGCGGTGGGCGACTGGCTGCTGGACCAGCTCCACATCACCCAGGCCCGTGGCGACATGGCCCTCATCGCCAAGGCCGTGGGTGCGTGGCGGCGCACCGACTGGCCGCATGTGCGCAAACTCAACGACTGGGTGCTGCACACCCGCGAGACCAGCGAGCTGCGGCTGCAAAGCGAGCAGATGGGCCGCTCGATGGCCGACTGGCTGCGCAACCAGCACCAGGGAGACGCCCGGCACATGCCTGCGGTGCAACACCTGGCCGCGCTGCCGCCCACGTACCCGGTTGCCTTTGCGCTGGCCGCCTCCTTCACGCAGGCACCGGTGCGCGATGTGCTGCTGGCCTACGCCTTTGGCTGGGCCGAGAACATGGTGCAGGCTGCACTCAAATCCATGCAGCTCGGCCAGAGCGCAGGCCAGCGCATCCTGGCCCGGCTGGCCGATGCCATACCCGCCGCCGCCGACCACGCCATCGGCCTGATGGACAGCGAACGCCAGGCCTTCTCACCCATGCTCGCCATCCTGTCGGCGCAGCACGAAACCCAGTACTCCCGCCTTTTCCGATCATGACCACCAGCCACCTGCACCACATCCCGAACCGCACCAAGAACCTGCCCCCGCTGCGCGTGGGCATTGGCGGCCCCGTCGGTTCCGGCAAGACCACCCTGCTCGAAATGCTGTGCAAGACCATGCGCGACGACTACGACCTGGTGGCCATCACCAACGACATCTACACCAAGGAAGACCAGCGCCTGCTGACGGTGAGCGGCGCCCTGCCCGCCGAGCGCATCCTGGGCGTGGAAACCGGCGGCTGCCCCCACACCGCGATCCGCGAAGACTGCTCCATCAACCTCGAAGCCATCGACCGCATGCTGGGCGAGTTCCCCGATGCGGACATCGTGTTTGTGGAAAGCGGCGGCGACAACCTGGCCGCCACCTTCAGCCCCGAACTGAGCGACCTCACCATCTACGTGATTGACGTGGCGGCTGGCGAAAAGATCCCTCGCAAGGGCGGCCCTGGCATCACCAAGAGCGACCTGTTCATCATCAACAAGACCGACCTGGCTCCCCACGTGGGCGCCAACCTGGATGTGATGCACGCCGACACCACGCGCATGCGCACCAATGCGCAGGGCCAGCTCAAGCCGTTTGCAATGACCAACCTCAAGACCCTGGACGGGCTGAACGCCGTCATCGGATTCATCGAGACCCGCGGAATGCTGCAAAAGCGCCCGCGCGCAGTCGGCTAGAATTCGCGGCTTCGCACCCGGAGACTTGGGTGAGTGGTTTAAACCAGCAGTCTTGAAAACTGCCGACGGG
>LNEG01000152.1 GCA_001464865.1 Burkholderiales bacterium Ga0074133
GTGCGGGAAAACGTCGACCAGGCCGCATCGGCAATCTCGCCATGGTGGGCCACCACGAGGCCCAGCAACGTTGCCGTACTGCCTGAACCGCAGGGGTGCCAACCCACATCCACTCCGATGTGGTCGGTGCCCGCTCGGCATTCGAGGTAGATCGTGGGGCGCGCGAGTGCCTCGTCACCGCCGCTGGCGGCCTCCACGATGTTCCGTACCACGTCCAGCGCTGCGCCCGGGTCTTCTTCACCGGCTATCGATTCACACACATCTGACTGCGGCAGTCTTTGCTTTCGGTTCACTGGGCTCTCCCGGTTGGCTCCCTGCCGCTGCTTTGGCTGCGACGCGGGTTTGATGCTTCACCGGGGGCCAGGCTGTGGATGTCGGCCAGCAGCCCGGGAACCAGTCAGTCCATAGAACCGGGTTTCATCAAATCTCAAAGTGTGTTGCGAGTTGTGCTCCCACGTTGTAAGCCCGCTTTCCCTTGGACACAATAAAAACCTGAACAAACAGGGGGAGGACACATGCCCGTTGAATTGTTGCGCTCGCTGGCGAGCAGCAAGTTGCCGGTCACGGTGGAGGACATCGGCGATATCGACCAGATACGTGTTCTGGCAGCCGCCGGGCTGGTGAGGGCCGTATTGCCCGCGGTCGGTGCCCATGTGCAGCGAGCGGAAGTGTTGGGCCTTTCGCCCGCGGGCGAGGAAACGTTGCGCCAGACCTTGCCCGCCTTGCAGCTGGGATTTGCAGTGCAGCGCCAGAGCAGCGCATCTCCCACCAGCACCCGGAAACACGGACAGCGCCTCGATTCGTGAAAAGCTGAACGCCCGCCACCGGCACAGCGCTGATGCTCACAGCGCATTGGACTGACATCTGTGCGGTGGTTTCAGGGGCCCGTGGCTTGGTAGCGTGGACATGGTGACCAGCATTCAGTGACTGCGTGCCGCGCTCGCTGACCGAAGAGTCTGGCGATTTCCTACAAACGGCTGTGTGGCCTCCATCCCATCATGGGTGTTCCCAAACCAACCCGTACGGAGCCCCACATGCCCACCAGCCCACGCCAGAAAGACGCTTGCGACCTGCTCGATGCAGACCACAAGGCGGTCAAGAAAATGTTCAAGGATTTCGAGGAGCTGTGCGGCTCCCGTGCGCGCAATGCGGGGGCACTGCGCATGGACCTTGCCAAGGAGATCTGCACCGAGTTGACCGTGCATGCCCAGATCGAAGAAGAAATTTTCTACCCTGCGTTGCGCGAGGCCATCAAGGAAACCGATCTGCTGGCCGAAGCGGAGGTGGAGCACCAGACCGCCAAGGACCTCATCGCACAGATCGAGGGCGCCCTCACGGCAGACGAGCAATTTGATGCCCGGGTCAAGGTACTCGGTGAATACATCGACCACCACGTGAAGGAAGAGCGCAACGAGATCTTTCCCAAGGCGCGCGCTGCGCGCAAGCTGGACCTGGTGGTCATGCGCGAACACCTGCAGCAGCGCAAGGAAGAACTCATGGAAGCGCGGCTGGCCGCCGCTTGACGAGGCACGAACACACCATACGCTGACTACCGCCCAGGTGGGACCTGAGCCTTTCGCGGTAGAGGCTGGCCCTCAGGGCCCTGGCTGCCTATGCAGGACAGCCGCTGCCCCTGCGGCTGTCTGAATCGCCTCGGTAAACCTAGACACTTTTGAGCCCTTGGGAATGTTGCTGTTCGAACATGCCAACGACCACTGCGGCACGTGGCGGGCTGACCCCGGAGAATTGCTGCAACGGTGCACGGCACCACCGGGCCTTCGAGGACAGTCCGCCGCCATGTCTGCGTCGCAGGCTTGCACCTTCACGATGTTGAAACCCTTGCATTCGGCGTTTCACAGCACAGCGCTGGAGCATCTGCTCCGGGCAATGGAAACACGCAATCTGGCGGTGGTCCGGCTATCGTCCGGCATGTGCGTGCAGATGACTGCCACGGATGCAGGAACGCACGCGCGCATTCAAGCGATGGGTACCGTCCAACGGTACAGGGGCAGAAAGCCGTGCACACAGGGAGGCCGCGCTGTACCCGTTGGCGCATGCGTGCTCATGCGCCATGCGCAAGGCCGCAAAGCACCACATCGTGCCCGCCGCGGCGCGCAGCAGACCCCATTCATGGACCACGCCAGGGCCCCTCGGGAGGTATCGCCGTTGTCTGACAGACGCTCAGGGCGCGCTTTGCTGAAATTGGGCGAAAGCAGCCATTGAGGCTTGCTCGGGACCATTGCGGTCCTCCCGTCTTTCCACGAAAGCAGCACCATGAAACGCCAGCAACATCGCCACCCTGCCCGTTCGGCCCTGCCCTTCGCAGGCACTGTGGTGGTAGCCGTTTTGGCAGCCATGGCACTGCTGGCGACCGATCTGACCGTCCAGGCAGCGGACTCGCTGTCTTACCTGCCGGAGAGCTCCGATCAAATGCTCCCGGCGCGGTTGTTTGAATGAAGGCTTGTCAAAAAAGATAGCAGCGGAGTACCATTCGGCGCCGGTTGCATTTTGCAGGCGGCGCAATGAACGGAGAATGAGCATGACCCCATGTTTCAGCATCCCTCGCGGCCTCGCTGCTCGCGCCCGGCGCTGGCCCGCGCATGCAGCCCTGGCAATCGGTCTTGTGGCCTGTTCGGCGCCCCAGGACCACGCGCTCGAAGAGTTTTCGCAGTGGCACGACAATGCGCGATTGCAGGCACGTGCCGGCTTGCTGCGTTGGAGCGAGCTCTACCGCGAAAGCTTTGACCGGCTCACGGCCCTGCCCTCCTCGTTCCAGCAGGACTCGCGGCTTGAGAACACCGTACTTTTGCTGTCCACTGCACGCAAATTCGAGGCCAACGAGATCACGGCGCAGCAGTTTGCGGCGGAACAGGGCGCCATTGAAGCGCGCCTGCATGCGCGGCTGAGATAGACCGCAGGGCTCTCAAGGGGCCGCCTTTCACAGCGATGCGCGGCGCACGGGTCCGTTCAGCGGGCCGGCCCCCAGCAGCGGCCAATGATTCGCTAACGCTTGCCCACACTGTCCTCGACCACCGCGATCCGTCGTCGCAGCGCGGCAGCGACGTCCACTTCGCCCGCCGCCTGGGCGCGCTGCGCCTCCAGTGCCAGCCAGGCCATCAAGGGCCTGCGCCAGCCCTGCTCTGATGCAGTATCTACCGCGATCGACGCCACGGCCGGACTGGCAGCGCCAGTCCTGAACAGCACACCGGCAGCCACAAGGCGCGACAGGGGATCCTTGATGGCTGCGAGCGTGGCGGCATTGCCTGTGCTGGCAACCGCCCGCTGCGCCTCGGGAAGATGCGCAATGGCACTCGCCACCGGCCTGCCCGCCAGGTAGTCCGCATAGGTTCGCTCGGCCTCGGGCGCATCGGGCCGCAGCGCCTCGAACCTGTCGCACGGTGCGGGATCGAGGCTTGCCACCTGCGCTGCACAGCGCGTCAGTTCGACGCGGGCCAGCAGGCCGACCCGGCCGGTGCGCCCCACTTCGGCACGGGCATGCTTCCACTCCAGCAGCTCCACACGCGAATTCCCGGCAAGGTAGGCCTGCGTCGCTTTGTGCACGGCCCCATGGGCGTTCATCTGCCAGTCGGGCACAGGCGGGGTGCTGGAGCAGCCCGTCAGCGACACGCCAACAATCATCGCCGCGCTGACAAGAGCCCCGGCAACGCGACCCCGGGCGACAGGTGCGCCGTAGCGCAAAGACTGCGCAGCGTGGTCGGCCGGGGCCGTACCAAGGCGGCGCTTCAGAACAGACAGGTCGGTCGTCATGGCAGCTTCAGTTGTGTGTCGCGCGCAAACGGCCATTTGCGGTTGATCTCGTTGACCAGTGCCTCCACCTTGCGCAAGTTGCTCTCCACCTCGGCACGCAGCGTGCCCAGGTCATTGGTGGCCTCGCGCGCGTTGGCACCCACGGCCTGGGCTTCGGCCAGCACGGCGTCCACCTTCCTGAGGCTGGCGCGGGTGTCAGCCAGCAGCCCGTTGAGCTGCAGCACCGTAGCGCGCACATCCGGGATGAGCGCGTCCTGCCCTTCGGGCCCGCCAAACACTTGCCTGTCCGCCCTGGCGGCCATGCCGTCAAGCCGCGCCAGCAAGGCATTCGTCCGGTCGAGTGTGGCAACGATCTTGCGGGCGTCCGCTTCGTTGCCCATCAGCACCCCCAGTGCGCCCCCCGGTGCGTTCAGGCGATCGGTCAACCCGCGGACGTTGGCCAGGCTGGCGCCCAGGGCGGCATCCTGCGCGGTCAGGGCATTGAGGTTGGCCAGCAGCTCGCGGGCCGATGCCATGAGCTGCGGGACCTCGGCGGTGGCATCGCCGCGCAGCACGGGCCGCACGGCGCCGTCCTGCAAGGGCGGATCGGTCAGGATGCCGCTATAGGCCCGGATGTTGGTGCCGCCCACGATGCCGCGCACCAGGGTGAACACGCTGGATTCGCGCAGCCAGTGCGCATCCTTGCGAGGCACGTCGAGGATGATGCGGGCGTTGCCTTCGTTTGCGAGCTCGATGCGGCGCACACGGCCGATGGGGAAGCCCGAGAACGTCATGTCCATGCCCACCACCACGCCTTCGGAGTCGTCGGCCGTGAGCACCAGGGTCTGCGTGGGCTCAAAGGCGCCGCGGGCGTACAGCAGGTACAGGCCAGATCCTGCAATCAGCAGCAAGGTGAACAGCATCAGCGCAGCCGCCTTGAGCTCCAGGTGCGCGACCGGGCGCAGCGTCTCCGGGGCATCCAGCGCAGGCTCAGGCGGCTGGCGGGCGGGTTCGGTGGTGTGTGGTTCGTTCATGCAGTCGGCGTACCGTCGGTGTCAGTAATAGTTACCCATGAGCGATGCCACCTCGATCAGCAGCAGCACAGCGAACATGCGGGCCAGGCCACCGAGCTCCGAGCCTTCGATGCTGCGTCCCTCATCGCCGTGCAGCCCCGCTGCCATCGGAATCAGCGCCACGGCCAGGCTGAAGAAAAGCGTTTTCAAGGCAAAGAGCAGCGTCACGCTGGGCGTGAACACTTGCCCGAACATCCGGGTGTAGCCCGGCAGACCTGCCAGGTTAAAGCCGAACACCCCCAGGTAGGCCATCACCAGTGCCACCACGCAGCTCAGTGCGGCCAGCGTCACGCAGGCAAACACGCCAGCGATCACGCGCGGCAGCAGTTCGACGCGCACAGGGTCGGCTCCCCGGCTGCGAAGCGCCTCAAAATGCCCCGACTGCCGCAGCCGCGCCACCTGCGTGCCATTGGGGATGGTGCAGCGCATCGCCACGAAAAGCGCGGCCGTGAGCGGGATCAGTTCCAGCACCAGTACCCGGATCACCATTTCCAGCGCGTAGCGCGACAGCCCGTAGCTCAGCGCCGTCACCACCACGATGCGCGTGAGCACCAGGCTGATCAGCGCGGCCAGAGCAGTGAAGCCGACCAGCACCGGGGCGGTGTCCAGATAGATGTGGCGGGCCAGCGCTCCGCGCGTTCCGCGGCCGTAGCTGGAGGGCGAGAGCACGAGCACCAGCACAACAGCACCCAGGTACAGGATGCGCCACCAGGCCAGCGCCCAGCGGCGCGCAGTGCGCCACAGCAGTTCGGGCAGCGACAAGCCGGGTAGGCGCGACATCATCGGCGGATCATAGCGGCGACGCGCGCAGGGCAGCCTGGGTGCCCGCCACACAACTTTTTGGGCAAAAATGACTTGGAGTGCTTGATATTAAATGCCGTATAGCTATTATTTTAGTAGCATCAAGCGGTAAACGCGGAGGGCGGTGAAACAGCTGTTCACACAACGGCCGGGGCTACACATGCCGCTTGACGCCTGTTGCGACAGCCCCTGCAGGCAGCGCGTCCGCGTCGGCACGGGCATGCAGGGCCTCGATGATGTGGCAGTGACCGTCCGAGCCATCACAGCGGCTGCGTAGCGCGATCAGGTCAGACTCCAGCGCCTCCAGCTCGGCCAGCCGGGTGCGCACATGGGCCAGGTGTTCATCCAGGGTGTCGCGCGCAGCCTGGCAATCGGCCTTGCGAGTGAGGTCCAGGGCCAGCAGTGTGCGCACTTCCTGCAGCGACATGTCCATCGCGCGGCACAGCCGGATGAAGCGCAGGCGGTGCACGTCGTCCGGGCCATACAGGCGGTAGCTGTTGTCCATGCGCAGCCCGGGCGCCAGCAGCCCTTCCTTCTCGTAGTAGCGAATGTTGGCCGCTGACACACCCGAGAGGCGCGCAGCATCACCGATGCGGTGGATGGCGGGAGTCGCATTCATGGCTTGACCTTCGAGTGACTTCAAGGATTCCAATGATGCCATCGCAACCACTTTCGGAACAAAAACATGTCAGCACACTGCTGCGATCACGACACCCCCAGCGCCCGCGCCGCGGCCGACCCGCGCTACCGCCGCATCCTCTGGACGGCCCTCATGGTCAACGCCGTGATGTTTGCGCTGGAGCTGGGCGCGGGGGTGCGGTCAGGCTCGGCCTCGCTGCTGGCCGACGCCATCGACTTTCTGGGGGACGCCGCCAACTACGGCCTGTCGCTGTGGGTGCTGGGCATGGCACTGGCGTGGCGCGCCCGGGCGGCGCTGATCAAGGGGATGACCATGCTGGCGTTTGGCGTGTTTGTGGCAGGACGCGTGGCCTGGGGCCTTTGGCAGGGCTCGCCGCCCGAACCCTTCACCATGGGCGCCGTGGGCTTGCTGGCGTTGGCTGCCAACCTGGGCGTGGCGGCGCTGCTGTACGCGTACCGCGAGGGCGACGCCAACATGCGCGGTGTGTGGCTGTGCACACGTAATGACGCACTGGGTAACGTGGCGGTGATGGTGGCGGCGCTGGGGGTTTTCGGCACCGGTAGCGCCTGGCCAGACCTGGCCGTGGCCGCCGTGATGGCCACACTGGCCATCACCGGCGGCTGGAGCATCGTGCAACAGGCGCGCCAGGAACTGGCGGGTGAGGCCACGGGTTGCGCGGCCAAGCCCCACGCGCGCTAGGCAAAAGCACCCGCGCCGCCCCGGCTACGCCCATAGCAGTGCGGGTTAGACCCATTTTTTCGCCGAACCCGGGAAGGCCTCAGAATGGGGGCCATGAAAGTGCCTCTCTTGAACCCTTCTTTTCCGCAGGACTTCATTCCGCTGGAAGGCACGGCGCAGGACTGCACCGACTGCGCCAACGCCGAGCGCCTGGGCTTCCAGTTTGACTACGCCTACCAGCCCATCGTCGACCTGGCTCGGCATGAGGTGTTTGCCCACGAGGCCCTGGTGCGCGGCCCCAACGGCGAAGGCGCGGCCACGGTGCTGTCGCAGGTGAACGACCTCAACCGCTACCGCTTTGACCAGGCTTGCCGCGTCAAGGCGATCAAGGGAGCGAGCGAGCTGGGCATGCAGCAGCCGATCTCCATCAACTTTCTGCCCAACGCGATCTACAAGCCCGAGGTGTGCATCCGCACCACGCTGGAAGCAGCGCGCGCGCACGCATTCCCGATCGAGAACATCATTTTCGAAGTGACCGAGGGCGAGCGCATTGAAGACGGCAAGTGGTTTGCGTCGGTGCTGCGGCACTACCGCAGCTGCGGTTTCAAGACGGCCATCGACGACTTTGGCGCCGGCTACGCGGGTCTGAAGCTGCTGGCCGATTTCCAGCCCGACATCATCAAGATCGACATGGACCTGGTGCGCAACGTGGACACCAGCCGCGCTCGGCAGGCCATCGTGCGCAGCATGGTCGTGCTGTGCCAGGACATGGGCATCCAGGTGATCGCGGAGGGCATCGAGTCGCCACAGGAGCGCGATTTTCTGTACGACGCAGGCATCCATCTCATGCAGGGGTATCTGTTTGCCAGGCCTGCCTTCAAGGCCGTGGCGGGGCTGGACCCTGCCGCGCTGCGCGCTGGGCACTGATCCGCAACTACCTGCGTGCAGACGCGTGGAAAACAGGGCTGCTGCAGGATGGCGCCCCGGCCAGCGCCGTGCGGCTAACGCCCTGCCTGCACACTTCGCCCGCGGGCGGGCGGGCGTGCACGCCGCGCCTGCTGGTGCGCCTGCTCCATCCACACCAGTGTTTCCGCGTGGACCAGAAAGCGCTGCAAATAATCCGGCGAAATGGCCTGCATGGCGGCCAGCGCCTGCACCACCAGCCGGTGTGCGTTCAACGGGCCGGCATTCTGCGGCCCGCGGGCCAGGGCTTTCGCCACTTTCTGCTCTGCCGAGATGCGCGCCAGCGTGGTGCTGAACTGGCGCACGCTGCGCAGTTCGCGGGGTGCCGAGGCATCGGCTACGGCGTGCCCATCGCTGCCCAGCGCATTGCCCGTTGCGGGCCGTGGAGAGCCCAGGTCGCGGTTGAGCTGCGCCAGCGCTGCGACAGCGCGCGTTGATGCCGCGGAGTCGGGCGGGCCGCCCGAAACCATCGCAGGCAAAGGCACGCCGGATGCGCCGACTCCGGGCGCCGCCCGTACCTGGGCGACATAAGCCGCCAGCGCGGCATCCAGCCGCTGCGCCAGCAATTTCCGCACAGAATCGGGTTGCCCATCCATTCGGGCCTCCAGTGCCTGAAGGTACCGAAAGCGCACAGGCGCGTACCGGTCCAGGCCCTGGCTGCGCAACGTCTCCAGCGCGCCCGTTTCGGGCAGCGCCTGCGGTGCCGGCAACACGTCAGCGCTCATCGCACGGAGCCTGCCGGGTTGCGCTGCGCGCGCGCCACCGGCGCCATTTCCACCCGGCGGTTCTGGGCACGGCCCTTTTCGTCGGCGTTGTCCGCCACCGGTTGCTCGGCCCCGAACGCAGCGGCAAACACCTGCGATGAAGGCATGCCCTCGTCAATCAGCGCCCGTGCCACGGTCAGCGCGCGCTGTGCCGACAGCTCCAGGTTGTCGGCAAACCGCTGGTGGCTACCGCGCAGCAGCGTGGTGTTGTCGGTGAAACCGCTGACCATCAGCATCTCGTCGCGCTCGCGCAGGTAGACCTGCAGTGGCTGAACCAGCGTCTTCAGCAGCTGGCGCCCCTCAGGCCGCAACTCGTCGGAGCCCGCGGCGAACAGCACGCTGCCGCTGATGCCGATGCGACCGTTGTTCACGGTGACGCGGCCACTGGCCAGGGGCACAGCCAGCGCCTTCTCCAGCGCCATGCGGCGCTGTTCTTCGTGCTGGCGCTTTTCCACCTCCTGCTTGAGGCTGGCCACCAGATCGATCTGGACCACCAGCACACCCACCAGGATCAGCACGAAGCAACCGAGCAAACCCGCCATCAGGTCACCGAACACGGCCCACACGGGCGCAGTCAGTTCACCAGCGCCATCGTCCATGTCGTCGTCCAGCACCGCCATCACGCTGCCTCGGCCTCGGCCACCGTGCGCGCCTGTGCGGCGTGCAGCCTGCGCAGGTCCTCCACGATGGCCTGCTGCGAGGTCATGCTGAGGTCGATCACCTCGCGCGCCTGGGCCACGTAGTAGGCCAGCTGCTCGTCGCTGCGCGACATCGACTGACCCAGGGCGGATTCGATGCGGCCCAGCCCCTGCATGAGCCGGTCGTTGCTCTCGGTGAACAGCGCCACACCGTGGGCAAACGATTCACCCAGGCTCGACAGCTCCACCGCGCTGGCGGCCACATGGGCGGCGGCTCCGTCGGCCTTGGCGGTCTGCGCTTCGAGCACGGCCGCGAACTGCGCGGTGGCCTGCTCCAGTACCTGCGCGGCCGAGCCAACCATGGTTTCGATCGCTGCGCCCTGCCGGTTTGCGGCCTGGCCCACCGCTTCGAGCAGCTGCCCCAGCTGCCCCGTCATCGCAGTGCGCTCGGCCAGGGCCTGCGTGTCGCGCTCCGACAGCCGCGACATCTCCTCGCGCAGCTGCGTGATCACGCCCGCCGCCGCCTGGGGCACCTCGGACGCAGTCTGCAGCAGCCGCGTGAGTGGGGCCTCCAGGGCGGCACCCAGAGTCTGCAGGTGCACGGCCACGGCCGCCTGCAGGGCATCGAGCCGCTCCACCGCCGCCTGGCCCCGCTTGGCTTCCTGGTCGCGCAGGGCGGTCAGCTCGCCTTGCCAGATGGCAGCGAGCGAATCCATGCGCTGCCCCTGCGCCTGCAGCCAGCTTGCCTCAGCCTCGTTGCGTGCCTGTACCAGCGCTTCAGACTGCTCCAGCAGGCGGGCCGCGCCGCCCAGGGTGTGTTCAAGCTGCTGGTCCACGCGCTGGCTGATGCGGTCTGCCGTGGCAGCCAGGGCCTGGCCCACGGCCTGCTGCTGCTGCACGGTTTCCACCGTGGCCCGCTGCCATTGTTCAGCCAGCGTGGTGGCCATGCCCGCCATGGATGCATTCCACTGCTCCAGCCGTTCGCGGTCGGCCTGGGCCTGCCCCTGGCGAGCGTGCTCGGTGCTGTCCTGCAAGGCCTGCAGCATGGCCGCGGTGCGTGCGTCAAACCCGTGTGCGGTGGTCTGCAGCGCGGTATCGAGCTGGCGGGCCGCCGCCTGCAAGGCCTGCGCCACGTCGCGCTGCTGCTGTGCGGCCTGCGCACCTGCATGCTCCCACTGCACCGCCACGCTGCCCGTCATTGCGTTCAGCGCCTCACCCCAGCGGGCC
The DNA here is from genome assembly GCA_001464865.1 of Burkholderiales bacterium Ga0074133. GTDB lineage: Bacteria > Pseudomonadota > Gammaproteobacteria > Burkholderiales > Burkholderiaceae_C > Acidovorax. The sequence goes on from LNEG01000152.1 coordinate 10,532, forward strand.
AGGCGCTGCTCGTCGGCAGCGGCCTGTGCCTGGGCCGACTGCACGGTGACCTCATGCACCGTCGCCAGCAGCGCATCGGACCGCTGCATAAACGATCGCGTCACAGTCTGCAGCGCATGGTCGAGCTGGGACAGCATGGCGCCGTGGGTTTGTTCATGCGTGCGCAATGCGCCCGTCCAGGTGGCCGACACTTCGCGCGTGGCAGCCTCCCATTGCGCGCCCAGGGTTCGCAGATGGGTTTCGGTGGCGGCATCCAGGCGCGCGTGCGACTGCGGCGTGAGCATGGCGCGTTCGACCACGGGCCGCACGATGTCGCCCGCGGCCACTGCGCCTGCCTTGAGGTTGTCCTGCAGCGAAGCGCCCACGGCGGCAGCCAGCGCGGTGTAGGCGCAGGCCGCATCGCGGTGGAAAGCCTCGCTGCGGGCCAGCAGCTGTGCATCGAGCTGCTCGTGCCGGCGTTCGATACCGCTGGCCAGAGCCTCCAGGCGTTCGGCGATCAACGGCAGCGCACCCGCCTGCGCCTGCAGGGCATCCAGCATGGCATCGCGTCGCTGCGCGCCTGAAAACGGACGCAGCGCCTTGGCGATATGGCTGTCGAGCAGCCGCACGGCTGCCAGCCGCTCGCGCCGCGCCAGTGCCGACATCAGGCCCAGCATGGCCGACGCAGCCACCCCGGCCACCGAGGTGCCGAACGACAGGCCCAACCCCTTGATGGGGGCGGCCAGCGCGGCCCGGATGGATTCGAGCTGGGTCGATGCCTCCAGCGCCACCACCGCGCCTTTGAAGGTGACCACCATGCCCAGAAAGGTGCCCAGCATGCCCAGCATGACGAGCAGGCCCACCAGATAGGGCGTGAGCGCCGGGCCCGGAAGAGCAGCGCGCTCGCCGTCAATGCGGCGCAGCACGGGGCTGCGCACGCTGGCATGCAGGCCTTGCGACCATGCCTCCAGACCCGCCGCCGAATCCGGCAGCGCCGACAACGCACCGGCCAGTGACCGGCTCGCCGCGCGAAACTGCATCAGCTCCACCGCACCCAGCACGTACACCCCCGCTATCACCGCCGTCATGGCCAGGGCCAGCGGGCTGATGCCCACAAACCCCCAGGCCACCCATCCCACCACGGCCAGGCCCACTGCAAACACACCTGCCATCCAGCTGTTTTTCATTCCGTCATTTCCTTGTTCTTGTGCTGTGCCGCCTCCAGCAAACCCATCACGGGCTGCAGGCGTACGTCGATTTCTGCCTGCAGCAGCGCCTGCAGGTCGCGTTCAAATGCGTGCAGCCAGCCACCGGGCTGCTTCCAGCGCGCAGGGTCGTCCACGCCGCCGCTGGCCGCGAGCATGTCCTCATGAAGCTGGCGGCGATGGGCCATGCGGCGCTCAAGGTGCCCTGCCAGCGTGCCCCATAGCCGTTGCTCACGCGGTGCCATCACCTGCTCCATCACGGCGTCCAGCGCGGCCAGCGGGCGGACACCGGGCGCAGCACTTGCAACGCCGTTGCGCACCTGCGCGCGCACCACCGCCGTGCGGGCATCGATCTGCTTTTGTGCGGCCAGGTAGCGGACGCCATGGGGCGCAAACTCAGCCTCGGCGGCGGGGTCAGGCGGGTCCGTCGGCGTGCTGTCGGCACGCGAGCGCTGCGGCCTGCCAGCGGCCGGACGCCCCTCAACCACCACTGCCAGTTCGGCCCGTACGGTGGTGACCAGCTGCGCCAGCTCCCGCAAGGCTGCGGTGCCTGCGTCTTCGAGGACGCTTGTCGGCACCACATCGTCCGTCGCCCGAACGGCCCGGCTGAGCGTGACGGCATCCACGGTGCTGAGCCACTGGCTGAGCTCTTCGCCCACATCCACCTCGCGGCGCCCGCGGCCCTGCGCGGCTGGCATCCATTGCTGGAGCAGGCGAACGAGCGCGGAGCTGTGAAGGCGGTGGTGGCTGTGCAGATTCATCCCGTAGTGGCCCAGCCCGCGCGGGCGTTCCTGGCTGGAGCGCGCTGGCTGCAGGGAACGGGTCCCCGAAAGGCAAAGCCCGCTATTTTCGCAGGAAGCCCGACTGGCTCCCGCAGCCGGCGATGCGCATCTGTAACCGGATGAGCAAGTGCCTGGGACAGAACGGCCTCAGCCACCGTCGGAAACGGCAAAAAAGCACTTGCGCAAGCGCAGCAGGCGGCCGCTCTTGATCCCGGACAAGGCCCGGGAACCCGGCGCGTGGTGCAATCGTCCCCGAAATACCTAGACAGGCACGGACTCAACCCGTCCAAGCCACCAGAAACCAAGCACCTGTCCGCCCTGCCATGTCCCGCCCCACCACCGTTCCCGCCGCAGTGGCGCCCCAGCCCGCCGCGCCGGGGGTGCCCCACACACTCACGGAAGACGCAGTGGCGATCTTCACCGGCGTATTGCTGATCTCGGTGGGCATCGTGTTTTTCACCAGCGCCGGGCTGCTGACCGGTGGCACGGCCGGGCTGGCGTTTCTGCTGCACTACGCCACCGGCATCGGGTTCGGAAAGATCTTTTTTGTGCTGAACCTGCCGTTTTACTGGCTGGCCTGGCGAAAGATGGGGCGGGCGTTCACCCTCAAGACCTTTGCCGCCGTGCTGCTGCTGTCGGTCCTGACGGAACTGCAGTCGCAGTTTTTGCAGCTCTCCCAGCTGCAGCCGCTGTACGCCGCGGTGGCGGGCGGTCTCATCACAGGCACCGGCTTTCTGGTGCTCTTTCGCCACCGTTGCAGCCTGGGGGGCGTGGGCATTGCAGCCCTGTACCTGCAGGACCGCTATGGCTGGCGCGCCGGCAAGGTGCAGATGGCGGTGGACTGCTGCATCGTGTTGCTGGCGCTGTTCACGGTGGAGCCCATGCGTGTGGTGTGGTCGATCGCGGGCGCCCTCGCGCTCAACCTGGTACTGGCCATGAACCACCGCCCGGGCCGCTACATGGCCGTATGACCGGCATGGCTGCACCCGCTGGCATGGAACCTTCGGCCTACGCCCCGTATGATGGCTCCATGCGGCGCGGCTTTTATATCCTGATGATGCTGGTGCTGGTCCTGCGCGGCCTCACCGGCACCGCCATGGCTGCGGGCGTGGTGGCGCCCATGCAGCCTGCCAGCCCGCTGGCCTTCGTTGCGGCGGGGCACGCAGCCCACACTGCGCACCATAGCGCAGCCAATGGCGCCGTTCACGGGCATGCACAGGATCACCGGCACGACAGTGGCGTGCACACCGCTGCGAAAGCACCCGCGCAAGACGGCCATGCCGCAAAGGTCCCCTGCCACGGCACAGACCACGCCAGTGCCGCCACCGCCGGTGCAGCCCACATGGCCGGCGCGCACCACCCGGGCGAAAGCACCTGTTCAGTCTGCGAGATATGCCACTCGGCCATGCTTGCCCTGCCGCTGGTGCAGGCGGGCACCCCTGCGCGCACGGGCACCCTGCTTCTCGACGCCAGCGCGCAATTCCACAGCGCGCCTGCCGCGCTGGCCTTCGAGCCACCCATCGCCTGATCTCTGACGCCCGAAGTGCGTCTGCCGTTGTCTGGAGCTTCCTTACAGGTCGCCCCGAGCGGCAGCGCAATGCCTCGTTTCTTGTCCGGAGATCGCCATGCGCGCCCCACGTTTCCACGCCCGGGTTCACCCGCTGAACCTGCTGGCTGCACTGTTGCTGGCCTCGCCAGCCGCCGTGTTGGCCCAGAACAACCCGCCGCCAGCCACCGGCGCCCCGCCACCCGCGTCAGCCGACGCGTCCCTGCCCAGCGCACCCACCACGCCGCTGGCCTATCAGGGCATCGCCCCGCAGCCTGCGCTGGCTGACGCAGCCCCCACCGCGACATCCTGGCGCGACGCGAACGGAGCGGTGGCCGCATTCCCGCGGGGCCATGCCGACATCGTGGCCTGGGAGGCCCGCAATGCGACCCCGCCGGGCACAACAGCGGCGCAACCGATGCAGGCCCCGGCCGCGTCGAGTGGTGGCCACGGCAACCATGGCACCAATGCCGCGGGCGCAAAGGCCCATTCCGGGCACCACCAGACCCACGCGCCCAAGGCGCACGACACCAAGCCCGCCATGCCCATGCACCACCACGGCCATACCGGCCACCCACCTTCCGGGAGCAAACCATGAGCCGCGCCCCCACCCTCTCGCCGCAGGTGCGGCACCGCAGCATGCGCCTGTCGCTGCTGGCAGCGGCCGCCGTGCTGGCCGGCTGTGCCAGCGTGTCGCCCGACGGCCTGCGCGGCGATGTGGCCCAGCTCACGGCCCAGCGTACGGCCGGCGTGCAGGCCGCGCTGCCCGCCACCGACGCCACCATGCGCGCCAAGGCGCAGGAATCCATCCAGCGCTGGCTGGCTGAGCCGCTGACGCATGACGCCGCCGTGCGCATAGCCCTCCTGAACAACCCCGGCCTGCAGGCCCGGCTGGCCGCGCTGGGCGTGGCCGATGCCGAGCGCGTACAGGCCATCACGCTGCCCAACCCGCACCTGAGCCTGGGGCGCTTTGCCAACAGCCACGAACGCGAGATCGAGCGCACCCTGGCCTTCAGCCTGCTGGACCTGATCACCCTGCCGTGGCGCACCGAGCGCCAGGCCGAGCGCATGCAGATTGCCACCGTGCAGGCTGCACAGGACGTGGTGACGCTGGCTGCCGACACGCGCCGCGCCTGGCTGCGCGCCGTGGCGGCAGAACAGGTAGCCGCCACGCATGAGCGCATGGTGGAAGCCGCCGAAGCCGGCACCGAGCTGGCCCGCCGCATGGCCCGCGTGGGAAACTGGAGCCGCCTGCAACTGGCCCGCGAGCAGGCCGTGCTGCACGAGGCCCACGGCCAGCGCGCCCGCGCCCGGCTGGCCGCCGCCACCGCCCGCGAAGACCTGAACCGCCGCATGGGCGTGTGGGGCGCACAGGCACAGTACAAGCTGGCGGCCCAGCTGCCCGCCCTGCCCGCCACCGCGCTGCCTGCCGATGGCATTGAAGCCACCGCGCTGCGCGAGCGGCTGGATGTGCAGGCCGCCCGCCGCCAGCTCGACACGCAGGCCGTGCGCCAGGGCTGGAGCCGCGCGGGCGCCGTGTTTGGCGACATTGGCCTGGCCTACAGCCGCAACACCGCCACCGAGCGCGACGGCAGCCACCGCGACATCACCCGCGGCTGGGAGCTGGAGCTGCCCCTGCCCCTGTTGGACTGGGGCGGTGCCGCGCGCACCCGCGCCCAGGCCGAGGTAGAGCAGGCCGCTGCCGAACTGCAGGACACCGCCGTGCGCGCCCGCAGCGAGGTGCGCAGCGCCTGGCTCACCTACCGCACCGCGCTCGACCTGGCGCGCCAGCAGCACAGCGAGGTGGTGCCCCTGCGCCAGTTCATCAGCGACGAAACCACGCTGCGCTACAACGGCATGCTGGCCAGCGTGTGGGACATGCTGGCCGAGGCCCGCAACAGCACGCAGGCCGTGGCAAACGCCATCGAGGCACAGCGCGACTTCTGGCTGGCCGAGACCGACCTGCAGCTGGCCCTGACCGGCACATCGCCCGGCAACACAGCAGGCGCTCTGGGCGCCCCCGCATCCGGCGGTGCCGCAACCCCATCTCCCAAAGGCCACTGACATGCAAAGACGCCACTTTTTCACCGGCGCCGCCACAGCCGTGGCCGCAGCCTCCGTCAGCCGCGTGGCCATGGCCGCGCTGCCCGAGCCCGTCACGCAGACCAGCGCCGACACCGCACCGCCGCTGCAGCCTGCCACGGGCCGCCCCTACAACCCAGTGGTCACCCTCAACGGTTGGACCGCGCCCTGGCGCATGAATGCCGGCGTCAAGGAGTTCCACCTGGTGGCCGAGCCCGTGGTGCGCGAGGTGGCTCCAGGCTTTATGGTCAACATGTGGGGCTACAACGGCCAGAGCCCGGGCCCCACCATCGAGGTGGTCGAAGGCGACCGCGTGCGCATCTTCGTGACCAACCGCCTGCCCGAGCACACCACCATCCACTGGCACGGCCAGCGCCTGCCCAACGGCATGGACGGTGTGGGCGGCTTGAACCAGCCGGCCATCCCTTCCGGCAAGACCTTTGTGTACGAGTTCGAGGCGCGCCGCCCAGGCACCTTCATGTATCACCCGCATGCGGACGAAATGGTGCAGATGGCCATGGGCATGATGGGCCTGTGGATCACCCACCCCAAGGGCAACCACCCGCACATCGCCAAGGTGCAGCGCGACTACGCCTTCTTGCTCAACGCCTTCGATGTGGAGCCCGGCAGCATGACCCCCAAGGTCAACACCATGCTGGACCACAACATCTGGTGCTGGAACAGCCGCGTGTTCCCCGCCATCAGCCCGCTAGTGGCGCGGCAGGGCGATCGCGTGCGCATCCGCGTGGGCAACCTCACCATGACCAACCACCCCATCCACATCCACGGGCACGAGTTTGAAGTGACCGGCACCGACGGCGGCCCCGTGCCCAAAAGCGCCCGCTGGCCCGAGGTGACCACCGACGTGGCGGTGGGGCAGATGCGGCAGATGGACTTCATTGCCGACGAGCCCGGCGACTGGGCCTTTCACTGCCACAAGAGCCACCACACCATGGGCGCCATGGGCCACAGCGTGCCCACCATGATCGGCGTGGACCACCGCGGCCTGGTGGGCAAGATCCAGAAGATCGTGCCCGACTACATGGTGATGGGCGAGCGCGGCATGGCCGACATGGGCTCCATGGAAATGCCGCTGCCCGACAACACCTTCCCCATGATGACCGGCACCGGCCCCTACGGCCCGCTGGAGATGGGTGGGATGTTCACCAGCTTCAAGGTGCGCGCCAACCAGCCGGCGGGCGACTACCGCGACCCCGGCGACTACGCAGCACCCGCCGGCACCGTGGCCTTTGAATGGAAGGGCGCACCGGCATCAACGCCGCGCCCCGCGCGCACCCAGAGCCCCGGCACCGTACCCGGCGCCGCCACCGTCCGCAAGCCCACCGCCAGCGGACACCAGCACTGAAACCGGAGAAAAGCATGAACACTATCAAATCAATAGCAGCATGGGCATTGTTTTTCTGGACCACAGCCACTTTCGCCCATGAAAACGCCCACCACCACCCGGCCAAAGGCCCCGTGATCAAGGAGCAAAAGGACTGGGGCATTGCCGGCGATGCGAAAAACGCACGCCGCACCATCACCGTGAGCATGACCGACGACATGCGGTTTGCCCCCAGCGCGATCACGGTGCAGGAAGGCGAAACCGTGCGCCTGCGCGCGCAGAACAAGGGCAAGGTGCTGCACGAGATCGTGATCGGGACCAAGGCCGAACTGGCCCAGCACGCGGAGTTGATGAAGAAATTCCCCGCCATGGAACACGACGAGCCCTACATGGCGCATGTGCGCGCCGGGGCGCAGGGCGATGTGGTGTGGCAGTTCAACCGGGCAGGCAGCTTCGACTTTGCCTGCCTGATCCCAGGCCATTTCGAAGCGGGCATGACCGGCACCATCACCGTGGTGCCGCGCAAGCCCTGAGCGTGCATCTGCACCCGGCTTGCTTTACCTTGAACGAAAGACATCACATGCTGAACACCACCCCCTCCAACACCACCCTCTCTACCACCAACCGCCCGAGCCGCCGCACGCTGCTGGCCGCCCTGCCCCTGGCGGGCCTCGCGCTGGCCATGCCCGGCCTGGTGCGCGCCGCAACCGGCACGCCGCTGGAAGTCTGGAAAGACCCCAACTGCGGCTGCTGCCAGGACTGGGTGCTGCACATGGAAGCCGCCGGCTTTACCGTGAAAGTGCATGACACCGGCAACAACGCCGTGCGCGCCCGCCTGGGCCTGCCGCAAAAGCTCGGCTCGTGCCACACCGCGCTGGTAGGCGGCTACCTGATCGAAGGGCATGTGCCCGCCAGCGACGTGCGCGCACTGCTGGAGCAAAAGCCCAAGGCCCTGGGCCTGGCCGTGCCGGGCATGCCCATTGGCTCGCCCGGCATGGACGGCCCGGCCTACGGCAACCGCCGTGACCCGTACGACGTGCTGCTGGTCGCGCGCGACGGCAGCACCCGCGTTTTCAAGAGCCACAACGGCAAGGCATCGACATGAACCACGCTCACTTCACCTCTTGCATGGCGGGTCGGGCGCAACACGGGCCCTACCCGGCCAGCGGCCGCATGACAGTCGCAGCACTGGTGCTGGCGGGCCTGCTGGGGCCGGTGGCAGCGCTGGCACAAACCGCACCTGCCGCCGCGCCTGCGGCAGCCTCCGCAGCGCCGGCTGCAGCCACGGACCCTGCAACCTCTGCCTCGGACCTGAGCGAAGGCGAAGTGGTGCGGTGGGACCCGCGCACCAGCAAAGTCACGCTGCGCCACGGCCCCATCAAGAACCTGGACATGCCACCCATGACCATGGTGTTCACGGTGAAGGACAGCACGCACGCAGCGGCCATCACACCCGGTGCCAAACTGCGCTTTCGGGCCGAACAGCAGCAAGGCGCGTACGTGCTGACGCGGGTGGAACCCGCGCCCTGAAGGACCGGGAGGCCCGGTCTGCCCTGATCGGCGCCGCGGGCAGAGCGGAGACGGGCCGAAGTTGCCCTGACGGGGTGCGCGGAGCCTGAACCAGCCTGGACGGGTAGCGGCCGCACGCCAGCGGCTGTACCGTTGGGTCCCGATGGGACCCGCGTCAGTTGCCGCCGCTGGCCTGCTGGGCTTGGTCCACGCTGTTGAGGATGGCGGCGCGCGCCACGGCGTCGAGAGCGCCGGTCACGAACGGCTCACTGGCCACAATCCGCAGCCGGCCTTCGGCCAGCAGCGTGTCCCGTACGCGGCGCGTCATCGAACACATGCTGCCGTCGCCCTGCTTGAACAGGAACAGCGTGCCGTGCGCGCTGCACCAAGACAGCTGCGAACGCACATAACCCTGCTCGGTCTCCATTTCGACCCAAGTTCCCACCGTCCAGTCCGCAGACAGTGCTGCGTCGGCCTCATCGCCTTCTGCACCCGAGAGGCTGTCGGGTGCGCCTCCATGGTCGGGCAGCTCCACGAAACCCGATGTCTCGGCCTCCTGTGGTGCGAGCCAGGCGTCGCCCGGCAGCGACGGCCAGCCGCTGTCACCCAGGCCGCCCGAATCCGGGACCGGGGTCTGCGCCTGTGCATCGGCCTGTGCATCGGCCTGCGCCTGGGCTGCGTCACCCGCCGGCTGGTAGCCGGCCTGCAGCACCTGCATCAGGCGCTCCATGAAGGCACTGGTCTGCTGGGCCGGAAACTGGATGGTGCGCAGCCCGCGCCGCATGTCCGACAGCAGTGCGGGGATGGTCCGCGTGAGCCGTGCCGGGTTCGCCGCCGTGGCGTGCGGCGTGGCAGCCCACAGCAGATTGGCCACCACGGCACGGTAGCCACCCGGGTCGGCTTCGCCGCTGCGGTCAGACATGCGGGCTTCAGCCAGCACATGCGACCACGGGCCGAGAATGAAGTCGCGCACATCGGGTGCCACGCCCTGCATGCCCGCCATCGCCTGCAGTTCCGCCTGCAGGTTGCGTGCCGTCAGGCTGCGCTGCTCGGCATGCTGCAGGGTCTTGACGGCTGCGTCGCGCTGCGCGGACTGGCGGCCCTGGTCGGCGTTCCACATCTGGTTGACCTGCTTGAGCGCCGAATCAAAGTGCGCCGCCTTGGCGTGGGGCAACATGGCGAAGCCCTTGAGTGCCTTGCGTACCGGGCGAAAGAAAGCGGCAAAACCTGGCGCCTCGCTGTCAGTCCAGGCCAGGCTGCGCTTGGTCACTTCGTCGATGAAGCGGCGCGCCGCATGTTCGCGGTCACTGAAAAAGCGCGCATCGTGCCGCACCAGCCCGAGCAGCACGGGTTCGAGGTCGCGCAGGGCACCGCGCACGGGCGGCAGCAGGCGCTCGTCGCGGCCCAGGTTTTCCATCATCAGCAGCACGACCTCGCGGGCAACGGCCTGGCGTGTGCCTTCGGCGTCCTGCCCCATGCGCTCGCTGAGCGCCACACGGCCTTCGCCGCGGGCACGGCCTGCCTGAAGCGCCAGGCGGTCCAGTACCTCATCCACATGGTCGGAATGGTCCAGTGCATCCAGCTCCGCGGGCAGGGTGGCCGGGAAATCGCTGGGTGGCGCATCCTGCACGCTGTCGGGCTCATCCAGTGCGCCGGGGTCTACTTCAAACTCCTTGGCAAACCGCTGGGCAAAGGCAGCCATGCGGTCGGAGGAGGAAGAGGCAGTCTCTGCCGCGGATGCAGACGCAGCCGCTGGCACGCTATCGTCGTGCACCAGCAGGTCGTGCAGGCTGGCGGCCGTCAAGACGGCGGGGGCCGCGGGTTCCAGCATTTCAGTCGCGCGCTGGTTGGCAAGCTGGGCGGCCTCCGGCAGGAGATCGTTGCTGGCATGGAACCCCGCCGCGGGTACGGCGCGAGACGCACCGCCATAGGCCACAGGCTGCACACCCTGCTCGCGCAGGAAGGCACACAGCCGCTGGTACAGCACCTCCAGCTCGCGCCCGAGCAGTTCGCACACCTGCATCATCCACAGCATGCGGATGGCGGGTGAAGCGCCGCTGGCCGTCATCACCTCCTGCAGCACGCGCAGGTACACCTGCGGGTGCAAGGGGTTGCGCTCGGCCTGCACGCCGGGCATGCCCATCACAGCGCAGATCAGCGGGTTGAGCTCGGCCAGGGACGATTGCACCTGATCCAGCGTCATCTGCTGGGCGCGCGCCACTTCCACATGGTCCTGCACCTGGCCCGCGTCCAGCAGTTCCAGCTCATCGAAGCGCAGTTCCGTCAGCGCCCGGCGCCTCACGGGGGCGCCTTCGGTGCGGGCATGGTCAATGGCCCGGCGCAACGCAGGGCCAAACCCGTCGATCATGGCGCGCTGGCTCTCGCGAAGCCGCATCAACGCCTGGGCCAAGGTGCGCCGGTCGCCCAGGTCGCGCATCTCAAACTCCTGCCGCTGCAGCTGATAACGCGCGTAGTCAAACAACTTTTCGGCCAGTAGCGAGCTGTCTTTCTGGGCTTGCTCAACGCATTGCTGGTACAGCGCGGGGAGATCGGCAGGTTTTGCGTTGACGGGTGCAGAGGTCATGGACCGGATGGACGTTAAGGACGACGAGGAGACCGCCATTGTTTCATTTTTAACGATTTGTTTCTAGCAACTCGCCACAAAAAGCTGGCGAATGCGTCCCCTGGCAGCTCTATATCCGCCCCCCAACACCAAGCAGCCAGAAAGATACAGGCGTCAATCAAGACCATGGCGCTGCACGCCCGCAGCCTCCGGGGGTGGCACGGGCACCATAATTGCCGGCCATGAATGCCCAAACGAACGCTGCCGACGCTGGCAGCATCACCCGCGTGGCTGGTATCGAAGTTGGCCACTTCACCGAAACACGGCGCCCCACGGGCTGCACCGTCATCCTCACCCGCGAGGGCGCCGTGGCCGGTGTGGACGTGCGGGGCGCAGCGCCCGGAACGCGCGAGACCGATCTCCTGGATCCATCCAATCTGGTCGACAAGGTGCACGCCATCATGCTGGCTGGCGGCAGCGCCTGGGGGCTGGACGCAGCGACTGGCGTCGTACGCTGGCTGGAGGAGCGCGGCGTGGGGTTTGACGTGGCCGTGGGGCGGCTACCCATCGTGCCGGCGGCCGTGCTGTTTGACCTGCTGGTGGGCGACATGCGCATCCGCCCCGACGCCGCAGCAGGCTACGCCGCCTGCGCGGCAGCATCTACGCAAGACCCGGCCGAAGGCAATGTGGGCGCGGGCACCGGCGCTGCGCTGGGCAAGATCTTCGGAATCCAGCGCGCCATGAAAGGCGGCATCGGCACGGCTTCGGTCACGGTCGATGGGGTCACGGTGGGCGCGCTCATTGCCTGCAACGCACTCGGCGACGTGATCGACCCCGACACCGCACAGGTGATTGCCGGCGCACGCACCGATGACGGCACGCAGCTGCGCGACACCCGGCGTGCCCTGCTGCGCGGTGATGCGCCCCAGCCGCTGCTGGCCGGAACGAACACCACCATCGGGGTGGTGGCCACCGATGCCGTCATCTCCAAGGTGCAGGCTCACCGGCTGGCCGTGGCGGCCCACGATGGCCTGGCCCGCAGCATCAACCCGGTGCACACCATGTCCGACGGAGATACGCTGTTCAGCCTGGGCACAGGCCGCAGCGGCAAGGCGCCAGGCATGATGCTGCTGGCCACCATGGCAGCCGAGGCCACCGCCCTCGCCACCGCCCGCGCGGCGAGGGCCGCGCGCTCCATCACCACGGCACAAGGACTGTTTCTGCCAGGGATCGAACACCTGGCAGGTCTGACGACCCAGCGCTGAGCGCGCATGCTCGCCCGCGCCCTCGGCAGGCCCGAAAGCAATCTCCACGGCAGGTTTTTGGACCAAATCGGCCTAAGGTGCACGATTCAATTGCCTGTATTGCTATTGATATGATAGCAAATTGACCTTATCAAACCCGGCAGGCAAGCCGGCAGGAGCTGCGCGCAACATGCACCGCCAGGTACAGCTTGCCGCGCCGGATCAGGCAAACTGGCAGCCCCTTGCCCGCTCCAGCCGCTGCCGCAGCCCGGATGGCCCTGCTGGCCAGGCAAATCCGCCATTCCACCGCGCACGGGACTGACCCGCGTTCTTTATGCCCAAGGCGTTTCGCAACACACTGCTTTCACTGCGCGACCTGCTCGCTTCCGCCGGACCGCTCGCCTTCCTGGGCCTGGGGTTGCTGGCGCTCGCCTACTGGTGGCTCAACCCCAACCCACCCAAGACGGTGATCGTTGCCACCGGCCCGGCGCAGAGCGCGTACGCAGAGTTCGGCAAGCGCTATCAGAAAGCCCTGGCAGCCGACGGCATCGATGTGGTGCTGCTGCCCAGCGAAGGTTCGTCGGCCAACCTGCAACTGTTGCGCGACGGCAAGGCCGACGTGGCCTTCGTACAGGGCGGTACCGCGGCACGCCAGCCGGACGACGCCGACGAACTGATATCGCTCGGCAGCCTCTTCGTAGAGCCGGTGTGGGTGTTCTACCGGACCCCGGCCACGCAGGAAACCGGGCAACCCACGGGCACACCTGCACCGTCAAGGCGCCTCGGTGGCGTGGCGCAACTCAAGGGGCTGCGGGTCAATGTCGGCACCAGCGGCAGCGGTGTGCCAAACCTGGTGGATCGTCTGCTCGAGGTCAATCGCATGGAGCCCGGTGCAGTGAGGCTTTCGCACCTGGAAGAAACACCCGCTACCGTGGCGTTTCTGGCCGGAAGGCTGGATGCACTCGTGTTTGTATCGGCATCCGAGTCCCCCATGGTGCAGATGCTGCTGCAGACACCCGGCGTGCAATTGCTCGATTTTGCGCAAAACGAGGCCTATGCGCGGCGCCTGCCGTTTCTCTCGCCCGTCACGCTGCCGCGCGGCGTGGTGGACCTGGCACAGGATCTGCCCCCACGCGACGTGCGCCTGGTGGCCTCCACCACGTCGATGCTGGCCCGCGCGGACACCCACCCTGCACTGCTCACGCTGTTTGCGCAAAACGCACAGACACTGCACGGTGGCGCAGGCTGGTTCAACCGCGCGCGCGCCTTCCCCAGCATGCAGCACAGCGAGCTGCCCATGGCCCAGGAGGCCGAGCGCGCCATCACTGAATCGGTACCGCTGCTGCAGCGCTATCTGCCGTTCTGGATTGCCAACCTGATCGAGCGCATGTGGCTGGTGCTCGGCATCCTGCTGGCCATCATGCTGCCGCTGTCGCGCATCGTTCCGCCGCTGTACCAGTTCCGGGTGCGCTCGCGGGTGTTCAGGTGGTACGGCCGCCTGCGCGAGGTCGAGGACCAGATGGACACCCGCAGCGCGCCGCCCGCAGCGCTGCTCAAGGCACTGGACGAACTGGAGGCGCAGGCGGAAAAGGTGTCGGTACCGCTTTCTTACGCCGACGAACTGTATGCCCTGCGCAACCACATCCACCTGGTGCGCAAGAAGCTCCTGCGCGCCCAGGCAGCAGACGAACCGGGCGGAGTTCAGCAGCAGCCCTGACGCCCGCCAGCATCGGATGGATTGCGCCTTGCGGTGCTTTCGCGCTGCGGGATCCCTGCGCAAAGGAGCCCGTCGCAAACAGACCTGCGGCCAGGTCCCTGCCCGGCGCACGGGTCCGGCAGGTGTGCATTGACCGGAGAAACACGGGGAAGGAAAACGCACCGGACAGCGCCCGCAACCGGAAGGCTGCCGACCCGCCGCAAGGCGCGCTTCAGCGCGCCTTGGGCCCTATCGAGGCCTTGCCCGAATCAGGCGAACCCGGCTTGCGCGCATCGGAACCGGAGGCAGCTGCCAATGGAACGGCCGCCGATGCCAGCCCGCCCGAAGTGGTGTTGGGGTTGTGGGGGGATGAAGACCGCTTGCGATCGCCGGCCCTGGCGGCTGGCGCAGGGGCCGGTACCACCTTGATCATCCCCTCGGAGGCCAGCTTGTCGCGCATGCGGCGCGTCATCGACTGCGTGCTTGCGTCAGCCGCAGTGAACAGAAACAGCGTGCCGTGCGGGCTGGCCCACGTGAGCTGGGTCTTGACAACGCGCCCGTTGGTCACCAGCTCGACCCAGGCGCCGATCACAAAATCTGCATACGGATCTGGCGTCGCATCGGCCACCGGCGCCTGTGCGCCGTCCTCCACGGCCGCGGTCTCTGCAGCAGCTGCGACGGCTGCGGCCGAGACTGCGGCCTCAGCCTCGGCCAGCCGCGCCCTGGCACTGTCGGTAGCGGCGACTGCGCGTGGCGCCGGCTTTTCAAATGCCGCCTGGTGCAGGCCCACCAGCCGCTGCAGCAAGGCACTGGTCTGTGTGGCCGGGTGGTTGATGGTCTTGAGGCCCTTGCGCAGCTTGGCAAGCAGGCCGGGAATGGCCTCGTTGAGGCGATCGGGCTCCAGCCGGGTCAGCTCGGGTTGCGAGCTCCACAGAAGTACAGGCACCAGAGCGAGGTATCCGCCCGGGTCATCGTCCTGCACACCGGGTTCCCTGAGCACCTGGGCCAGGGCGGCCACATCGGCCCAGGGGCCCGCCGCAAAGTCCAGGATGTCGGCGGGCACGTTGTCCAGGTCGGGCAGGCGGCGGATGTCGGCAGCCATTTTTTCCGCCAGCATTTCGCGCTGCTCGGCATTGAGCAGCGCCTTTTGCTGCGCTTCCTGCTCGGCCCGTGCCTTTTTCTCCTGGTTCTCCCAGGCAGACTGCAGCGCCTTGAACACGGTCTCGAACGGGACAGCGTCCGTGATCTGGCTGGACGCCAGGTGGTCCACCGCCTCGGTCACCAAGCGCATGAAACGGCTGAAACCCGGAGCCTTTTCCGTCTCAAACGCAAGGCTGCGCTGGGTCACTTCATCGAGCAGGCGGCGCGCGGGATGCGAGCCATCGGTGAAGAAGCGTCCGTCGTGGTGCACCAGTTGCTTGAGCGCAGGCTCCAGACCCTGCACAGCATTTTGTACGGGCGGCAACAGGCGTGCGTCCTGTGCAATGTTCTGCACCATGCGGCTGACGACCTCGACGGCCATGGCGGTCGATTGCATGGCAGCATCGACTGGCAGGGCCGCGTACACCATGGGAGCCACACCCGGGCCGCGCCAGCCTGCCAGGGGCACGGGCAGTGAACCCGGCTGGCTGACCGATCCCGCTACAGCCCCGCCCGCCAGCCGCCCCACCAGGCGCTCAAGCTGTGCCATGTCTTCGATGGCTTCGGCCGCCGCTGCAGCCGCAGAAGGGTGAAAACCGGCCAGCGCAGCCTGGCCGCTGCCCTGGCCCACCCAGCCCGGTTGCCCCGCGCCTGAGGGCACACCCGGCGACACGCGGCCCTGCGCAGCCTGCCCCGATCCCGCCACCGGGACCATGACCGGAGCCCCGGCACCGTAGGAGCGCGGATCGAAAGGATCGCCCCCAGCCAGCATCTGCCGCAAGATGCCGACAGTGAGCAAGGCCTCTTCTGCGTCGGGAGCCATGGCGCCCTGCATCGAATCGCCCGCCCAGCCTGTTCCACGGCCATACCCGGTGTTGCCGTAGTCGCCCATCGGCGCACTGGCCGAATGGCCATACCCCGAGTAGCCGCCACCATATCCGGTACCGGGTCCGCCATAGCCCTGCCCGTAACCCGTGGCCCCACCGCCATATCCGCTGGAACCACCGCCACCACCCGCAGGGCCGCCTCGCGCTGCTCCCGGCACGCCCAGCACTGCGTAGCCAACCGGCTGCACCCCATGCTCGCGGAGACTGGCGGCAGTCTTCTTGTATTCATCGACCAGCAGCCTGCCCAGCAGGTCGCGCATGTGCTGCATCCAGAGCTGGCGCATTTCGGCAGACACGCCAGTGTCGCCCACCACCTTCTGCAACGCACGGATGTAGCTTTCGGGGCGCAGCGGATTTCGCTCGGGCTGCACGCTGCGCAGCCCTTGCGCCGAGCTGACCAGTGTGTTGAGTTCGGCGAGCACCGCATCCGTGGCGTGCAGGGCCGACTGCTGTGCCTTGGAAAGCTCGACCTGCGCCTGCATCTCGTTTTCGTCCATCAGCGAGAGTTCGCCGAAGTCCATGCCCGTATCGTCGGCCGGGGCGCGGCCCTTGGCGGTCGCGGGGCCCTCGGCGAAAATTTCCAGCAGCGCCATGGGGTAGCCCTTGACCAGCGCCGCCTCGTGCCGGTTGAGCGACCGCAGGCTGTCGCTGACGAGGTCGCGCTGCCGGATGTCACGGACCGTCGACTCTTCGCCCGACAGCGCGCCCTGCGTGACCTTGACCAACTGCTGCATCAATGCCTCACCACCACGCACTGCGTTGACGACGCAGGCGCGGAAAACGGCACGCGATGAAGGCGCAGGCTGGGGCATGATTTCAGTCAGACAGGCAGGTGGCTGAATGCAATGCTACTTGACCTGACGCCTTATTTCAGGGCCTTGTAACGCATCCGCTTGGGTTTCGCACCTTCTTCGCCCAGGCGCTTCTTCTTGTCGGCTTCGTATTCCTGGTAATTGCCGTCAAAGAACGTCCACTGGCTGTCACCTTCTGCCGCCAGGATGTGCGTGGCAATCCGGTCAAGGAACCAGCGATCGTGGCTGATTACCAACATGGTGCCGGCAAACTCCAGCAGCGCATCCTCCAGGGCGCGCAAGGTTTCGACGTCCAGGTCGTTCGACGGCTCATCGAGCATGAGCACGTTGCCACCGGCGATCAGGGTCTTGGCCAGGTGCAAACGACCGCGTTCACCGCCCGACAGCATGCCCACCTTCTTTTGCTGGTCACCGCCATTGAAGTTGAACCGCCCGCAGTAGGCACGGCTGGCCATCTGGAACTTGCCGACGTTCAGGATGTCCAGTCCACCAGACACGTCTTCCCACACCGTCTTGTCGTTGGAGAGGTCGTCACGGTGCTGGTCCACAAAGGCCATCTTGACGGTGGACCCGATGACGACTTCACCCGCATCCGGCTTTTCCTTGCCCGCAATCAGCTTGAACAGCGTGGAT
>LNEG01000153.1 GCA_001464865.1 Burkholderiales bacterium Ga0074133
GCCCAGACTGTCCGCCACCGGGATGAAGATTTCGTTGGTTTCGTTGCGCTTTTGGTATTCGTAGTCGCTCAGTTCCTCAAAGCGGGCCAGACGGGCCTTGCTCTTGGCCTGGCGGGCCTTGGGGTTCTGGCGCGACCATTCCAGTTCCTTCTTCAGGGCCTTGGCGCGGGCCTCTTCGCCCTTTTGCTCGGCTTCCAGACGGGCGCCCTTTTGCGTCAGCCAGTCGGAATAATTGCCCTTGTACGGAATGCCGGAGCCACGGTCCAGTTCCAGAATCCACTCGGCAGCGTTATCGAGGAAATAGCGATCGTGGGTGATGGCCACCACGT
>LNEG01000154.1 GCA_001464865.1 Burkholderiales bacterium Ga0074133
CGGCTCGTCCAGCAGCAGCATGTCGGGCTTGGAGAGCAGCAGGCGGCACAGCGCCACGCGGCGCTTTTCACCACCCGAGAGCACGCCGATGTTGGCATCCCACGGTGGCAGGCGCAGCGCGTCGGCAGCAATTTCCAGCTGGTGTTCTGAATCGGTACCAGCCGTGGCAATGATGGCTTCCAGCTCGGCCTGCTCGGCTGCCAGCGCGTCAAAGTCAGCGTCTTCGGCGCCATAGGCGGTGTAGACCTCTTCCAGCCGGGCCTTGGCAGCAAACAGCTTGCCCATGCCTGCTTCCACGCTCTCCCGCACCGTTTGTGTGGGGTCAAGCTGCGGTTCCTGGGGCAGGTAGCCGATGTTAAGGCCAGCCATGGGAATGGCTTCGCCTTCGATTTCCTTGTCGATGCCCGCCATGATCTTCAGCAGGGTGGACTTGCCCGAACCGTTGGTTCCGAGCACGCCGATCTTGGCGCCCGGGAAGAAGCTCAGGGAGATGTCTTTCAGGATCTGCCGCTTGGGGGGCACGATCTTGCCGACGCGATTCATCGAAAAAACGTATTGGGCCATGGGTATCTAACCTGCAAAAGGGAGCAGAAATTCTGCGTGCAAACCGCGATTATCGGGCCATGCGACAATACACCTGCGCCGGGCTCCAGTTGCCTGTCGCATCAGCACACCGCTGGGGACGAAGGCAGCATCCGCTTCCTGGCTCCCACCCTTGAACCTCATCAGCCTGATGACTGGCTCGACAACCCGACAGGTTGCACGACAGGCCGATACCCAGCGTCCCGGACGGACGCATCCAACCACATGACATTTGACGAACTGAACCTGGCGCCTGCCATCCTGAAGGCTGTGCACGAGACGGGTTACGAAACCCCGACCCCCATTCAGGCGCAAGCCATCCCCGCCGTTCTGGAGGGTCACGACCTTCTGGCCGGCGCGCAGACCGGCACCGGCAAGACTGCCGCGTTCACCCTGCCCCTGCTGCACCGCCTCTCGCAAAGCGCTGCCCCCAAGAACAAGTTCGGCGGCAAGGGCATCCGCGCCCTGGTGCTCACACCCACCCGTGAACTCGCCGCCCAGGTCGAGGAATCCGTGCGCGAGTACGGCAAGTACCTGGACATCAACTCCACCGTCGTCTTCGGCGGCGTGGGCATGAACCCGCAGATCGACCGCGTCAAGCGCGGCGTCGATATCCTGGTGGCCACCCCCGGCCGCCTGCTGGACCTGCAGCAGCAGGGCTTCCTGGACCTGTCCACCGTGCAGGTGCTGGTACTCGACGAAGCCGACCGCATGCTCGACATGGGCTTCATCCACGACCCTGGTGCCCAAGGACAAGCAAAGCCTGCTGTTCTCGGCCACGTTCAGCGACGAAATCCGTGAACTGGCCGCCACGCTGCTCAAGAATCCCCGCAGCATCCAGGTCACACCCAGCAACACGACGGTGCAGCGCATCACCCAGGTCATCCACCCGGTGGGCCGCGGCAAGAAAAAGCAGGTGCTGCTGCACATCATCCAGCAGCACAACTGGAGCCAGGTACTGGTGTTCACCCGCACCAAGTTCGGCGCCAACAACGTGGCTGAATTCCTGACCAAGAACGGCGTGCAGGCCATGGCCCTGCACGGCAACAAGAGCCAGAGCGCACGCACGCAGGCGCTGGCCGGCTTCAAGAGCGGCGACATCCGTGCGCTGGTGGCCACCGACATCGCGGCACGCGGCATCGACATTGATGACCTGCCGCATGTCGTCAACTACGAAATCCCGAACGTCTCGGAAGACTACGTTCACCGCATCGGCCGCACCGGACGTGCAGGTGCGACCGGCGAAGCCGTGAGCCTCGTCTGCATGGACGAAGAAGGCTTCATGATGGACATCGAGCGCTTTACCAAGCAGCAGATCCCGGTACAGGTCATTGAAGGCTTCGGCCCCGATGCTGGTGAAAAGGCTGAGCCGATTGCCATGGGCCGCCAGACCATCTGGGGCGGCGCAGGCAAGCCACCGAGCCGCGACGTGATGCAGGCTGCCGCCAAGGCCGCCCGCAGCGAAATGATGGACCGTATTCGCACCAACAAGGCAGGCCAGGGCGCAGGCGGTGGCGGCGGAGGCGGTGAACGCGCTCCCCGCCCGGCAGGTGGCGGCGGCCGGGGCGGCCGTACTGGCGGCGGTGCAGCTGCTGCTGGTGGTGGCGGCAATGGCCCGCGCGGTGGTCGTGCAGGTGGCGGTGGCCAGGGCGGCGGCGCACGCGCCGGTGGCCAGCCCCCGGCACGCGGCCGCTCTGGCGGCGGAAATGGCGGTGGCTACGAGGGCGGCGGTGGCGGCAATCGCTACGACGACTCTCAACCCCCACGCGCCAATGCCCACCTGGGCACCCACATGGGCCATGCAGGCCCCGGTCACCGCAGCTCGGGCAACTCGGGCGGCGCAGGCGGACAGCCAGACCCGATGCGCACCAGCGTGGACAGCATGAGTGCCGGCGGTCGCCGCGGCGGCGGTGGCGGTTATCGCAACTCGGGAGGTGGTGGTTATGGTGGTGGATCAGGCGCGGGTGGTGGCGGTGGCCGGGGCAACGGGCCTCGTGGGCCAGGCGGTTCTCGCGGCTCTTTCGGCCGCTGACGCGAACGACACCGGGCACCCTGCCCGGCAGCACGGCGGGAGCGGCCGCCGGTGGGCCATCCAGCCTGCGTCTGCAGTGCATGTGCTCCATGCACTGGGGCGGCGTGCGCCCGCCATCGTCCATCCGCGGGTGTTTGCCCATGCAGTGGACTTTTCGGCCATGCCGGCCTTGCCACCGATCGATGATGTGTACATCACGCTCGGGACCACCATGGCCGCAGCCGGCAGCCAGCGCGCTTTCCGCGCCGTGGACTACGAGGCCGTGATGGCAACAGCACGGGCGGCGCGCGCCGCAGGGGCCTCGCGCTGCGGTGTGGTCACGGCCATGGGGGCCAAGGCAAGCTCCGCCTTTTTCTACAACCGGGTCAAGGGCGAGGTCGAGCGCGACCTGGAGACGCTGGGGTTCACCACGCTGGTGATTGCGCAGCCTTCTCTGCTGCTGGGCGAACGCGCGGCACTGCAGCAGGCGCCACGCGCGGCCGAGTCGTTCTCCATGAAGCTCTTCCAATGGGCAGACCCGGTCATCCCCGCCGCCTACCGTGCGCGGCCCGCCGCGGATGTGGCGCGCGCCCTGGTGCGCGCTGTGCAGACGCGGAGCGCGGGTATCTTCCGCATTCAGGGCCGCGACCTCGACGCGTTCTGAGCAGGTCAACGGGTGCGCCTGCGACCGTGGGGCTTCGCTGATCATGGCATCTGCGCGCGGCAGCTCGCAGCCCATTGCGTGCTGACGAAAGCGCCTGTGATCGCTTTGCAACCGGATGTACACAGCGTGCGCCGGGGCAAACCCCGCAGGTAACATCGCCGTAACACGGCCGCCCTTAGACGCCGCTTTACCGGCACCCCACATGACTCTGCATTCACCCCGCTTGTCGCAGCTGCCCGACCAGGCAGACGCATCCGCCACGCGCTTTCGGCTTCTGAAGCTACGTCCTGCCGCAGCAGCGCTGGCAGCCGTGCTGCTGCTCAGCGCTTGCGCCAGCACGCCTTTGCCGCCCTGGCCCTCCACGCCGGGCACAGTCACAGCTCAGCGGCCATCCGCACCGGCACCGGTGGCGAGTGTGCAGCGGGGCACCGTAGTCCCTGCACCGCTGGGCCAGGAGCGCCCGGTTGCAGTAGCCAGCCCGCTGCCGCCTCCCACGGCCCTGGTGGCGCAGGACGAAGGCCCTATCGCAGCGCCCCCCTACAACGCCGCAGTGGAGGCCCGCTTCCCCGACCCAGCGATTTCGTACGACACGCCAGGCCTGGGACGTGACCGCCGCGCCTTCACCACGAATGCCGAACTCGGCCAGTGGCTCCGCTCTCTGGCTGAGGCCGTGCCTTCCGGGGGCACACGCACCCAGCTGGTCAACGCAGGCACGTCGCAGCGGGGTGAACCCATCCTGGGCCTCGTGGCTACCCGCGCAGCCTCGACCGATCCTGTAGCGCTGTCGAAAAGCGGGCGTCCCACTGTCCTGCTGATAGGCCAGCAGCATGGCGACGAACCCGCGGGCAGCGAAGCACTGCTGGTGATCGCGCGCGAGCTGGCGCAGGGGCTGCTGGAGCCCCTGCTCGACCGCGTCAACGTGGTGGTGGTGCCGCGCGCCAACCCCGATGGCGCCACGGCAGGTACACGCGTCACAGCCAATGGGGTCGACATGAACCGCGACCATCTTTTGTTGGGCACGCCCGAGGCACGCGCTCTGGCCAAGCTGGTCAACGATTACCAGCCCATCCTGGTGGTGGACGCCCACGAATACACGGCCGTGGGGCGGTATCTGCAGAAGTTCAACGCCATCCAGCGGTACGACGCGCTGCTGCAGTACGCCACCACGGCCAACTACCCCGAGTTCCTGACCAAGGCGTCTATGGAGTGGTACCACCAGCCCATGGTGGCAGCCCTCAAGGCACAGGGGCTCACCAGCGACTGGTACTACACCACGTCCACCAACCTGCAGGACAAGCTCATCTCGATGGGCGGCACGCAACCGGATACGGGGCGCAACGTCAACGGTCTCAAGAACACGGTCAGTCTGCTGATCGAGACACGCGGTGTGGGCCTGGGCCGCATGCACATCCAGCGGCGCGTGCACACCCAGGTGACGGCTATCACCAGCGCGCTGCGCAGCACGGCAGAGCGCGCGGCCAATCTGGAGCAGGTGCGTTCGTTCGTGGTGCGTGACGTAAGCGCCATGGCCTGCCGCGATCAGGTCGTGGTGGAGGCAGAAGCCACACGCACCCAGCGCGAGCTGGATTTTCTGGACCCCGAGACGGGCGCAGACCGCAGCGTCAAGGTGGACTGGAATTCCTCGCTGACCCTGCGCCCGGTGAAGGTTCGCCCACGGCCCTGCGGTTACTGGCTGTCGGCTTCGTCTGCAGGGGCGGTGGAGCGCCTGAAACTGCTGGGCGTACAGGTGCTGCGCATTGCCGAGCAGGGTTCGTTGCTGGCGGACATCTACCGCGAAACATCGCGCGAGACGGCAGACCGCCAGGATGTCATTGGCAACATCGCCGGCGGTTCAGGCATTGTTCGGGTTCAGGTCACCCCCATGCGCAGCGCGATCGATGCGCCACCTGGCAGCTACTACGTGCCGCTGAACCAGCCCCGCGCCCACCTGGCGGTTGCTGCGCTGGAACCCGATACCCAGAACAGCTACTTCGCCAACCGGCTCATCACCGAGCTGGACCACACGGCGCGCATCATGTCCACGCCCTCGCTGGTGTTCGAAGAGACTGACTGAGTCATCGTTGACGGCACCGGCTGACGTGCCCGGTAAAGGCCCACACTCAGGGCTTCGGCCTCGCTGCCGCGCAGCGGGCGCAGGGCGTCGAGCGAGTGCTCATCGCCCCTGCCGACACGCCGGGGCGTCATCCCCTTGACCCCGGTCATCCCGATGACGACGGGACGGACGGCATGCCCACCGCGCAGCACCGGAAGCGTTTTGAAAGGCTGGAAATTTGCTATAAATAATATAGCATCCTGACCAGATAAATCATGCACCTGCGGCCTAATTCATCCCAATTCAGCCCCTGTGATGCACCGAAGCAGGGACCGAGCCTGCCGCCAGGCGCATACCGGTCCGCTCCAGCACATGCCGGGACATCGATTGCGCGAGCGCCTCGTCAGCCATGAACACAGCACTGCCTGTCGCCTGCGCAATGCGATCGGCCTCGTCTGCACTATGGCCACGCACCACGGTCTCGATATGCGGATTCAGTGCCTGCGCAGCAGCGATGATGGGCTGCACATTCACCCCGGCGGGCGTGGTCACCACCAGCATCGAAGCGCGGGCGATGTGTGCCTGGATCAGGACAGCCGGGTCAGCGGCATCCCCGAACACGGCGGCCAAGCCCGCCTTGCGCAGCGCCTCCACCAGCTCGCGGTTCTGTTCGGCCACCACAAAGGGAACATCGTTCGCAGACAGTGCCTGGGCCACGCGGCGCCCCACCCTGCCATAACCCACCAGGACCACCTGGCGCGCCAGGTACCGTGCATCGGTGCTCATGGGTAGTTCGGCCAGTGGGTCATCGCGCTGTTCCAGCCGTCGCGCCAGCGCCGACCGGGCCAGCAGCCATTTCTGCAGCGGTGCAATTGCGCGGAACAGCAGCGGATTGAGCGCCATCGAAATCAGTGCCCCCGCCAGAACCAGACTGGCCGCCTCGGGCGGCAGCAGACCCAGCGAGGCACCCAGTCCCATCAGGATGAAAGAAAACTCACCAATCTGCGCCAGGCTGGCCGACACCGTGAGCGCCGTATGAAGCGGGTAGCGGAACGCCAGCACCAGCGCTGCCGCCGCAAGCGTCTTGCCCACGATGATGATGGCCACCACCGCCAGCACCTGCAGCGGTCGCTCCCACAGCACGGCGGGATCGAACAGCATGCCGACAGAGACGAAGAACAGTACCGCGAAGGCATCCCGCAACGGCAATGACTCCTGCGCTGCGCGGTGGCTGAACTCGGACTCACGCATCACCATGCCGGCAAAGAAGGCTCCGAGTGCAAACGATACGCCAAACAGGGCCGCCGACCCAAACGCAATACCGACCGCAGCCGAGACCACACACAGCGTGAACAGCTCACGCGACCCGGTACGCGCCACCTGCCACAGCAGCCACGGAAACAGCCGACGGCCCACTAACATCATCAGCGCTACAAAGCCGCCTACCTGCAGCAAGGTCCAGCCCAGCGCCTGCCAAAGGGCTGTGCCACCGCCGCCAGCGGTACCACCTGAGGCACCAGCGTCCGCTGCACTGCTCCCCTCAACACCAGGGCCCATCCAGACAGCCAGCGGCGGCAACAGCACCAGCACCAGCACCATGGCCAAGTCTTCCACTACCAGCCATCCCACCGCAACCTTGCCGGTGTGGCTGTCGAGCAAACCCAGCGCCTCCAGCGCGCGCAACAAGACCACCGTGCTCGCTACCGACAGCGCCAGGCCAAACACCAGCGCACCGCCCGGCTCCCAGCCCCACCACAAGGCCACGCCCATGCCCATGCCCGTGGCAACGACCATCTGCACAATCGCGCCAGGAACAGCTATCTTGCGTACCGCCAGCAGGTCGTCCCAGGAGAAGTGCAGGCCCACCCCGAACATCAGCAGCATCACACCGATCTCGGCCAGCTGGCTTGCCATGGCCGCATCAGCCACAAACCCTGGGGTGAAGGGCCCGAGCAGAACACCGGCCAGGAGGTAACCCACCAGCGCCGGCAAACGCATGCGCACCGCCACAAAGCCGAACACAAGGGCAAGGCCCAGCGCTGCAGCAATGGTTTCGATGAGTGAAACGTTGTGGGGCATGGATCAGTGCGAAGCAAAACGCGGGCCGGACTGCACGCAAAGTCTTTATAACCGCAGAGCCCAGCGGGCCCTGTTTTCCAGCCGTGTCGCACCCTTCAGGGCCCGGGAGTCAAGGTATGATCCGCAGCCTGCCGCAATATGCGTACCGGCCTCAGCAGGTCTTCGCGGCCGCACCTCTTTTTTCTGCCTGCCCGTAGCTCAACTGGATAGAGCAATAGCCTTCTAAGCTATAGGTCGGGGGTTCGAGTCCCTCCGGGCAGGCCACACACATCCATAGCCACCGTCGTCGCACCGGCAGCGCCGCTCTTGCGCGCATGGCGCTCAAATCAGAAACTGCGCAGGAACGCGCAGCGTTCGCCCGGACGGGCTTGCCCGCTGGGTGCTCCGGCGTTGTGCCTGCATCATGGGTATTCGGGCGAGAGACGCCGCTGGCTGGGCGCAGCGGGTAAGCAAAACCGTGCGGGTTGGAGGCACCGCGACAAGCACTTCGGGCGGTTGAACCGCTGGCAGCGAGCGGTCGCCGATGTCTGACCTGGATGCTCGCGGGCCGGTACGACACATCCGGCTGCGTAGTGACCCTGCGACTCTGCGCAGGCGCCGAAAATCATCGATGCTTCAAAATCTTGGCCAAAAACAAAAGCGCCCCATGAATGGGGCGCTTTGTTATCTGGGGTGGCTGATGGGGCTCGAACCCACGACAACAGGAATCACAATCCTGGACTCTACCAACTGAGCTACAGCCACCGTAGCTTTGTATTATAGCCCGGGTTTTTCACCCCGGAAGAAAACTGCTCACTTTTCTGTCGCAGCTTGCGCCACCGCATCGGGACGAGGCGCCTTGATCTGCACCTTGAACCGTTGCTTGAGGAGCTCATAGTAGGCGAGGCCCTCCACTGTGGTGAGCCACTGCACGTACTGTTGCCGCTCCTGAACGGCACGCTGGGCATCGGGAGCCTGGCGGGGGATCACGCGGTTGACCTTCACCACCGCATAGCCTTCGCTGCCGAGATCCACGCCAACCCAGGCGGGCAACACGTCCGTGGGGCTGCGCAAGGCAGCATCAATCAGCGGACGGGGCTGATTCTGCGGTTGCTCACGCGAGACTTCCAGCGTTGGACCCAGACCGGTCGCACTGGCTGGTGCTGCCTTCCATGCAGCCAGCTTCGACTCGCCTTCCTTGCGCGCCATCTCTGCTGATTTTTCGGCCACGTAAAGGCTGCGCACGCGGGTGCGCACTTCTTCCAGCGGCAGGGTCTTGGCGGGTGTGTAAGTCACCACCCGACCCGCCACCAGTTGGCTGGGGCCGACTTCAACAGCCTCGGTGTTGCGCTTGTTGTCCAGCGAGTCGGCCGAAAAAAGCGCCTCGATGAACTTTGCATTGGCCAGGGGGCCCTGCGCTCCGGGCACCGGGGTGCGGGTCACGCCGTTTGCGGTCTGCAGCTTGAGCTTGAGCTTATCAGCGACGGGCTTGAGGCTATCAGCCTGCTCGTACACGCTGTTGGAAAAAACCTCGGCCACTTCTGCAAACTTGCGCTGAGCCTGCTGCTGCTTCAGCTCGGCTTCCAGCGTGGGCCGCAGTTCCTCGAACGTCGGTTGCCGTGGTGTCTTGATGTCGGTGAGCTGGATGACGTGATAGCCGAAATCGGTCTCGACAACGTCGCTGATATCGCCCTTCTTCATCGCGAAGGCCGCAGTCTCAAAAGGCTTGACCATGGCGCCACGTGCAAAGAAACCCAGATCGCCACCGGTCGCTGCCGACCCCGTGTCATCCGAGGACTTCCTGGCGACGTCGGCAAAGCTCGAAGGCGTCTTGCGAACCTGCTCTAGCAGTTCCGTCGCACGGGCTTTGGCCTTTTCGCGATCCGCGGCGGAGGCATCCCTGGACGCGTTCACCAGGATGTGGCTGGCGCGACGCTCTTCCTTGCCCGCCATGCGTTCCAGGTTCTCCTTGTAGTAGCTGCGCAGGTCGTCTTCATTCAGGGACAGGCCGGCTCGCACGGCATCCAGGTCCAGCATGACGTACTCGATGGCTGCCTGCTCCAGTTGCTGGAACTGGGCAGGATTCGCCTTGTAGTAGGCCTCCAGGTCGGCGTCCGTTGGCGTGACCTTGCCGGCAAAATCCTGGGCCTTGAAGCGCACGACCTGGAGGTCGCGGCGCTCGTAAAGAGGGTCCAGCGCCACCTTGACCTGGGCGTCCGTACCAAAGGTCGTGCCGATCACGCTACCCATCACCTGGCTGACCGAGATGTCCCGGCGAATATTGGCTTCAAAGCCTTCGGGGGTCAGGCCCTGGCCAGCCACCAGAGCGCGGTAAGCCTCGGCGTCAAGCGTACCGTCTGCACGGCGCAGGCCAGCGATGGCAGGGATCTCCTGCAGGCTGCGGGCAAGGCGTGCATCACTGGTAACCAGGTGCATGTCCTTGACAGCGGCCGCGAGAACCCGGTCGCGGACCATGCGCTCCAGCGTCGCATACCGTGCCTGCGGCGAATCGAGCAGACGGGGATCCATGCCGGGCGACTGCGCACGCAGGCGGTCGCTCTCCATGCGATGGGCGTTGTCCCACTCGGCCTGCTTGATGTCGGTCCCGTCAACGCGGGCCACCACCGGGCTCTTTTCCGTGAAGTAGTTGGAATCGATGCCCACCAGCACAAACGAAGGAATGATCAGCAAGAACAATAAGATCATCACGATCCTGGAGTGCTTGCGGATGGCTTCAAACATGGTCGATCTTTCAGAGGACAAAAAAACAAAAGGCGAACATGTGTTCGCCTTTGTCCGGTGATGGTGGGTCCTGACGGTCTCGAACCGCCGACCTACTCCGTGTAAAGGAGCCGCTCTACCAACTGAGCTAAGGACCCCACCTAAACTTTGCTTGTCAGTTCAAGGCGTCTTTGAGAGCCTTGCCAGGACGGAACTTCGGAACTTTAGCAGCTTTGATTTTAATCGTGGCGCCGGTGCGGGGATTGCGACCGGTGCGCGCAGCGCGCTTGCCCACGGCAAAGGTGCCGAAACCGACGAGCGAAACGGTACCGCCCTTCTTCAGGGTCTTCTTGACGGCCTCGATCGTGGATTCCAGGGCACGCGCGGCAGCAGCCTTGGAGATGTCGGCGTTGGTAGCGATGTGCTCGATCAGTTCGGTTTTGTTCACAAGAAGCCTCTCGGGAAAGAGTTGATGATTGTCTCGGGAAAATCTGGTCTTCACACGTCAAACGCCCGGCCTTGCAGGCGGGGGATATCTGGACGGGGGAATGACTGGCGTACACAGCAGTGGCTGCTGCATCAGATTAAAGCCATCGAGTTTCCGGGTGTCAATACAGCACGCTGTTTCACGACAGCGTTCGGCGTGGATTCTAGTCGCATTTCAAGGCGCGACAGGGCTTGCAAGGCCGTTATGTCTCATACACGCTGTATGGGCAGCATTCCGTATTGACAGCACAGGCCCGGCGCGGCCTAGCGTCCCGCGGCGGCATCCGTCAGATGGCGCTGGCGATGGCACGCCCCACGTCTTCAGTGCGGGCGCTGCCACCCAGGTCAGCAGTTCGTGGCCCGCCGCTCAGCGGATCGAGCACTTTCTCGATGGCGGCCAGTACGGCATCGTGGGCTTCGCGGTAGCCCAGAAAGTCCAGCATCATCGCGCCACACCAGATCTGGCCAATCGGATTGGCGACACCCTTGCCCGCAATGTCTGGAGCCGATCCGTGCACGGGCTCGAACAGCGAAGGCATCGCGCGCGAAGGATTCAGGTTGGCGCTGGGTGCAATGCCAATGGTGCCGGTGCAGGCCGGGCCCAGGTCCGACAGGATGTCGCCAAACAGGTTGCTGGCCACCACCACGTCGAAAAAGTCGGGGCGCTGCACAAAGTGCGCCGTGAGGATGTCGATGTGGAACTTGTCCACGCGCACATCCGGGTAGGACTTCGCCATCTCGGCCACGCGCTCGTCCCAGTAGGGCATGGTGATGGCGATGCCGTTGGATTTGGTGGCGCTCGTCAGATGCTTTTTCGGACGCGACTGCGCCAGCTCGAACGCAAACTTGAGCACGCGGTCCACGCCGTGGCGGGACATCACCGTCTCCTGCATCACGATCTCGCGCGGGGTGCCTTCAAACATGCGGCCGCCGATGCTGGAGTACTCGCCTTCGGTGTTCTCGCGCACGATCATCATGTCGATCTCGCCGGGCAGGCGGGGGCTGCCATCGCGGCGCACCACCGGCGCGATCACGCCGGGCATCAGCCGCGCGGGGCGCAGGTTGACGTACTGATCGAACTCGCGTCGAAACAGCAGCAGCGAGCCCCACAACGAGACGTGGTCGGCAATCTTTTCAGGCCAGCCCACGGCGCCGAAATAGATGGCCTCGTGCCCGCCGATCTGGTCCTTCCAGTTGTCGGGCAGCATCTTGCCGTGCTTCTCGTAGTAGTCCCAGCTGGAGAAGTCGAAATGGTCGAACTGCAGGTCGATGCCGAAACGGCGCGCTGCGGCGTCCATGGCGCGCAGGCCCTCGGGCATGACTTCCTTGCCGATGCCGTCGCCGGCCACTACGGCGATGCGGTGCTTGGTCATCACATTGCTCCTGAAATAATAGCCACCAGCACTGATATAGCAAGCACCTGCAGCCCAAAAGGCTTCAAATCGCTATTTGACGCGTGCGCGGATCTCCGGCAGTGCCTTCTGCAGGTAATAGACCATGGACCACACCGTGAGCACGGCCGATGCCCAGATCAGCCAGGTGCCCCACACGCCCGTGTCGATGAGGCCCAGCAGGTGGCCGTCGTACAGCAGGAATGGGATGGCCACCATCTGCACCGTGGTCTTGATCTTGCCGATCATGTGCACGGCCACGCTCTTGCTCGCGCCGATCTGCGCCATCCACTCGCGCAGCGCCGATATCGCGATCTCGCGGCCAATGATGATGAGCGCCACGAACACATCGGCGCGCTGCAGGTGAACCAGCACCAGCAGCGATGCACACACCAGAAACTTGTCGGCCACGGGGTCGAGGAACGCACCGAACGACGAGGTCTGGTTGAGCTTGCGCGCCAGGTAGCCATCGAGCCAGTCGGTGGCGGCAAACACGATGAACATGGCGGTGGCAATCAGGTTGCGCATCGCGGGGTCGATGGGTGCGTAGAACACCCCCACGATCAAGGGTATCGCGACAATGCGCGTCCAGGTCATCAGAGTGGGGATAGTCCAGAACATGGCGGCGATTGTGTCACGTCAGCTGCGCAGCCCGACGCATGTGTGGGCTAGGGTCTCCGCGCCATCGGGATGGGGTGTCACAGCGCGCCACGATGGCAGCATCAGAAGACAGCGCCACTGGCCGATCCAAGCGCTGACAACCGCTTCCGATCAGCGCAAGGCCCGGTAGATTTCCTCCGCCAGCTCGCGCGAGATGCCGTCGACCGTGGCCAGGTCTTCGATGCTGGCCGACGCCACGCCGCGCACCCCGCCAAAGCGTTGCAGCAGGCGTGCACGCTTTTTGGGGCCCACGCCCGCGATTTCTTCCAGCTGCCCGCCGCCCACCCGCACCTTGGCGCGCGCGGCACGCATGCCGGTGATGGCAAAACGGTGGGCCTCGTCGCGGATCTGCGCCACCAGCATCAGAGCGGCCGAGTCCTTGCCCAGGTACACCTTCTCGCGGCCATCGGCAAACACGAGCTCCTCCAGGCCGACCTTGCGGCCCTCGCCCTTTTCCACGCCCACGATGCGGGTGAGGTCCAGTCCCAGCGCGGTGAACACCTCGCGCGCCACGCTGACCTGGCCCTTGCCGCCGTCGATCAGGACCAGGTCGGGGAGCCGCGCCACGCCCTTGGGCTTGACGGCCTCCTCGCCGCCCGGCGCGGGGTTGGCGGCAAAGTCGATGCCACCGGCCTCGCGCGCGGCCTCGGCCACCTTGCTGTAGCGGCGCGTGAGCACCTGGCGCATGGCGGCATAGTCGTCGCCGCCAGTGATGCCTTCGATCTTGTAGCGGCGGTATTCGCTGCTCTGCATCTTGTGGTGGTGGAACACCACGCACGATGCCTGCGTGGACTCGCCTGCGGTGTGCGAGATGTCAAAGCATTCGATGGTGAGCAGGTCCAGCTCGTCGGGGGGCAGGTCCAGCGCCTCGGCCAGCGCGCGCGTGCGGGCTTGCTGCGAGCCTTCTTCGGCCAGCAGCCGGGCCAGCTGCAGGTCGGCGTTCTTTTGCGCCATGTCGAGCCAGGCGCGACGCTGTTCGCGCGGCTGGTGCACGGCATTCACCCGCACACCGCACTGCTCGCCCAGCGCCTCCAGCAGGGCCTTGTCCACCGGCTCGCTGGTGACCAGCACCGGCGGCACCGGCACGCCGATGTAGTGCTGGGCGATGAAGGCTTCGAGCACCTGCGCCTCCACCGGCTTCTTGGGCCGTGGCTTGACCGGCGCGGCAGGGCTGCGCTGAGCACCGCCATCGGCCGCCTCCGCAACGCCTTCCGTGGCTCCATCGGCCGCCACCGAAACCGTGACGCCCTGCTCTTCCTCTTCTTCGAAGATGGCGGCGGCATCTTCCACATGCACGGGGAAGTAAGGCCGGTCGCCCAGGTGCCGCCCACCGCGCACCATGGCCAGGTTCACGCAGGCACGGCCGCCCTGCACGCGCACGGCCAACACGTCCACATCCTTGTCGTCGGCAATCTCGATGGACTGCTGGTGCAGCACGCGCGACAGCGCCTGGATCTGGTTGCGCACATCGGCGGCCTGCTCGAACTCCAGGCGGTCAGAGTGCGCCATCATGCGCACCTCCATCGCGCGCAGCACCTCCTGCGTCTCGCCGCGCAGCAGGGCCTCGGCATGCTGCACATCGGCCGCATAGGCCTCGGGCGAGATCAGGTCGGCGCAGGGGCCGGTGCAGCGCTTGATCTGGTACAGCAGGCAGGGGCGCGTGCGGTTCGCAAACACCGTGTCTTCACAGGTGCGCAGGCGAAAAACCTTTTGCAGCAGCTGGATGGTTTCCTTGACCGCCCAGGCGCTGGGGTATGGCCCGAAGTAGCGGTGCTTCTTGTCCACCGCGCCGCGGTAGTACGCCATGCGCGGAAACACCTGACCCGGCGCATCGCCCGCAGCGCCCGCAGTGCCAGTGATCTTGAGGTAAGGGTAGCTCTTGTCGTCCCTGAACAGGATGTTGAACTTGGGGTTCAGCGTCTTGATGAGGTTGTTTTCGAGCAGCAGCGCCTCGGCCTCCGAGCGCACCACCGTGGTCTCCAGCCGCACGATCTTGCTGACCATGTGGCCGATGCGGGTGCCGCCATGGTTCTTGGTGAAATAGCTCGACACACGCCGCTTGAGGTGCCGGGCCTTGCCCACATAGAGCAGGCCGCCCTGGGCGTCGAAATAGCGGTATACCCCTGGCAGCGGCGGCAGCGCGGCCACCTGCGCCAGGAGTTCTTCGGAATGCACATCAGACATGCGCGTATTGTGGCGGCGCAAAAAGGCCCCGGTGGCGGGCGCAGTACGCCGTACGCAGTGCGCCCCTGCCAGGGCAGGACCGCCTGCGAGGGCCGCGCTGCATCCAGGGTCAGGCGCTACCCGCTGCGTGGCACGCCCGCAGGCGGCGCCGCAACACACATCCGCGCCTTGACACTATTACTTTGATAGCAACAGGGGCAATGATTGAATGGACCTCAGCCGGTTTTCGCTGAAATTCGCCTCCATCCGTGTCAATCGGCCTCAATTTTCGATGTCTTCACCACCGTGGCCCAGCTGGCCAGGTCAGCCTTCACCTTGTCGCCGAGTTGCGCAGGCGTCTGGTAGTCGGCTGTGGCGCCCTGCTCCTGCGCCTTTTGCTGGAAGGCCGGGTTCTGCACCACCGCGCGGATGTCTGCCGTGAGTTTGTCGACTACCGGCCTGGGCACGGCGGCCGGTGCAAACACGGCAACCCACGAGGTCGCATCGACCCGGGGGTAGCCCGCCTCGGCCGTGGTGGGCACATCGGGCAGGCTGGGCAGGCGCTGCTTGCCGGTGACGGCCAGCACGCGCAGCTTGCCACTGGCAATGTGCGGCATGAAGGGTGGCGCCGTCCCAAAAGTCAGGTCCACCTGGCCGCCCAGCAGGTCTTGCAGCGCGGGGCCCGTGCCCTTGTAGGGCACATGCACCATCTTGATGGCGCCCTGCTGCTCCAGCATGGCACCGGTCACATGCTGCAGCGAGCCGTTGCCCGACGACGCGTAGTTGAGCTTGCCGGGGTTGGCCCTGGCATAGGTGATCAGGTCCGGCAGCGTCTTCACGGGCAGGTCGGCACGCACCACGATGATCTGCGGGGCGGAAATGACGTTGGCCACGGGCTGGAAGTCGCCCTGCTCCCACTGCTTTTGCTTGGTGATGTGGGGCGAGATGACGTGGTAGCCCGAGTACTGCATCAGCAGCGTGTAGCCATCGGCCTCGGCGCGCTTGACGGCCGCGGCGGCAATGTTGCCATTACCGCCGCCCTTGTTGTCCACCACCACCGTCTGGCCCAGCACGGGGCCCAGCGCCTGCGCCAGCATGCGGGCAGACAGGTCGGTGGTGCCACCGGCGGCAGTAGGGACCACCATGGTGACGGGTTTGACAGGGTAGCCGGACTGCGCCAGGGCGCCACTGAAAGCCGTGGCACCCAGCACAGCAAGGGCGAGGATGGTGAAGTGTTTGCGTTGCAAGGTCATGGGTTGTCTCCGCTTGGTGTTGGTTGTGTAGAAAAAATGTCTTCCGTGGGGTGCACGGGGCACCGGTCAGTCCACCGTCGCGCCGGTCTCCTTCACCACGCGGCTCCACTTGGGCAAGTCGGCCTGCACCAGGGCCGCCAGCTGCGCGGCCGTGCCCTTGAAGGGCTCGCAGCCCACGGTGGCCAGCTTGTCCACCACGTCCTTGTGCTCCAGCGCGCGGGCCACCTCGGCCTGCAGCTGGGCCACGATGGGCGCGGGCGTGCCTGCGGGTGCAAACAGCGCGTACCACGGCGCCTGGCCAAAGCCCTTCAAGGTCTCGCCAATGGTCGGCGCATCCGGCAGTGCCGCCACGCGCTGTTCATTGACCACGCCCAGCACCTTGAGCTTGCCCGCCTTGATGAACGCAATGGCGGACGGCAGGCTCTGCACCGACAGCGGCACCTGCCCGCCCACCACATCGGTGGCCGCTGCGGCCGAGCCCTTGTAGGGGATGTGCTGCAGCTGGATGCCGGCGGCTTTCTGCAGCATCTCGCCGATCAGGTGGTTCAGCGTGCCATTGCCGGCCGAGGCAATCGAATACTTGCCGGGGCTGGCCTTGGCCAGCGCCACCAGTTCCGCCACGTTGTTGCCCGGGAAGGACGGATGCGCCACCAGCACATAGCCTGCCGTGGCGACGGGCGCCACCGGCGCGAAGTCCTTCACCGGGTCGAAGCCGGGGTTCTTGTACAGCGCCGGGCCGATCACATGGGCGCTGTCGGCGGTCAGCAGCAGCGTGTAGCCGTCATTGCGCGCGCGGGCCGTGGTGCCGGTGGCGAGCGTGCCGCCCGCACCCGGGCGGTTTTCGACAATGACGGTCTGGCCGAGCTGCTCTCCGAGCTTCTGCGCAAGCACGCGGGCAATGGCGTCATTGGCACCGCCTGCGGCCTGGGGTACCACCAGCGTGATGGGCTTGGACGGGTACTTGTCCTGTGCGATTGCCGACAGTGCGGCCGTACACAGCACGGCAGCCGCGAACACGCGGCGCGAGAGTCTGGAGTGGTGGGTCATGGTCTTTGTCTCCTGGGGTGTTGTCGTTGGAATGGGTGGTCAGCGTGCCAGCGCGCGCTCGCGGATGGCGTCGAAACCGGCAGGCACCGGGTGCAGCGCCAGGCGCGGGCCCGCCTTGGCGATCTGGCTAGAAACGTCGTGGCCGATGAGCGCGGGCAGCCGCTGTGCGGCAGCGATCAGCTGCGCCAGATCCACGCCGGTGTCATAGCCCATCAGCGCCAGCGCGTGCACCACTTCTTCGCTGCACACATTGCCGCTGGCGCCGGGCGCAAAAGGGCAGCCGCCCAGGCCGCCCAGCGATGTGTCGAACCGGCTTGCGCCCGCATCGATGCCGGCCAGCACATTGGCCAGCCCCATGCCGCGCGTGTTGTGGAAATGCAGGGTGAACTCCACGCCAGGCCAGCGCGCACGGGCCGCTGTGGTGACCTGGCGCACCTGCGTCGGGTAGGCCATGCCCGTGGTGTCACACAACGTGATGCCACTCACGCCCAGGTCCGCAAAACGCTGTACCCAGCCCAAGACATCGGCATCGGGCACATCGCCCTCAAAAGGGCAGCCAAACACACACGACAGTGATACGTTGACCGCCACACCCGCGCCCTGCGCCAGCGCCGCCACCTGGGCCAGCACGGCAAACGACTGTTCCCGTGTCATGCGCAGGTTGGCCAGGTTGTGTGTGGCGCTCACCGACATCACCAGGTTGAGCTCATCCGTGCGCGACTCGATGGCGCGTTCGGCCCCGCGCAGGTTGGGCACCAGCGCGGTGTAGAGGGTGCCAGGGCGGCGCGTGATTTCGCGCAACACGATCTCGGCGTCGCGCAGCGCCGGGATGGCGGTGGGCGATGTGAACGAAGTCACCTCGATCTTGGACAGACCCGCATCGGAGAGCGCATTGCACAGCGCAATCTTGTCGGCCGTGGGCACAAACGCCTTTTCCATCTGCAGGCCGTCACGCAGGCCGACTTCCTGCATGTGGATGCGGCGCCCGGCGCCCTGCCATATCGGCATGTCGGGTGCGCTCACTGGATCACCCCCTTGCTGCGCAGAAGCGCAATCTGCCCTGCCGTCAAACCCGCCTCGGCCAGCACCGCATCGGTGTCGTCGCCCAGGTGCGGCGCGCTGCTGCGGATGGTGCCAGGCGTGGCCGAGAGCTTGGGTACGATGCCGGGCACCTCCACGCTGTAGCCGTCGCGCGTTTGTTGCGTGAGCAGCATGTCGCGGGCGCGGTAGTGCGGGTCTTCGGCAATGTCCCGGGCGGTGTAGACCTTGCCGGCGGGTACGCGCGCGGCGCCCAGCACCTCCAGCACTTGCTGCACCGTGCGCTGGGCGCTCCAGGCGCCAATGGCGGCGTCGATCTCTTCCACCCGCGCCACGCGGCCGGTATTGCTGGCAAGGTCCGGGGCTGCTGCCAGATCGGACCGGCCGATCGCTTCCATCAGCCGCTTGAAAATGCTGTCGCCGTTGCCCGCCACCAGCACCCAGCCATCGGTGCACGGGTAGGCGTTGCTCGGCGCAATGCCCGGCAGCGCGCTGCCCGCAGCCTCTCGCACCGCACCGAAAGCGCTGTATTCGGGGATCAGGCTTTCCATCACGTTGAACACTGCCTCGTGCAGCGCCACGTCGATCACCTGGCCCTTGCCGCCGTTGACCTTGCGGTGGTACAGCGCCGTGAGCACGCCGATGGTGCCGTGCAGCGCCGCCAGCGTGTCGCCAATCGACACGCCCACGCGCACCGGCACGCGGCCGGGCTCGCCCGTCAGTTGACGCAGCCCGCCCATGGCCTCGCCGATGGCGCCAAAGCCCGGCAGGTCGCGGTACGGACCCGTCTGGCCGTAGCCTGAGATGCGCAGCATGACGAGCCCGGGGTTGAGCGCATGCAGCTCATCGGGCGACATGCCCCAGCCTTCGAGCGTGCCAGGGCGGAAGTTCTCGACCAGCACATCGGCTTCAGCAATCAGGCGGCGGGCAATGTCCTGGCCTTCCTTTTGCCGCAGGTCCAGCGCCACCGAGCGCTTGTTACGCGACTGCACCTGCCACCACACCGATGTGCCCTCCTTGATCAGGCGCCAGTTGCGCAGCGGGTCGCCAGTCTCGGGGGCTTCGATCTTGATCACTTCGGCGCCAAACTCGCCCAGCGTCTTGCCGCAGAACGGCCCGGCAATCAGCTGGCCCATTTCGATGACGCGCACGCCTTGCAGTGCGGCGGGGGATGCAATGGAATCCATGGAAATACGGTCTCCTGCGGCTCCGCATGGAGCCGCTGTGCCGCGATCATGCGCAGCCCCTGTACACCGGTAAACCGCTCAAGCGCGAAGCTGCCATCGCAAACCGGCATGGCAGGGGTACGATCAGCACCCCATGAAACTCGATCCTGTCTCCTTGCGCCTCTTTGTGGCCGTGATGGAGGAATCCACCATTGCAGCAGCTGCGGCGCGCCAGCACATGGCGGCATCGGCCGTCAGCCGCCGCCTGGCGGACCTCGAAGACGCACTGCGCGTGGAACTCTTCAAGCGCAGCAACAAAGGCACCGAGCCCACCGCCGCGGCCTTTGCGCTGCTCAACATGGCACGCGGCGTGCTCAACGACCTGGATGGCATCGCATCGCAAATGCACGAATACGGCACAGGTGTGCGCGGCCATGTGCGTGTGGTCGCCAACATCTCTGCCATCACGCAGTTCCTGCCCGCGCAGCTTCAAAGCTTCATGGCGCTGCACCCCAAGGTGCAGGTGCAGTTGCAGGAGCAGGTCAGCACGGCCATTGCAGCGTCGGTGGCCGAAAACGCCGCCGACATCGGCATCCTCAACCAGGGGCAGTATGGCGAACGGGTCACGCTGCTGCCCTACCGCAGCGATGAGCTGGTGCTGGTGGTACCCGCTGGCCATCCGTTGGCCCGGCGCAAGGCCATACGCCTGGCAGAGGCCCTGCCTTTTGATTTTGTGGGCGCACACCCCAACAGCGCCATCAACAGTCAGCTCACTCGGGCGGCCGCAGAGGCCGGTCTGCCGCTGCGCCTGCGCATGCAGGTCACCAGCTACGACGCCCTGTGCCTCATGGTGGACGCTGGCCTGGGCATCGGCGTCATGCCGCGAGGCAGCGCCAGGCTGTACCTGGGCACATTGGGGGTCCGCACCGTGACGCTGCGGGAAACCTGGGCACATCGCCAGCTGGCGCTGTGCGTGCGATCCGGGGAAGCGCTTTCGAGCGTAGCGCGCCTGCTGGCAGACCACCTGCGCGCACCCGCCAGCCTGACCGCAGGCGCCCCTACCAGTGCTCCACCCCAGCGGCCCGCTCCCCAGTCGCTCCGCCAGCCATGAACGAAACCGAACCGACCGTTGTGCCCGACATGCCCCTGCAATGGGACGTGTTCTGCCAGGTCATCGACAACTTCGGCGACATCGGGGTGTGCTGGCGCTTTGCCGCTGATCTGGCAGCGCGCGGGCAACGGGTGCGCCTGTGGGTGGACGACGCCTCGGCCCTTGCCTGGATGGCGCCCGATGGCTGCCTGGACGTGCAGGTACGCCCATGGAATGGCACCCTGCCCCTGGCCGATGAGCCAGCTCCCGACGTGATCGTCGAGGCTTTTGGCTGCGAGATCCGTGCAGATTTCATTGCCTACGCGGCGGCCAGGGCCCAGGCCACCGGCGTTCGGCCCGTCTGGATCAATCTGGAATACCTGTCGGCAGAAAGTTACGTGGAGCGCAACCACGGCCTGCCCTCCCCGGTGATGTCAGGCCCCGCTGCCGGCTGGACACGCTGGTTCTTCTACCCCGGCTTCACGCGCAACACGGGCGGGCTGCTGCGCGAACCCGGCCTGATGCAGCGGCGGGCGGCGTTTGATGCGCAGGCCTGGCGCATCCGCCACCTTCATGATGCAGAGCACGGCGCCCAGGTCGCACCACCCGCATGCTGGATGTCGCTGTTCTGCTACGAGCCCGCCGCCCTGCCCGGCCTGCTGCAGCAACTCCAGGTGCGCCCTATGCACACCCGTCTCATGGTGACGCCTGGGCGTGCGCGAACGGCCGTCCAGTCCGTGCTGGGCCAGAATTCCGATGAAACTGGCGTCAAGCCCCGTCAATACCAGCATGGGCAGCTATCCATTTCATACCTGGCGCCCTGCCGGCAGACGGCATTTGATGAACTGCTGTGGGCATCCGATTTCAACGCCGTGCGCGGCGAGGACTCGCTGGTACGCGCCCTCTGGGCAGGCCAGGCGCTGGTCTGGCACATCTACCCGCAGCACGACAACGCCCACCATGCCAAGCTGCATGCGTTTCTGGACTGGCTGCAGGCACCGCCAAGCCTGCGCCAGTTCCATGACACCTGGAACGGCCTGGACGAGCGGCCGCTGGTGCTGCCCGACGCAGACACGCTGGCCGAGTGGACGGTGTGCGTGCGCGCGGCACGGCAACGGCTGCTGACGCAGGACAACCTCACCACGCAAATCCTGGGGTTTGTGGCCGAAAAACGGTAAAATCCGAGGCTTTGCGCAAAACAGGCGCTGCACACCCGTGCCCAGCCTTGCGCACTTTTGCCGCAGAACATGCATTGGCACGGCGCGCTTTCTGAGCCCCAGAAGCACTCCGGCCCGCGCGTTGAGCGGCCCCAACCCAAGCAACCTGCTATGAAAATCGCTCAAGAAATCCGCGCCGGCAACGTCATCATGCACGGCAAGGACCCCATGGTGGTCCTGAAGACCGAATACGCCCGCGGCGGCCGCGGTGCAGCCACCGTGCGCATGAAGCTCAAGAGCCTGATCGGCAACTTCGGCACCGAAGTCGTGTTCAAGGCCGACGACAAGATCGACAACGTGATCCTGGACAAGAAGGAGTGCACCTACTCCTACTTTGCCGACCCGATGTACGTGTGCATGGACACCGAGTACAACCAGTACGAAGTGGAAGCCGAAAACATGGGCGACTCGCTGAACTACCTGGAAGACGGCATGACCGTTGAAGTGGTGTTCTATGACGGCAAGGCCATCTCGGTCGAACTGCCCACCAGCGTCGAGCGCGAAATCACCTGGACGGAACCCGCCGTCAAGGGCGACACCTCCGGCAAGGTCCTCAAGCCCGCCAAGATCGCCACCGGCTTTGAAGTGCCCGTGCCCCTGTTCGTGAGCCAGGGCGACAAGATCGAAATCGACACCCGCACCGGCGAATACCGCAAGCGCGTGTAAAC
The DNA here is from genome assembly GCA_001464865.1 of Burkholderiales bacterium Ga0074133. Taxonomy (GTDB): domain Bacteria; phylum Pseudomonadota; class Gammaproteobacteria; order Burkholderiales; family Burkholderiaceae_C; genus Acidovorax. Next base: position 22,269 of record LNEG01000154.1, read on the forward strand.
CGGCAGGCAGCGCCCGCACCCTCCAGCGGGCGCACCCACAAAAAAGGCTTCCCTCGGGAAGCCTTTTTTGATGGTTTCGGGCGCAAGTCCAGAAGAATCAAGCACCGGATGCTATCGTTTAAATAGCATCAGGAGATCTTCAGATCGGCTGCGCAATCAGGTCGTGCCCCTGCACACCCACAATGCGCGCCCGCGTGAATTCGCCGACCTTCATGGTCTTGCTGATCTTCTCGGGCGGCAGCAGCTGCACGGTGCCGTCGATCTCGGGCGCATCGGCATACGTGCGGCCCACGCCGCCCTTGCGGCCCATGGCCGGCGCATGATCCACCAGCACCTGCATTGTGGCGCCCACGCGGCGCTGCAGCTTGGCAATCGACACTTCCTCGGCCACCGCCATGAAGCGGGCTCGGCGCTCTTCGCGCACTTCCATCGGCAACATGCCGGGCAGTTCGTTGGCCGCTGCACCGGTCACATCACTGTAGGCAAAGCAGCCCGCCCGGTCGATCTGCGCTTCGCGCACAAAGTCCAGCAGGTGCTGGAATTCTTCTTCAGTCTCGCCCGGAAAGCCCGCAATGAAAGTGCTTCGGATCACGATCTCAGGGCAGGCTTCGCGCCAGCGCTGGATGCGCTCCAGGTTGCGCTCGCCGCTGGCGGGGCGCTTCATGCGCTTGAGCACATCGGGGTGGCTGTGCTGGAAAGGCACATCCAGGTACGGCAGCACGCGGCCCGTCGCCATGAGGGGGATGACCTCGTCCACGCTGGGGTACGGGTACACGTAATGCAGGCGCACCCAGGCGCCGTAGGGCTCGGCAATCTCACCCAGCGTCTGCACCAGTTCCAGCATGCGCGTCTTGACGGGCTTGCCGTCCCAGAAGCCCGTGCGGTACTTCACGTCGACGCCGTAGGCCGAGGTGTCCTGACTGATGACCAGCAGTTCCTTCACGCCGCCTTCAAACAGGGCTTTGGCCTCGCTCAGTACGTCGCCCACGGGGCGCGAAACCAGGTCGCCGCGCATCGACGGGATGATGCAGAACGTGCAGCGGTGGTTGCAGCCTTCGCTGATCTTCAGGTACGCGTAGTGCTTGGGCGTGAGCTTGATGCCCGCCACGCCGAAGCTGCCGGGCACCAGGTCGATGAAGGGGTCATGCGGCTTGGGCAGGTTCAGGTGAACGGCGTCCATCACTTCCTGCGTGGCGTGGGGCCCCGTGACGGCCAGCACGCTGGGGTGCATCTTGCGCACCATGTTGCTGCCGTCGTCGCCTGTGCGTGCACCCAGGCAGCCGGTGACGATCACCTTGCCGTTTTCGGCCAGCGCCTCGCCAATGGTGTCCAGGCTTTCCTTGACGGCGTCATCGATGAAGCCGCAGGTGTTGACGATGACCAGATCCGCGCCTTCGAAGGTCTTGGACGTCTCGTATCCCTCGGCGCTCAGCTGCGTGAGGATCAGTTCGGAATCGGTCAGGGCCTTGGGGCAGCCCAGGCTGACAAATCCGACTTTGGGTGTTTTGGTGGGGGCAAGTGCTTCGCTCATATCCCCGTATTGTCCCAGTTCCGGCTTTGGCGGAGTGGCCTTACCGGTTCACCGCAAGGTTTATGACGCGCAAGCCCTGGAAACTGGTCCCACCCAGCCCCGCCGGAAACGCCAAAGGCACGGCGGGCGGCCCCTGCGTCTATCGCTTCAACCCAAAGGCGCCCAGCATTTGCTCGGTCTGCTTTTGCATCTGCTCCTGCATCTGCGTCAGCACCGACTGCGACTGCTCTACGTAGTTGCCCATCATGCCCTTGAGCATGGGCGACTGCAGGTTCATGAACTGCGCCCACATCTCGGGCGTCACGCTTTGCGACTGTTCAGCCAGCTTGGTCTGGATGTCGGTGAAGGCCTGCACGTTCTTTTCAAGGTACGCACCCATGAAGCTCTGCATGGCGTGGCCATAGAACCGGATGATGTTGGCCAGAACGGCCTCGGTGAACATCGGGGCGCCGCCAGCCTCCTCTTCCAGAATGATCTGCAGCAGGATGCTGCGCGTGAGGTCTTCGCCGGTCTTGGCATCACGCACGACCACCACCTGGTGGTCCATGACCAGCTGGCGCACTTCAGCCAGCGTGATGTAGGTCGAGGTGTCCGTGTCGTAGAGGCGGCGGTTGGGGTACTTCTTGATCACACGCTGTGCTGGCTTTGCGCCAGCGGTGCTTTGCTTGTCGGACACAACGAAACTCCCGGGGAACATGGCCCCATCTATTGCAGTGCAGCAGATTCTAGGAGGCCCACACCGCCACACCGGGAAAGGATAACCCTAGGTCACCGGGAGCCGGCTGCCGGGCGGCCGCGAACGAACCCCATTGGCGACGTTGGCTGACACAGCTTGCGCCTCCGGGTTTCGACAATGGGCTTTCGATTCGAAGGCACCCTTCTCATGCCCACTCCCAAATCCGCCGAAGTCAACGAAGCCGAGCGGCGCATCGGCAACGTCCTGGCCGAACTCGAAGGCCGGACAGGCTCGGACGTCCAAGGTATCTCACTGGAAGAACTGGTGGACACGGACCCTGCCACCGGCAGGCCGGCAGTGCACAAGGGCGTGGAAATCACCGTGACGCCACGGCCGCAGAGGCGCTGGGTGCGGTGAAGCATGGCGCAGGGCGTTTGTCTGTTTTCGCGCCGGACTGGCCGAACGGCGGGGCTACGGTCTGGGCGCTCGTCACCCCTCGACGATGGCCGAAGGCCGGACTCCCGAACGATTGCAAATGGCCTCGCGCAGCAGCACAGCGCGGGTCATTGGGGTCAGTAGCCCATCTTGAAATAAGCCAGCACCGCCACTGCCAGCACGGAGACGGCTGCTGCAAGCCAGAAAACGCGGATGTCATACATGCCGAGCTCCGGATCGGTGTCGAGGAAGGCCGGGCGCGAAGCTGGTGCCTTGGCGGGTGTTTCCATGGTGTATCCCCTTGCAAGCTGGACCCATGAAGTTAGCGCCTGCGCGGGCCTGCCCATGTCAGACAAGCACCCATCCGGCAGACTCAGAACCCGCCATTTTTCGCATACCGTGCGCCCAAGTCCGGCTGCAAGGCGGCCCGGAAACGAAAAAGCCGCCTAAAGTTGGCGGCTTGATCTGGATCGGAACCTGTGAAGTTCCCTGCAAGTTCCCCGGGATACTGAAGGCTGGTTTCCTTCAGCGGAGAAACTTGGTAGGCGCGATTGGACTCGAACCAACGACCCCCACCATGTCAAGGTGGTGCTCTAACCAGCTGAGCTACGCGCCTGTCGTTGTTTAGACCACGATTATAGCCATAAAAATGGCGCCTGCCAGAAAGTCGATCGCAATCTCATGCCCACGCAGATGCCTGGCCTGTGCGACTCGCAGCGTTGTCAGCGGCGGCGGGCCGATCGCACCCCCTGCACGCCTGCCACGATCGACAACACCTTGTTCAGCCGCCCCGAGTCTGCGACTTCGACGGTGAAGGTCATCCACGCGGTGCCCTTGACGGACTGCGTCTGCACGCCGATGACGTTGGTCTTCTCGCGCGCAAACACTTCCGAGATGTCGCGCAGCAGGCCCTGCCGGTCGGCCGCCTCCACGGCCACGTCCACGGGGTAGACGGCTGTCGTGGCGGCGCGCTTGGGAGCCCCCCATTCGACGTCGATCACGCGTTCGATGCTTCGGGCAGCCATCTCGCGGAAATTGCTGCAGTCGGAGCGGTGCACGCTGACGCCCTTGCCGCGGGTGATGAAGCCGCGGATGTCATCGGGCGGCGCGGGCTTGCAGCACTTGGCCAGCTGCGTCATCAACGAGTCGATGCCCACCACCAGCACGCCGCCCTTTGGCCCGCTAGCGTTGGTGCGCGTCTTCTTGAGCAGCAGGTAGTCGTCGGGCTGCATGACGGGCTCCGGCGGGCGCAGCACCGTCTCGATGTTGCGGAGCGAAAACTCGTCCTTGCCCACCACTTCAAACAGGCCATCGGCCGACTTGAAGCCCAGTTGCACCGCCAGGTCGTCGAGCTTGATGGCGGTCTTGCCCTCGCGCTGGAGCAGCTTTTCGACCGCTTCGCGCCCCCGCGCCACTGTCTCGTGCGTGGCCTGGGCGTTGAACCAGGCGCGCACCTTGGCCTTGGCACGGTTGCTGGTGAGGTAGCCCAGCTCGGCGTTGAGCCAGTCGCGCGAGGGCCGCCCTTCCTTGACCGTGCTGATCTCCACCGTCTGGCCGTTTTGCAAAGCCGTGTTGAGCGGGACCATGGCGCCGTCCACCTTGGCGCCGCGGCACCGGTGCCCCAGGCTGGTATGCACGGAGTAGGCAAAGTCGACCGGCGTCGCCCCCTGCGGCAGCTCCACCACGGCGGCGTCGGGCGTCAGCACGTAGATGCGGTCTTCGAACAGGCCGCCGTTGGGCACGGCGCCGGAAAGATCGCGCTCCCACGCCAGCAGCTGGCGCAGCACGGCAATCTTGGCGTCGTATTCACCCGTGGCGGACACGCCCGCATAGCCCTTGCTGCCGGCCTCCTTGTAGGCCCAGTGCGCTGCCACGCCGTGTTCGGCATGCTCGTGCATGGCCTGTGTGCGGATCTGGATCTCGATGGCCTTGCCCTGGTCGTCGCGCACGATGGTGTGCAGCGACTGGTATCCGTTGGGCTTGGGTTTGGCGATGTAGTCGTCAAACTCCTCAACGATGGGCTGGAACTGCTCGTGCACCCAGCTCAGGGCGGCGTAGCAGTCCTTCACCGAAGGTACGACCACGCGCAGCGCGCGGATGTCAAACACCTGGTCGAAATTGAGCGACTTGCCACGCATCTTTTTCACGATGCTGTAGATGTGCTTGGGCCGGCCCTGCACGGTGGCACTGATGCTGCGCCCGCGCAGTTCGCTCTCCAGCCGCCCGCGCAGCTGCTCCATGTAGACCTCGCGCTCACCGCGCTTTTCGTCCAGCAGGCGGGCCACCTCCTTGTAGGTGTCGGGCTCCAGGAAGCGGAACGACAGGTCTTCCAGCTCCCACTTCATCTGCCAGATGCCCAGGCGGTTGGCCAGCGGCGCAAACACCTGCAGTGACTCGCGCGCCAGGTGGGGCGACACCGGGCGCTTGCTGGCCGCATGAAAGCGCAGGGTCTGCAGGCGGGACGCCAGCCGCAGCATCACCACGCGCAGGTCGCGCGAGAACGCCAGCAGCATCTTGCGCACGTTTTCGGTCTGCAACGCGGCATCGTCCACCTGCTGGGCACCGCGCGCCTGGCGCTGCACGCGCATCAGCTTGGTCGTCTCGACCGCCAGCGCGGCAAAGTTTTCACCAAAGGCCTTGGCGATGACTTCTTCGGGCTTGTTCAGGTGCACGCAGGCATGCACCAGGTAGCTGGCCGCCTGCATGGCTTCAGACCCGCCGATGCCCCGCAGGATGGCGGCCACCGCATCGGCATGCGCCAGCGTGTTCTCGCCCGAATCCAGCATCTCGCCCACCAGCAGCGGCTCGGCAAAGGCACGTGCACGCGCCAGGGCATTGACCTGCTCGGGCAGGGACTGCGACGTGGCCGCGATGAGTTGCGGAACCGCGTCGCCAGCGGCCAAAAGCGTTGCCTGTGCGGGAGGATTCGTCTTCATGCGGCAGCAACACCTTCCTCGGCCAGCAGAAAACCAGCCACCGCCTGTACCTGGTCATCGGCCACCAGCGTGGGGGCGTGACCCACACCTTCAAACTCGACCAGCGTGGCATTCGGCCCGCGGGCTGACATGGCCTGTGCGGTCTGTCGCGAAAGCAGATCGGACTGCGCGCCGCGCAGCAGCAGCGTGCGCGCGGCGATATGGTCATACAGCTGCCACAGCGTGGCCTCGCCGGCCGCGGCAGCGTCCTGCGTGAGCCCCCGGAAAGGAACTGCGATGGCAGGGTCGTAATGCAGACTGAACCCGCCGCCCGCTGGCAGCTCGCGCACCATGGCGCGCGACAGTTCCAGCCACTGCTGCGGCGTGTGCGGACCAAAGCTGGTGGAGATGGCCCACATGGCATCTGCCGCCTGCTGCAGCGATGCAAACTGCACCGGCTGGCCCAGGTACAGGCCAATGCGCTGCAACGCCTCCCACTGGATGACCGGGCCCACATCGTTGAGCACCAGGCGGCGTACCGGCACGGGCAATGGAAGACCCGCCTGCCCGGCCACCGCCATGCCAATCAGCCCGCCCATGCTGGTGCCCACCCAGTCAAGGGTCTGCAAGGGCGTGGCGTGGTGCAACTGCGCCAGCAACGCGAGCATGTCAGCCGCATATTGCGGAATCTGATAGCCCATGGGGTCGGCGAGCCAGTCGCTCTGGCCCCTGCCCACCACATCGGGGCAGATCACCCGCACGCGTGTGCTCAGCGCCCGCGCCAGGGTATCGAAATCTCGCCCCTGGCGTGACAGGCCATGCACGCAGACCACCACATGCGGGTGGGCCGGGTTGCCGGTGGCGTTCCACTCCCAGTAGGCCATGCGGTGCAGGCCCTCAGGTGCAGGCGCACCACCCGGTGACACGGGCGCGGCGGCGTTACCGGGGCACAGTACGTAGTTCAGCGTAGGTTCATTCATGGGGGCGAGATCCGGGAGCAGCGCTTGATAATGCGGTGGAAGGTCTGCAGGCCGGGCAGTTCGTGCAACGGGGCAATGGCAGCTGACGGCAACGGCCGCAACCCTGGTGTGGCCCGGCTGAGTTGGCCGCGCCGAGTGGCTGCACGGGCTTTGTCGAGAAGCCGCCGAGCGTGTGTTTGAGCCGACCTTCCTCTGCGACGCATCCTAATTCATTCGGAGAAACTCTCATGCTGAAAGGCAAAACTGCCCTCGTCACCGGATCCACCAGCGGCATTGGCCTCGGGATCGCGAAATCACTCGCAAGCCAGGGGGCCAACGTCATCCTCAACGGCTTTGGCGATGTCGACGCCCCACGAGCCGAGGTTCTGGCCGCCGGTCAGGCCGCGGGCGCCCAGGTGGCCTACCACGGGGCCGACATGAGCCGCGCAGCGGACATCGAGGACATGATGAAGTACAGCGCGGCGCAGTTTGGCCGCGTGGACATCCTGGTGAACAACGCTGGCATCCAGCATGTGGCCATGGTCGAGGATTTCCCGGTGGACCGCTGGGACGCCGTGATCGCCATCAACCTCACCAGCGCGTTCCACACCTCGCGCCTGGCCCTGCCCGCCATGAAGGCCGCCAACTGGGGCCGCATCATCAACGTCGCATCGGTCCACGGCCTGGTGGGCTCGGCACAAAAATCGGCTTATGTGGCTGCAAAGCACGGGCTCGTCGGGCTGACCAAGGTGACGGCGCTGGAAACCGCCACCACGGGCGTCACCTGCAACGCTATCTGCCCAGGCTGGGTGCTCACGCCGCTGGTGCAAAAACAGGTGGATGCCAAGGCGGCCGATCTGGGCCTGTCGAACGAAGATGCCAAGAAGCTGCTGCTGGGCGAAAAAGAACCGTCGATGCAGTTCACCACACCCGCCGAGCTGGGCGAGCTGGCCGTGTTTTTCTGCTCGGCTGCCGGCAACAACGTCCGCGGCGTGGCCTGGAACATGGACGGGGGCTGGGCGGCGCAGTAAGCCCAGTGCGCGCGGCCAGGCGGCGCAGTAAGCCCAGTGCGCGCGGCCAGGCGGCGCAGTAAGCCCAGTGCGCGCGGCCAGGCGGCGCACTGCGGGGTAGCGCCCCGGCTTCAGGGCACCGCGCGAGCGTTCCGGGCCGCCCGGGGCCAGCGCAGGCCTGTTCAAGTGACTTGCCGCGACCTAACCGCGGGCCATGGCTTTTGCTACTTATTAAATAGCAACAGGGGCAATCAATACCTGGACTGCAGGCCTTTTTGACTAAAAATCGGGGCCCACGCGCCCCTAGCGGGCACCCGTGCACCGCTCAGCGCATCTGCACCGAGCCGGACACATTCACGACCACCTGGGCCTTGCCCGCCTCCACCGGCATGGGTGCATCGGCGGCCATGGAACCCATCTTGGCCTCGGCCGCCATCATCCGCGGACGCGGGCCGGGGTTGATCTCGTTGCTGTTGACGGCCACCTCGCGCAGGCTGTAGCCGCTGAAGCCAAAGCCCTTGGCCAGCTCGGCGGCACGCGCCTTGAACTGTTCGATGGCCTGGGTCTGCGCTTCGCCCTCGACCTTGGCGCGGGCCTCGCGCGAGAGGCCGAAGGACACCTGGCTGATGGCCATGGACTGGATCTTGGCGGCCGTGGTGGTGATGCGCGAAAAGTCCCGCCCTTCCAGCACCAGCTCAGCCCGGCCCTGCCAGCCGTTGATCTTGCCGTCCTTGCCGTAGCGCGGGTACAGGCCAAACGGGCCCGTGCGCACGTCCAACTGGCCTGGCTGGGCATTCCGCTTGGCTTCGGCCAGCGCGGCGTCGAGCGCCTGGCGCAACTGGCTTTGCACGCCCGCGGCATCAGAGCCTTCCTTGCTGGTGCCCAGGTTCAGCACCAGCAGATCCTGCTGGACCTCTACCGTGCCGGTGGCCGACAGCTGCACGACATTGCGCACCTCGGCAGCTGGATGACTCTGGGCGAATACCGCGCCAGCGCAAGCCAGCATTGCACTTGCAGCCATGAATTTCGAGTAACTTTTCATCGCGGGAGATCTCCTCAACACATTCGAACCAGCCCCATGGCCGGCCCACTGACGCACCTTAACCGCAGTGCAACACGCCCGCCAAAAAGCCGGTGCCTGCATCCTGCACGATGGGGCAAAACTTGTTACTACTGGCGACGGCCACGGCAAAAAAAGCCCGGAAAATCCGGGCCTTTTTTTTGGCCGCAAGGGCTTCGCCCTTGACCCAACAGCCTAGCGAGACGACGCCTCAAACACCAACCGCTCTTTATAAACCCGCCGAGGAAGCCCCTCTGCATCCTGGCGCGAACGCCTGACAGTTGCTGGACTGACCCCCAAGCGGCGAGCAATTTCCGACTGACAAAGACCGGCTTCCAACATCGCGAAAATTTCAGCGTGTCGCTCAGGCTGCAGAAGCCTTGGCCGACCAAAACGAACACCGGCACGCATAGCGGCGACCTGCCCAGCAAAAACACGCTCCCGGATCAAAGACCGCTCAAGCTGAGCGAAAGCGCCGAGGTTGTGAAACAGGTATTCACCAACGGGCGTAGAAGTATCGATTGGCTCAGAAAGCGACCGGAGAGCCACCCCCTTCTTTGAAAGCTCGTCGGCAAATCCGAGCAGGTCCCGGAGCGAACGCGCGATGCGGTCCATCTTCCAAAAAACCAAGACGTCACCAGCCGACAAAGCATCAAAACAGGCGCGCAATACAGGCCGGTCGCCGACCGCGCTAGCCTTCTCCTCAAACACACGCGAAACACCCGCGCGCGATAGCGCATCGAGCTGCAGCCGCGTCTCTTGCTCACGCGTTGACACACGCGCATAACCAATCAACATCCAGTCTCCTTGTGATTGATGGACCGGGAACGATACGCGCGTTTGAACGGACAATGAGCAGATAGCATGAAGGCCAAAAGAGCCAACAGCGAACCGCAAACCGAAACCACAAGCAGAGGGCAAAAATGAAACCCACAAGCATCAACCTGCAGCAAATGGAAGCAGACTTGACGAGACAAGCAATCTTCGAAGGCTCGATTGCCGTGATCGTGCTTATCGCCCTTTTCTGGGCCACTTACTGGGTGATAAAGGCAGGAGTTCGTGACGGCATCAAAGAGGCCCAACCATGGCACACCGGAGCACACAGAGCGATGCCACCTACGCCACCGGGATACAAATGGGAAATGGTGCAAGAGCGCGCGCATACGGTAGACATGCGGGCCGACTGAAAAGCTATTGAGTAAGGGTTGAGCGCACTTGTGCATTGCGCGCAGCCAGTGCTTGCAGGTAGCCGTTTTGCGGCGGCTCTGGCTTCTGGGCCGGCATGGGCATGGGTACGGTGCGTTGCGGCTCCTGCTGGGCCATATGTTGCGGCTGCTGGCGCTGTTGCGGCTGCTGGCGGTCGTTGTCCTGGCGCTTCCAGTCCATGAAGAACCCCTGCGTGACGATCTGCACGCACACGTCGAAGGACACGCGCAGTAGCGTTGCCTGCTGGGTGTAGCACTTGCAGGTGTCGCCCATCTTCACGCAGGCTGCAGGGTATGGCGCTTCGGTGGGCTTGGTCACGTCGTCGTACAGCGGCGCGGACTGGGGAAAGTCGGGCAGCCGCGGCACGCGAGCTTGCACGTATTCACCGACCGTGGCCGGTGCTGACGTGCGGAGTTGTCCAGGTGGAAGCTGGCCTGTCGGTGCGGCCTGCTCGGGCTGGGCCTGCTTGGCCTGCTTGGTCGTGTTGTCGTACAGGCCAGTGACCGCGAAATACATCATGGCCGGGACAGCGACGGCGGCAGCGGCGACGAAGTACACAGCGCGAGGAACGCGCTTTTTGCCGGTGTGCAAGCTGGCGGACTTGTACCAGCCGTACACCTCTTTCGGGTAGCCAACCATGCTGACTTCGGCGCGGCTGCTGGCTGCTGGTTCCTCGCATTTCATGTCGGGCGCGGAGAAGCGCAAGACGCTAACCATATCGGCGCCGAACGTGCGTTTGAGATGCCGGTGGTAGCTGGGCTTGTCAATCAAGCGGCGCACGAACACGTCGATCAGCGACGGGTGCGGGCAGATCATCCAGAAGTCAAAGCCGCGGCGGCGGCGGTGCTGCGCGATGGCCTGCACGTAGTCGGGAACATCGGAGCCAGAGCGCCTCAGCGGGAATTCGTTTTGGCATTCGTCCATGATGCAGATGGACCCATCGGGCAAGTCTTGCCACTTCTTGGGGTCGAATTTCTGCCAGCCGAATTCGAGTGCTTTGGCTTCGTCCATTTCGAAGCCATGGTAGTAAACCGGGCGATTTTCCTTGATCTGCTGGGCGCGCACATCGCGAAGCGTGATGAGCGTTTTACCTGCGCCGTTCGCGCCGGTGGTCAGGTAGATCATTTCAGCACCCACTTCTTGAACGTGTCACCGGAAAGGCCGCTGATGATGGCCCGGGCGGCAATGGCGCTGGTGATGATGCTGATGCACACGCCGACTTTCATGTAGGCGATGAGGCCCGCGACTTCACCGGGAAGGCCACCGATTGCGGCGATGGCGCCCGACTTCAACCAGTCGAGCGAACTGGACATGCCGGTGTAGGTGACGACAGAGATGCCCAAGGCGATCAAGACGCGGCCGGCGAGAGTGCCCACCAGATTGATGAGCATGCCGCCGATGGCAGCGATGAATACAGGCATGGTTTAACCCCTGAAGATGATCTTTGCGGCAACGAGCATTGACACGGCCACGAGGACGTTACCGAGCATTTCGAGATAGGGACAAAGGCCGGACACTGGCAACGTGATCTGTGCGCCCCAAACGACTGTGTTTATGTCGCCAATGCAACTTGCGCCGGTCAACGAGTCGCCGGTGTTGATGCGGCTTGCGATGCTGATCGTTTCATTGCCGGGAAGGCCACCGGTTTGGTTGCCGGTCTTGTTTTTGTTCGCGTCGTAGAGCTGACTTTCAGGGCTCGGTGTGTCGAAGAGCTTGCATGCGCGTGTGTGCTGCTCGCGGGCAATGGCGCACTGAATGGCGTCGCCCTCGCAGGTGAAGCCGCCAGTGCATGCACCGCCGAACGAAGAGCCATCTTCGTCGCCCTCTTTGCAGAGCTTGGAGCCCGGATTTTCCTTGCAGAAATTGGGCTGAGCCTGCGTGGTAATTGTCGTGCTGCTGCTGGTCGTTGTCGCGCCGGTGGAGTTGTTGCGCCGCGTAGTCGTGGTGGTCGTTGTCGTGGTGCAGTTGCCGTCCTTGCACTCGGTGCGACTTTCACGGCGGCGGGTCGTTGTCTCGGTGCCGTCGTCGGTGCTGGTCTCGTCGCCTTCGGGGCCACCTACACCACTGTCGGGCTTCTTCGAGACGCAGACCTCTACACCGTTGACGGTGCCGGTGTAGCCGTCCTTGCACTTTTCCGGCGGTGGAACTTTTGGCGGAACGTTGCCTTCGCCGACGGTGCAAGACTGGTCAACACTGGAAGCATTAGACGCACCGCTGAACTGTCCTTCGGTGACCTGATTACCGGCGCCATAGTCAAGGAACGCCTCGCGCTGAAATGAGACCTTACAGCCCTTGCCTTGATTGGAGAACGCGCCGGGCATGCAGAATTGAGCGCCGTCAGCGACATTGCCCTGCAACCGGTAATCCTGAACGAGTGCACCGCCGGGGAGAGTGTTTACTGCGAGGAAGGTAGCGCAACGCTGCTTGTCCTCATTCTCACAACGACCATCGACTTCAACGGTACCGGCATTGCATTGGCAACCGCCAGCTACAGGCGTGGAATCCGCAGGGCAAGAGGCCGGGCCTGTCCCGATGGTGATGCGGTACGACGTGTTACCGTTTCTGATCGCGTCGCACACGCCATTGACAAAGCTGGTTTGCCATGTGCAGGGCTGGCCGTAGTAGGTGCACCCTGCGGAGTTGGCCTCAACCTGGGCGGCTCCTGCGCTGCATGCTTCGGCGGCGGTTGCAGCGGTGCCACTGGATGAACCGAAGCTCCATGTAAAGGTGGTCTGGGCAGGAACCAGCGCCTGCGCGTGCACGGTGAAGAGCAGGGCAAAGACGGCTATCAGGCGGTGAAGATAAGCCACGCTGCCCCCAGTATTGCGATGATGACGAAAATGCCCATTGGTGGCCCCCCTTGAGAAAGCCTCAATGGCTTTCTGAAAGGTCCCCGGCGTCCCGGGGCCTGTTGCGGGTTGATGCGCTTACAGAGCGCGGCGAACCCACTTGAATGCCTTGATGCCAACGATCAGCAGCAGCACGGCTGCGCCGATGGCGGCAATGGGCGTTGCTTGTGCAGCGATGTCGGTAACAACGGCAGTCACGTCGATGGCTGCGGCTTGGGCCGACTGGGCAGCAGCGGCTGCAGCCAGGACGAGGGAAGCACGGGACAGGTTGAGATTGCGGTTCATGGTCAGTTTTCCTCTTGTGAGTTGGTTGTTGTGCCGTCTGTATTCAGGGTGCGCACAGCCATTCGAAAGGCCCATGCGACTGCCCAGACCGCGAGGACGGCGCCCGCGATTGCTGCTCCCTCTGCTGCGTCCAGTTGCAGCGGCGGAAGGCTTAATTCGTGTACGACAGTGACCGTGCAGGCGCTGTCGCATGTAATGACCACAGGCTCAGCCACGAGGCATGCCCCGCAGGATTGCCTGCTGCCGAATGCGTGCCTGCGCGATGCGCTGGGCCGTGAGCGAACGACTACGCAGGCGATCCGAGATAGCGACCACTGCGCCATGCAACAGCACGAAGCAGCAGCCACCCACGAAGCCAGCGAGCATCGCGATCATTGCGACGCGACTTGCGAAAACCGACAGATCTATTTCCATTAGTCGCGCTCCAATTGGTAGCAGCGAAAGACAACGCCCTCGCCGCCGCAGTGATCGATAACAGCGTCAGCAGCCGCATCCGCAGATGTGAAAGGCATGGCGCTTGTAATGAGAGGGACAAAATCAATTCCGCCCTCACCATCCGCCCGCAGGAACGAATGGTCATCCGTGCTTTGCACGTAGTACCGAGGTTCGATGTGCATGGCGTGTCCGGGAACGTTTTGCCGTTTTAATCAGGCAGTGGTGTTGCCACTTCAGGCCTTTGCGGGCGCTGTACGAGCAACAGGGCGCAATGCATGCATGACGGTTTTTTGCGTCTTGCCATTGGTCACGATTTCCATGTCGGCATCTGCCTGAAAAGGAAATGGAAGGTGCTTGAAAGCCGCGAATTCTTCGCTGGTGCCGAGGGTGAATTCAGAGCTAGCCATGCCCTTTGCAGTGCCCTTGCTGGCATCAAGATCGACCAGCGCGTAAACCTTGGTGGAGTCATACGCAGTGCCGTTTTCAAGCTGGCCCTTGCTGGACTTCATGCCGACGACTTGGATGTTTTGAGTGAACTTCATTTGAGACTTTCTGTTGATCCGGCAATGTCAAAGAACCATCGCGGCCGGTGCGCGTGGATTAGCGAGCTGAGTCATGAACGGGCGCAGTGCGGTTTCGATTCCGTCGCGCATGGTGTGAGCGCTGAGGCCGCGAAGTGAGCGGGGCACACGGCGATGCAGTTGATCGAGCACGAGGCCATCGAGCCAATCGTGGTCGGGCATGATCTTTGTGATCTGCAGCAGCGTGGGGGCCACGACGCGCTTGACCCAGTTGATGCAGCGCTGTGCAGATGCATCGCCAACCAGCGTTGCGGTGGGGACAGGCGTTGCAATCTCGCGATTACTGATGAGGTGAGTTGCAGGATATGCACCCGCGAAATACTCGGCGGGCGAAACGATCGCGCCCCACGGAATCACGCGATTGACATTGCGCAGCTCGACTTCGCATCGAAGCCATGGGCAATCCATCATTCCGAATTGATGGCCCTTTTCGTAGCCACGGAAAAGCTTGCCGGATTCGCGCTTGCCGACTTGAAACGTTCGCGAGTTGCCAGCAACGCCCTCAACATCGAGCCACGACCCGTGACAGGCATGCTTAGGCATTCGACGCCGGTAGCTGAACTCGTGCGATTTGTACAACCCGACCAATTCGGATATGCACACCTCGCCCCTGAAAAAGTCTTTTGCCAGATCAATCCGCGTGATCGTCGGCAAGAACTGAGCGAAGTAGTCGTGGACGCGCTTTTCCCAGCCTTTGCGGGCATGGGTGCAGCCTTCGCCCTTGAGCGTAAAACAGATGCTGCCGCGCTGACTCTCGCCGCCAGCACTGACGCTTGCAACCTCGTGGCCGTTGTCGTTATCGATGGTCGTCGTGAATTCATAGTAATCACGACCTGGGCGGTTTTGGCCGACCACAAAACCAAGCTGCTGCGCAAAAAGCAGGGCGAACCAACGGGCCAAATCTTCGTCGTTCGTGTCGCCGGGAACACGGGCCGTAGACGGGATGTTTTCACGCTTGATGGTGAACCGGAAGTAATCAGGAACCACACCGCCCTGAGCCTTTGCATCCAGCTGGCGGGCTTCACAAAGAAACTTCAACCGACCGCCTTCAAGTACGAGCTTTTCGTCAGACCCCATGACCACTCCCAATTTTGTTTACCCCCGTGTTACTCGGGGGGGCATGAACCGCTGCGGCCGCGCCGTCTGCCGCGCTCCGCCTGCGTGCCGACGGCGCGGCCGCATCGAGGTCGCACACGTCGCAGGAACCCCAGCAGTAGCCGCAGCCAGAAACAGCAGGGCGCATCCCTTCGGGACCGGGCTCTATGGCTTCGCCACCAAGCCCCTGCGGGTCTTGGCCCATGCGGGTAACGATCCCTTGCGCGGCGGTGCGGAGGGAGTGAGCGAATTCGAGCGGCACGTGTTGCACGTCGGTTGACATGGGGCCTGCTGCCCCATACCCCTGCCCCATGCACCCCTGCGGGGCCGCGCTATTCGCGCTGCATGGGTCCCCGGTTGTCTCCAAAGACAGGCAGGCGGCCCGTGCCAAGCGGTGAAGGACGTGGGTCATCGGAGAAGGCCCTGCATGCCTTCGAGGCGCAAGACGTGGAGGCGCGCGCGCTCGGACTGGTGGCCGGTGCGAAGGTAGGCAGAGACGAACGCAGCGCAGGCCTTGTAGTCGGCAGCTTGGCGCGCACTGCCGTGCAAAACGGATTTCGGGACCGGGGCCGCAATGGCGCGTTTGGCCCGGTACTGGAGGTCGCGCTTTTCTTCGGGACTCATTGCAAAACCCCATCACGGCGCGCACCGTAAAGACCGACCTGCTTCCAATTGCGATTGCACTCAGCGAAACGCACCATGGACTGAAGCAACTCATTCACGCTGCAATCAAGGGCCTCAGCGGTTTCGCGCAGCTTGGCGACGATCTCGGGCTTGTCGGTGAAATCGACGCGGGCCTTTTCAGCGCGATAAGCGGCTTTGCGGGCGGCTGCACTGACGTGCTTAGCTGGGCGACCTTTGCGCGTTTCGTTCCCGGTGCAGCCCCTGCCGCCCTCCTGAGCTACCAGGGTCAGGACGGGGCCTGCATGAGCGGAGAGGCTGCAAGGCTCAGCCGCATCAATTGCGGCAATCTCGGGAATAACTAGCTGCAGGGCTGGCATGGGTAGCTCCATGGGTGTATATTTGCGTTACCGGGAACGGTAAACTTACTCAATTGAGTAAATTACATTTTACACAAAGAGGTAAACCATGGGCCAGTTAATTTCATTTATCGAAAAAGGTAAAGACATTTACGGAAGCTATGGCGGTTTAGCCAAAGAGATAGGCGTCCCGCAAAGCCATATCTCGATGTGGAAATCAGGCGCAAAGACCTGCACCGCACCCGACCGAGCAGCGCTAGCGATGGCAATCGGAGAGGACCCCGCGGCCGCAGCACTAGAAGCCGTGATCGAAGGAATCAACCTTGAATCACCACAAGGAAAACGAGCTACACACGCGCTGCACGTAGCGCTAGAGCGAATATCGAGAAGCGGGCAAATGTTGTAACAGTTGGTCAAACCCGGCCGCAAAAGCCGAACTTCGCGGCGTCATGTGGTCAGAATTGGCTCTGTTACAAATTGGACTCAGGATACCCATGGCCACAACAACCAATCGCACCGACAAGGTTCTGGTAGTCGACGACGATGCGCGGATCCGCGATCTGCTGCGCCG
This sequence comes from Burkholderiales bacterium Ga0074133, assembly GCA_001464865.1. GTDB lineage: Bacteria > Pseudomonadota > Gammaproteobacteria > Burkholderiales > Burkholderiaceae_C > Acidovorax. The sequence continues at coordinate 38,857 of LNEG01000154.1, forward strand.
CTACCTGACGCAGGAAGGCTTCGAGGTGATGGTCGCCGAAGACGGCAAGGCACTCAACCGCCTGCTGCTGCGCGAGACGGTGGACATCATCGTGCTGGACCTGATGATGCCGGGCGAAGACGGTCTGTCGATCTGCCGCCGCCTGCGTGCCGCCAACGACCGCACACCCATCATCATGCTGACCGCCAAGGGCGAGGACGTGGACCGCATCGTAGGCCTGGAAGTGGGCGCAGATGATTACCTGGGCAAGCCCTTCAACCCGCGCGAACTGCTGGCCCGCATCCATGCCGTGCTGCGCCGCCGCCCCGCACAGGAGGCCCCCGGCGCCCCGTCGGGCGAGAATGAAGTCGTCACCTTCGGGCCGTTCACCTTCGACCTGGGCACGCGCGCACTGCAGCGCAACGGCGAAGAACTGCCGCTGACGACTGGCGAGTTCGCCATGCTCAAGGCACTGGTGCGCCACCCGCGCCAGCCCCTGTCGCGCGAGAAGCTGGCCCTGCTGGCCCGCGGCCGCGAATTCGAACCCTTTGACCGCAGCCTGGATGTCCAGGTGTCGCGCCTGCGCAAGCTGGTCGAGGTCGATGCGGCAGCGCCCCGGTACATCCAGACGGTGTGGGGCGTGGGCTATGTCTTCGTGCCGGATGGCACGAGCTGAGCCCCCGCTCGATGACCAACGCTGAAGCGAACACCCGGCCGGACAGCGGTCTGGCCGGTGACCAATCGCCCGACAGTTCCGAAGTCACCAGCCCCGCGCCGCTCGAATCACTTCGTGCTGCGCGCGAGCAGCGCGCCCGTGTCGGGCTGAACCTTTTCTGGCGCACCTTTTTCCTGCTGGCCCTTTTGCTGGTCGGCAGCATCCTCGCGTGGCTGCAGACCCTGCGGGCGCTGGAGTTCGAGCCGCGCACGCTGCACACCGCGCAGCAGATTGCATCGCTGGTCAACCTGAGCCGCGCGGCACTGGTGCATTCCGACGCCATTGCCCGGGTGTCCCTGATCAAGACCATGGCCGACCAGGAGGGCGTGCGCATCCTTCCCCGCGAGCCCAAGGACAGCTTTCAGCTGCTGGACAACACGGCCCTGGGCAACCGACTGACCGACGAGCTCACGCAGCGCCTGGGGCCCGACACCATCGTGGCCCAGAGCGTCAATGGCGAAAACGGGCTGTGGGTAGGCTTCAACATCAACGGCGACCCCAACTGGCTGCTGATGGACCGCTCGCGCTTCAGCCCCGCCGGAGGCCGCACCTGGCTCATCTGGCTGGTGACGGCAGGCGCGCTGTCGCTGGCAGGCGCAGCAGCCATTGCGCGGCTGATCAACCGGCCGCTCAAGCAGCTTTCCTATGCCGCAAACCGCGTGAAGGACGGCGACTTCGCGGCCAGCCACCTGGACGAGGAAGTGGTCACCAGCGAGATCCGCGAGGTCAACATCGGCTTCAACCGCATGGCACAGAAGCTGGCCAAGCTGGAACAGGACCGCGCCGTGATGCTGGCCGGCATTTCGCACGACCTGCGCACGCCCCTGGCACGGCTTCGGCTGGAAACCGAGATGAGCGTGAGCGACGAGGTGGCGCGCGAGCACATGGTGGCGGACATCGTGCAGCTGGACGCCACGATCGACAAGTTTCTGGACTACGCGCGCCCCGACCATGTCACGCTCACGCCCGTCAACCTGCATGCAGTGATCTCGTCGTGCGTGTATGCCGTGCAGGATCACCGCGAGCTGATGATCACCATGTCGGTGCCCGAGGAACTCAATGTGCTGGCCGACGAGATCGAGCTGGCAAGGGTGATCTCCAACCTGCTGGAGAACGCACGGCGCTACGGCAAGACAGAGGCTACGGGGATTGCGCACGTCGACATCGCGGCCAAGGGCCGCGAGAACTGGGTGCTGATCAAGCTGCGCGACCACGGCGGCGGAGTGCCGCCCGAGCAGCTATCGAACCTGACCAAACCTTTTTTCCGCGGAGACTCGGCCCGCACGGCAGCGGCGGGAGCAGGCCTTGGGCTGTCGATCGTGGACAAGACGGTGCAGCGGATGGGCGGCATCTTTGCGCTGGCGAATTCCAGTACCGGCGGGCTGGTGGCGCACCTGCAACTGCAGCGTGCCACGTCGCTCGCCGACGGCCAGGACCCCAAACAGCGGCTGATGCGCCCCTCGGTCAAGCGCAAGCTGCCCCGCCAAGACGCAGCTCGGCCGAGCGGCACGGTGGCCTGACAGCGCTGCGCTGCCGGCCGCTGCGGCAGCGCAGATTCATCCTGCCTGGCTACGGCATCGCGCCGTAGACCAGCGCCACGGCCCGGGCCTCCATGGCCAGCCCCTGGCCCACCGGACCCAGCCGCTCGGCGGTCTTGGCCTTCACGTTGACCTGCGACACGGTGACGCCCACGGCCTGGGCAATCACCGCGCACATCGCCGGGATGTGGCTGGCCAGGCGCGGGGCCTGGGCTACCACGGTGCTGTCGATGTTGCCGATCTCGAAGCCCGCCGCCCGTACCCGCCGCGCGGCCTCTGCCAGCAGCACCGCAGAGTCCGCACCGCGAAATGCCGCGTCGGTGTCCGGAAAATGCCGCCCAATGTCGCCGAGCCCCGCCGCACCCAGCAGCGCATCCGTGATGGCGTGCAGCAGTACGTCGGCATCCGAGTGGCCGAGCAGCCCGCTGGAATGGGGGATCTCCACCCCGCCGATCACAAGCCTGCGCCCGGGCACCAGCGCATGGACGTCCCAGCCTTCACCGATCCTGAAATTCATGGGGTAGTTACCTTCATCAGTTGAGGCTCGCCGCGCGGCCTTGTTGTAGGGGGGTGCCAGTTCGCAGCAGCAGCGCTTGGCAAGCCAGTCAGAAGAGGGGCTTGCGCTCCATGGCGTCGCCAGCGTGACCACGTTCTCCGCCAAAGCGCTCCAGGGTGGTGCCGTGCGACCGGGCTGCGAGCACGGCTGAGGCCAGGGCAAAGTCATCCGGGTAGGTCACCTTGAAGTTCTGCGCGCCACCGGGCACCAGCCGCGGGTGCAGGCCCATGGCCTCCATCGCGCCCGCTTCGTCGGTCACGTTGGAGCCCACCTTGGCAATCGCATCCATCAGCGGGCCGATGCGGAACATCTGCGGCGTCTGCGCCAGCCACTTGTCGCTGCGGTCTACCGTGGCAGACACACGCACGCCGCCGGGGCCTTCGGTGGATGTCTTGAGGGTGTCGGCCAGCTTGTGCGCCAGCAGCCCGCCCACGGCATCGCCCGCGCACTGGTCGATCAGGGTGTCAATCTGCGCGGTGGTCACAAGGCAGCGTGCCGCATCGTGCACCAGCACCCAGTCATCGGGCTGGGCACCGCGGTCCACCAGCGCGCGCAGGCCACCGAGCACGCTGTCGGCGCGGGTTGCGCCACCGCATTCCACGGCAAACCAGGCGGGGTGGGGATACGCGTCCAGAAACCGGTCGCCGGGCGCGACGGCCACCAGCGTGCCCAGCAGCCTGCCCACCCCGGCAAACGCCGCCAGCGTGTGCAGCACCATCGGGCTGCCGGCAACGCTCTGGTACTGCTTGGGCAGGGACGCCTGCAGGGCTGCCTGTTCTGCGGGCACGGCGCGCGATCCCGTTCCGGCACACGGTACGAGGGCCCAGAAACGGCCCTGGGCCGACAGCGGCGAAGGGGCGGGTTGCAGCAAGGGAGCAGTCATTTGGCGGTCATTCTAGAATCTCCGGCTGCCCTCCCCATCCGGCCCGTGCGCGTCTTGCGCCCCGGGGGATGCGGCGGGTCCACTGAGAAGGTGTGACCGAACCCAACATGCCCGCTCATCGCGCCAGAATGCCCGCGTTCTCCGTTGCAACTGCTTGCCTTGGCCCGTGCCATGGCCTCGCGTTGCGCCTGGATCGCGCGGTTTCTGGCGGCCTGCTCTGGCACGCCGGAACCCATCACACCGTCTGACGCCACCGTCCGCATGGAACTGCCCAAACTCTCCCCCGGAAAACGCTTCACCCTGCCCCGCCCCGTGGGCAGTGCCGATTCGCTGCTGCTCGCCCGCCTGGCTGAGCGCGACAAGGCCGCCGGCCGCACTACCGCCATCGTCACGGCCGATGCGACCGATGCGCAGCGCCTCATCGACGAGATGGCGTTTTTTGCGCCCGGCCTGCGCTGCGCGCTGTTCCCCGACTGGGAAACGCTGCCGTACGACACCTTCTCGCCGCACCAGGACCTGATCAGCGAGCGCCTGGCCACGCTGTGGCGCATCAGCCAGAAGGACAAGGACACGGGGGCGGACGTGGTCATCGTGCCGGCCACCACGGCGCTGTACCGGCTGGCGCCGCCCTCGTTTCTCGCGGGCTACACCTTCCACTTCAAGGTCAAGCAAAAGCTCGACGAAGCGAAGTTCAAGGCGCAGCTCACGCTGGCGGGCTATTCACACGTATCGCAGGTCGTCAGCCCCGGCGAATATGCGGTGCGCGGCGGACTGATCGACCTGTTTCCCATGGGCTCGCTGGTGCCGTACCGGGTGGACCTGTTCGACGACGAGATCGACAGCATTCGCACGTTCGATCCCGACAGCCAGCGCAGCCTGTACCCCGTGCCCGAGGTGCGCCTGCTGCCCGGCCGCGAGTTCCCCATGGACGACGAAGCCCGCGCCAAGTTCAGGAGCCGCTGGCGCGAGATGCTGGAGGGCGACCCGACCAAGAGCCGCATCTACAAGGACATGGGTGCAGGCGTGGCCACGGCGGGCATCGAGTACTACCTGCCGCTGTTCTTCGACGAAACCGCCACCGTGTTCGACTACCTGGGCGCAGAGGCCACGGTGGTGCTGCATGGCGACCTGGAGCCGGCCTTCCAGCGCTTCTGGCAAGACACCAAAGACCGCTTCCGCCTGGTGCAGGGCGACCCGGAGCGGCCCGCCCTGCCGCCCGAGGCACTTTTCCTTTCCATCGACCAGTTCTATACCCGCGCCAACCACCACGCCCAGCTGTCGCTGCGTCCCGGTGTGGCCGATGTGGATGACAACCCGCACTTCCAGAAACTGGGCGATCTGTCGGTGGTGCGCGGTGCCGAAGACCCGCTGGCGCGCCTGCACGCGCACATCCGCAACACGCAGCACCGCGTGCTGCTGCTGGCCGAAAGCGATGGCCGTCGCGAAAGCCTGCTCGACTTTCTGCGCGCCTCGCAGGTCAACCCGCCTGCATTCGATTCGCTGGCAGAGTTCCAGGGTGACTCGGCCGAAAAGGTCGGAATCGCCACCGCGGGCCTCACCGTAGGCTTCAGCTGGATCGAGGACGGCATCGATTTCGTTACCGAATCCGAGCTGTTTGCCGCTGGCCCCACCACGCGCCGGCGCAAGAAGCAGGAGCAGGTGAGCGACGTCGAGGCGCTCATCAAGGACCTGGCCGAGCTGAACGTGGGCGACCCGGTGGTGCACAGTGCGCATGGCATCGGCCGCTATCGGGGCCTCGTCAACATGGACGTGGGCAACAAGAACCCCGATGGCACCCCTGCCATGCAGGAGTTCCTGCACCTTGAATACGCCGACAAGGCCGTGCTGTATGTGCCGGTGAGCCAGCTGCAACTGATCAGCCGCTACACCGGCGTGAGCGCCGACGAAGCCCCGCTGCACAAGCTGGGCAGCGGCCAGTGGGAAAAGGCCAAGCGCAAGGCGGCCGAGCAGGTGCGCGACAGCGCCGCCGAGCTGCTGAACATCTACGCCCGCCGCGCATTGCGCCAGGGCCACGCCTTCCGCTACAGCCCGCAGGACTACGAGACCTTTGCCAACGACTTCGGCTTTGACGAAACCGCCGACCAGAACGCCGCCATCCACGCTGTCATCCAGGACATGATCAGCCCCCGCCCGATGGACCGCCTGGTCTGCGGCGATGTGGGCTTTGGCAAGACCGAGGTGGCCCTGCGCGCAGCCTTTGTGGCCGTGACGGGTGGCAAGCAGGTAGCCTTTCTGGCGCCGACCACGCTGCTGGCCGAGCAGCACTACCAGACGCTGGTGGACCGCTTCAGCAAGTGGCCGGTGAAGATTGCCGAGGTCTCGCGCTTTCGCTCGGGCAAGGAGATCACCGCTGCCATCAAGGGCATTGGCGACGGCACGGTGGACATCGTGGTGGGCACGCACAAGCTATTGAGCGAATCCACCAAGTTCCACAATCTGGGCCTCCTGATCATCGACGAGGAGCACCGGTTTGGCGTGCGCCACAAGGAGCAGATGAAGGCCCTGCGCGCCGAGGTGGACGTGCTCACGCTGACGGCGACGCCCATCCCGCGCACGCTGGGCATGGCACTCGAAGGCCTGCGCGACCTCTCTGTGCTGGCGATCAAGACCTTTGTGCGCAACGAAGGCACGGGTGTGATCCGCGAGGCCGTGCTGCGTGAATTGAAGCGCGGCGGGCAGTGCTACTTTTTGCACAACGAGGTCGAGACCATCGAGAACCGCCGCCAGAAGCTCGAAGAGATCCTGCCCGAGGCCCGCATTGCCGTGGCCCACGGCCAGATGCCCGAGCGCGAGCTGGAACGCGTGATGCGCGACTTTGTGGCGCAGCGCTACAACATCCTCTTGTGCTCGACCATCATCGAGACCGGCATCGACGTGCCCACGGCCAACACCATCATCATGAGCCGCGCCGACAAGTTCGGCCTGGCGCAGCTGCACCAGCTGCGCGGACGGGTGGGCCGTAGTCACCATCAGGCGTATGCCTACCTGATGGTGCCCGACACCGAAGGGCTGACCAAGCAGGCGCAGCAGCGGCTCGATGCCATCCAGGCGATGGAAGAACTGGGCAGCGGCTTCTACCTGGCCATGCACGACCTGGAGATCCGCGGGGCGGGCGAGGTACTGGGTGAGAACCAGAGCGGCAACATGCTGGAGGTGGGCTTCCAGCTGTACAACGAGATGCTGAGCGAAGCTGTCAAGGCACTCAAGGCGGGCAAGGAGCCCGACCTGCTCTCGCCACTGAGCGTGACCACCGACATCAACCTGCACGCCCCAGCCCTGCTGCCCGACGACTACTGCGGCGACGTGCACCTGCGCCTGTCGTTCTACAAGAAACTGGCCACGGCCAAGACGCCCGACCAGATCGATGGCCTGCTCGAAGAGATCGTGGACCGCTTTGGCAAGCTGCCGGCACAGGCGCAGACGCTGATCGACGTGCACCGCCTGCGCGTGCTGAGCCAGCCCTACGGCGTGGTGAAGGTGGATGCCGCTCCGGGTGTCATCAACATCACCTTCAGGCCGCAGCCGCCCATTGACCCCATGCGCATCATCGAGCTGATCCAGAAGAACAAGCACATCAAGCTGGCGGGCAACGAGAAGCTGCGCATCGAGCGCGAACTCAAGGAGCCCAAGGACCGCGCCCAGCTGGTGCGCGATGTGCTGCGCAGCCTGGGGCAGCCGCTGGTTGCTGCTGCAGCATGATTTGGAGCACTTTTTGAATGGTTTTGGCTGCAGGTGCAATCAACATATGCACCTTTAGCTATCAAAATTATAGCATACCGACCATGTGGCTCGAAGCCCTGCTTGCCGCTGTAGCCCTTTTCGCCGCCCTGGCGGCGAGGCCGTGGCGCATGCTGGCCGCCCGCCCTCCGCTGGTACACCAGACGCACGGCGCGCCCTCTGCGCTGTGGACACCCATGCTGGCCACGCTCGTCTTTCTGCCCTGGATGTGGGCACTGCCCACGCTGCACGCCATGCCGCTGCAGCTGCAGTGGTCGGGTGCCTGCCTGGTGGTGCTGATGCTGGGCTGGCCGCTGGCGGTGCCGGTGTTCATCGGCGTGGGCGTGGCGGCGGGCCTCATCTCCCCCGCCATGGCGTGGGCCGATGCGCTGAGCGCCGCCGTGTGGCTGGGGGTGGTGCCCGCCACGCTGGCGCTGGGCCTGGGCGCGCTGGTGCGGCGCTACACGGGCACCCGGCCGTTCGTGTATGTGCTGGGCCGCGCGTTCCTGGGCACGGTGGTGTGCGTGTTTGCTGCCGGTGTGCTGTCGCAGTGGAGCGGCCACCTGCTGCCCGGCGTAGGGGACGACCTGTCGCTGGTGGCCCGCTGGCTGATGGCCTGGGGCGATGGCTTCATCACCGGCATGCTGGCCGCCATCTTTGTGGCCTTCAAGCCCGAGTGGCTGGCCACGTGGTCTGACCGGCTGTACCTGCCACGGCCCCAGTGACGCAGGCAGCTGCTGCCCAACGGTTGATACAGCGCAAGGGGTCACCGAGCCCGGCGGGCGATAGTGGGGCCACACCGAAAAGGAGGGGCCCATGAAACTCTTGAGCGATCTTTTCTCTACTGACTATGGCCTGATGAGCATCGGCGGCATCGCCTTCATGCTGGGCATGGCGGTGTTCTTTCTGCGCATGTTCCTCACCAAGATGAACGAGCCCCCAACCCGGCTGCCGAGGCACGTGCAGCGCACCGCAACAAAATGCCTTCGGCACACTGACCGGCGCACCGCAGGCAGAACGCGCCCCGCGCGGGCGCGCGATCCTGTCCCAGTCAGATCACATCAGCCGTGGCCCGCGTCGCCCGCATCCAGGGCAGGCGGGCGAAGAAGATCCTCGTTGATACCCATCACCTGGCTGGCGCGCTCCACGGCCTGCCACAGCGGTGCAGGCATCTGCAGGATTTCATCCGGCGATGCGGAGCGGGCAATCCAGGCGCTGATATCGCCG
>LNEG01000155.1 GCA_001464865.1 Burkholderiales bacterium Ga0074133
GACTTTGCCCAGCGCTACCCGCTGATCGACGGCCAGGGCAACTTCGGCAGCCGTGATGGCGATGGCGCAGCCGCCATGCGCTATACCGAGGCGCGTCTGTCGCGCATCACCAGCCTGCTGCTCGATGAAATCGACGAAGGCACGGTCGATTTCATGCCCAACTACGACGGCAGCACGCAGGAGCCGCGGCAGCTGCCAGCACGGCTTCCGTTCGCGCTCCTCAATGGCGCCAGCGGCATTGCCGTGGGGCTGGCCACCGAGATCCCCAGCCACAACCTGCGCGAAATTGCCGACGCCTGCATCGCGCTCATCAAGACGCCGTCGCTCAGCCCCGAAGACCTGCTGGCCATCGTGCCCGGGCCCGACTACCCCGGCGGCGGTCAGATCATCAGCAGCCCCGGCGATATTGCCGACGCCTACCGCACGGGCCGCGGCAGCCTCAAGGTGCGTGCACGCTGGAAGATCGAGGACATGGCGCGAGGTCAGTGGCAGCTGGTGGTCACCGAGCTGCCGCCGGGCGTCAGCACCCAGCGCGTGCTCGAAGAGATCGAGGAGATCACCAACCCCAAGGTCAAGGCCGGCAAGAAGGCGCTGAGCCAGGACCAGACGCAACTGAAGGCCAGCATGCTGGCTGTGCTGGACGTGGTGCGCGACGAATCGAGCAAAGACGCGCCTGTGCGCCTGGTTTTCGAGCCCAAGACGGGGAAGACCCCGCAGCAGGAGCTGATCACCGCGCTGCTGGCGCACACCAGCCTGGAAACCTCGGCACCCATCAACCTCACCATGGTGGGGCTGGATGGCAAGCCGGTGCAGAAGTCGCTGCGGCAGATGCTGGAAGAGTGGATTGCCTTCCGCCAGACCACCATCACCCGGCGCAGCCAGCACCGGCTCGGCAAGGTGCTGGACCGCATCCACATCCTCGAAGGGCGGCAGACCGTGCTGCTCAACATCGACGAGGTGATTGCCATCATCCGCGCGGCCGAGGAGCCCAAGGC
>LNEG01000156.1 GCA_001464865.1 Burkholderiales bacterium Ga0074133
ATTTTGAACAACCCCGGCTCGCTGCGCCGCACCATGGTCAAGGAGATCGAGGCTGATGCCAAGACCTTTGCCGATGCGCGCCGCACGCTCATCCAGGCCGAGAAAAAGGCCGTGGCCGAAGTCAAGGTGGTGGACGAGCCCGTGACGGTGGTCGTATCGCAAAAGGGCTGGGTGCGCGCACGCAACGGCCACGGCCACGAGGCCGCCAGCTTTGCCTTCAAGGCGGGCGATGGCCTGTACGGCACGTTTGAGTGCCGCACCATCGATACGCTGCTGGTGTTTGGCAGCAATGGCCGCGTGTATTCGGTGCCCGTGGCAGCGCTGCCGGGCGGGCGGGGTGATGGCCAGCCTGTGACCACGCTGATCGAGCTGGAATCGGGCACACAGCTGCTGCACTACTTTGCGGGCCCGGCACAGGCGCAGCTGCTGCTGGCCAGCTCGGCGGGCTACGGCTTTGTGGCAGCGGTCGAAAGCATGGTGTCGCGCCAGAAGGGCGGCAAGGCCTTTGTGACGCTGGGCGATGGCGAGAACCTGTGCGCCCCGTCGCACGCCGCCGGCACCACCGGCAGCCAGCCGCTGGCGCCCGCCACGCATGTGGCCTGTGCCTCCACCGGCGGTCGTATCCTGACCTTCGAGATCAGCGAGCTCAAGACGCTGGCCAACGGCGGGCGCGGCCTGATGCTGATCGACCTGGAGCCCAAGGACACGCTGGCGGGCGCCGCCGCCTACACGCGCAGCATCCGCATCGACGGCATCGGCCGGGGCGGCAAGGAGCGCGACGAGACTCTGGAGATCCGTTCGCTGAACAACGCGCGTGCGTTGCGCGGCCGCAAGGGCAAGGCAGCGGATCTGGGCTTCAAGCCGGCGTTGGTATCGCGGGTGGAGTGAGGCGCCTGCGGCGCTGCCCCGCATCGCTACGAGGACGGGGACGGGGACTGGGACGGAGCCGTGTGCGTGTACCGGGCACTGGCGGCGCCCACCCAGGGCGGGGCGTGCACCCCAGGATGGGTGGATGGTGCGCTGGCCTGCGGTGCCACTGCACACCCATGCATGCGAAGGGTTGCTGCCGGCAGGATGTCATCTGGGATAACCCCTCGTGTGGCAGGCGCGCTGTCGTGCGATATTGATTGTGTGTCGTAACATCTACACACAACTACTACCGAGGAGACCGCCTTGTCCAAACACCTTCGAATGGCCCAGAAGCTCTGGTTGGCTGTGTTGCTCATTGTTCTGATGCTGCTGGCGGTCGTCGGCTTTGCCGCCTACCGGTCTGCCGCTGTGCAGGCGCAGTCAGATTCGGTGGGCCGCGACATGGACTCGCGTGTGCAGGCCGCCCTGCGATGGACTGGCCTCACGGAGACCAATGCGGCGCGTACCCAGGCCCTCATCGTGAGCAACGACCCGGCCGTCGAAGCCGAGTTCAAAGACCTGATTTCTGCCACGTCGGCCCAGATCACGGAGGTGCAGAAATCACTGGAGGCCATGGCCCTGTCCGATGCGGACAAGGTCCAGATGGCCAAGATCGCCGAGGCACGCAAGCTCATGATCGATCTTCGCGGCCAGGCGCGCAAGCTCAAGGCCGACAACCAGCAAGAGCAGGCGGTGACGCTGATCAAGCAGTCGTACAACCCGGCAGTGGCTGCCTACATCACCACACTGCGCGACTTTGTGAAGCAGCAGCAGGACGCGGAAAAGGCCATCCAGAAAGAGATCGCCGCTTCGTGGATGTGGACCGTGAAGATGGCAGCGGCAGCCGTGTCATTGCTGCTGCTGGCCATCGTCGTCGGAGCGTATTTCCTGATCGGCAGCATTCAGCGGCCCCTGGAGCAGGCGACGGCACTGGCCGGGAGGATCGCCGAGGGAGACCTGAGCGGACGTGAGACGGTCACGCGCGGGGACGAGTTTGGCGACCTGCTGCGCGCGCTTTACGTGATGAGTGATGCGCTGGGCCGCATGGTGCACCAGGTGCGCCAGAGCACCGACAGCATCGCCATTGCCAGTGCGGAAATCGCCACTGGCAACCATGACCTTTCGGCCCGCACCGAGCAGACCTCCAGCAACCTGCAGCAGACGGCCGCAGCCATGGAGCAGTTCACCAGCACCATCCAGCAAAGCGCCAGCAGCGCCCAGCAGGCCAGCAGCCTGGCGGCGGGTGCCACCGGCGTGGCCCGCCGCGGCGGCGAAGTGGTGACCCAGGTGGTGTCCACCATGGAGGACATCAACCACAGCAGCAAGAAGATCTCCGACATCATCGGCGTGATCGACAGCATTGCCTTCCAGACCAACATCCTGGCGCTGAACGCCGCGGTGGAAGCCGCCCGGGCGGGCGAGCAGGGCCGGGGGTTTGCGGTGGTGGCCAGCGAAGTGCGCAACCTGGCCGGGCGCAGCGCTGATGCAGCCAAGGAGATCAAGCAGCTCATCAACGCGTCGGTCGAAAAAGTGGAGACCGGTTCGCGGCTGGTGACCGATGCGGGTACGACCATGAACGACATCGTGCAGTCGGTGCAGCGCGTGACCGACATGATCGGCGAGATCACGGCCGCATCGTCGGAGCAGAGCGCTGGCGTGGGGCAGGTCAACCAGTCCATCGGCAACCTGGACCAGATGACCCAGCAGAACGCGGCGCTGGTCGAAGAAAGCGCCGCGGCAGCGCAAAGCCTGCGTGAGCAGGCCGAGCAGCTGGCCCATGTGGTTTCCCGCTTCAAGGTGGACCCAGCGAGCTACGGTGCAGCACGTGCCGCGCCGGCACCAGCCTCCGCGGCACCCCCTCCGTCCAGGCCGGCCGCAAGTCTGGCAAAGCCATCGCCGAAGCCTTTGCCAGGGCTCAGGGCCAAGGCTGCGCCAGCCTCCGGCAAGACCGGGGCAGCTGCGCCAGCCCCTGCGGCGATCGCAGCGCCGCCAGCATCGGCCGGCGGCAGCGCCTCGCGCTCCGCACCGGCCGCCGGGGCAGATGCCGATTGGGAGTCGTTCTGAGGTTCCTGAAGCCCCGGACGCGCCCGGCGTCTCGGCTGTGCAGGCGCTCGGATGCCACGCTGGCCGGCGCCACGGCGGCGTTTGAGTGGAGTACGGCAACCGTGACGCTCACAGCCGAGCCGGCATGTGGATGCGGCATCAAGGCCTTGCACGGGGCCTGACGGTTGTCCAGGGGTTGCGCCCGATGCCGCCATCTGGCTGCGCGCTGCGCCCGCCCATGAAAAAGCCCCTGCCGGGCATTGCTGCCTCGCTGCAGGGGCTTTGGGCCAGCGCTTGGCTGGCCAGGTGTTCAGGCCAGTTCGGCGATGAGTTCGATTTCCACGCACGCACCCATGGGGATCTGCGCCACGCCGAAGGCGCTGCGTGCATGCACGCCCTTCTCGCCGAAGACCTGGCCCAGCAGTTCGCTGGCGCCGTTGGTCACCAGATGCTGTTCGGTGAAGTCACCGGTGGAGTTCACCAGGCTCATCACCTTGACGATGCGCTGCACCTTGTTGAGGTCGCCACCGCAGGCGGCCTGCAGGGTGCCCATCAGGTCGATGGCGACAGCGCGCGCGGCGGCCTTGCCCTCTTCGGTGCTGATGTCACGGCCGAACTGCGCCGCCCAGGGCTTGCCGTCCTTGCGGGCGATGTGCCCGGACAGGAACACCAGCTTGCCAGTCTGCACATACGGCACGTAGGCCGCAGCGGGCACGGAGACGGGGGGCAGGGTGATGCCGAGTTCGGTCAGCTTGTCGTAAACGCTCATGATTTTCCTTGGAAGGTGCGGGGACGAGACGGGCCCGGCCGGGGCGTGCCAGTGTCGGGCAGCGCTCCGAAGGGCAGCGCTCGCGAGTGTTACACAGCAGCCTCGTCGTCG
>LNEG01000157.1 GCA_001464865.1 Burkholderiales bacterium Ga0074133
CTGGCCGCGGGCGCCGCAGGGGCGCTGGCGTGCCGTGCGGCCACGCGCACCCGGGGCGCACTGCGATGGCGCCACGCGGTACATGGCCTGGCGGCGCTCGCAGGCCTGGTATTGATGTTCGCGGTGTGCGGCCTGCGCGCGCACAGCGTCCTGGCCGACCGGCTGGACCCCGCGCTGGAAGGGCGTGACATCCGCATCACGGCCGTGGTGGCGGCCATGCCGCAGCTCAGCGAGGCGGGCACGCGGCTGCGTCTGCGGGTGGGGTCGGCCCAGCTGGACGGAGTGCCCGTGCGTCTGCCGCCCCTGATCGATGTGGCCTGGTACGCCGGGGCGTGGCGCGAAGCCGCTGGCGAGGTTTTGCTGCAGCGGCAGCCTCAGCCATTGCGTGCCGGAGAGCGCTGGGAGATGACGGTGCGACTGAAGGCTCCGCACGGCCTGCGCAACCCGCATGGTTTTGACTTTGAGCTGTGGGCCTGGGAGCAGGGCGTACAGGCCACCGGCTATGTGCGGGCCGGTGTCAGGGATCCAGCGCCGGTGCGCCTGGCCGCCACCTGGCAGCATCCGGTCGAGCAGGCGCGGCAGTCGGTGCGTGACGCCATCGTGGAGCGCCTGGTGCATGCGGGCGATGCCGATGACACCGCCCGTGCCCGAATCGCCGGCGTGGTGGCCGCGCTGGTCACGGGAGACCAGCGCGCCATCGACCGGGCCGACTGGGATGTGTTCCGTGCCACCGGTGTGGCGCACCTCATGAGCATTTCGGGCCTGCACATCACGCTGTTTGCCTGGCTGGCCGCGCTGTGCGTGGGCGCCTTGTGGCGTCGGTCCACGCGGCTGTGTCTGGCGGTGCCTGCGCACTCGGCCGCACTGGTGGCCGGGGTAGCGCTGGCGACGGCGTATGCCGTGTTCAGCGGCTGGGGCGTGCCCGCGCAGCGCACGGTGATCATGCTGGGCACGATGGCGCTGCTGTCGCTCAGCGGGCGCCGCTGGCCGTGGCCGCAAGTGTGGCTGCTGGCCTGCGCGGCCGTGGTGGTGGCCGACCCGTGGGCGCTGGCTCAGCCGGGGTTCTGGCTGAGCTTCGTGGCGGTGGGGATCCTGTTTGCTACAGGTTCGATAGCTGCAGGGGCAATAAATACCGGCGTCTTGTGGCATTTTCGTGCACTTTTACGTGAGCAGTGGGTGGTGACGCTGGCTCTCACGCCCCTCACGCTGCTGCTGTTCGGACAGGTGTCTGTGGTGGGTTTTGCTGCCAACCTGGTGGCGATCCCCTGGGTGACGCTGGTGGTCACGCCGCTGGCGCTGGGCGGCGTGGTCTGGGCGCCGCTATGGAGCCTGGCGGCGCTGTGCCTGCAACCGCTGGCTGCGCTGCTGCAATGGCTGGCGCAGTGGCCCTGGGCGGTGCTCTTCGTGCCTGCAGCACCCTGGTGGGCCGGCGTGGCGGCGGTGGTCGCGGGGGTGATTCTGGCGATGCGCCTGCCGTGGCAACTGCGGCTGCTGGCGTTGCCGCTGCTGATGCCGGTGATCGGCTGGCAGCCGGCACGCCCGGTCCCCGGGCAGTTCGAACTGCTGGCGGCCGACATTGGCCAGGGCAATGCCGTGCTGGTACGCACGGCCACGCACACCCTGCTGTACGACGCCGGCCCCCGCTTCAGCCGCGAAAGCGATGCCGGCCACCGGGTGGTGGTGCCCTTGCTGCGCGCCCTGGGCGAAAAGGTGGATGTGCTCATGCTCAGCCACCGCGATGCAGACCATACCGGCGGCGCGGCGGCCGTATTGGCGCAGCAGCCGCTGGCGCGGGTCACCGGTTCGCTGGAGGCAGACAACGCCGTGCAGTCACTGCGCCCGGTCGCGCCCTGCCTGGCAGGCCAGCGCTGGCAGTGGGACGGCGTGGCGTTTGAGGTGCTGCATCCACGCGAGGGTGATGCAGCGCTGGCCAGCAAACCCAATGCGCTGAGCTGCGTGCTGCGCATCGCAGCCGACGACGGGCGGGGCAGCACGGCCTTGCTGGTGGGCGACATCGAAGCGCCGCAAGAGGCCGCATTGCTGGCCCGTGCCGCGCCAGGGCTGCGTGCCGACTGGCTGCTGGTGCCGCACCACGGCAGCAAGACATCGTCGTCCGCCGGCTTTCTGGATGCCGTGCAGCCACGCACCGCATTGGTGCAGGCGGGTTACCGCAACCGGTTCGGCCATCCTGCTCCCGAGGTCGCAGCGCGCTACCGCGAGCGGGGCATTGCGCTGGTGGAGTCGTCGGTGTGCGGGGCTGCCACCTGGCGATCCGCCGAGCCGGCTGTGCAGGTCTGTGAGCGTGATCGCGCGCGCCGCTACTGGCACCACCAGGCAGGTCCCTGAGCAGGCGGCTCCAGCTGCCGTGCGGGCCTGCAGCCATGACGGCCAGCACCCTCAGCCATGTGCAGACCTGCCGGATGCGCTGCACGCAAGCGCGTGGGCCCCGGCAGCCGCGGCGTGCGCCGCTGGCGCGATGACCTGTAGGAATTGCGTCAGACGCCCGCTGGTTGCGCGGACGCAGGCGCACAACTTGCTATCCTGTAACCAGGAGGCCGTTGATGCAGAAATTCGATGAGATGTACGCCATGCTGCCCTTTGATGGCAGCGATGTGCGGGAACACTACAAGCGCTACGCCCAGTGGCTCGCCCAGCAGCCCGCCGATGTGATGCAGGCCCGCAGGGCCGAGGCGGAGATGATCTTTCGCCGCGTGGGTATCACCTTTGCCGTGTACGGTGCCAAGGATGAGGGAGGGGCGGGCAATGAGCGGCTGATCCCGTTCGACCTGATCCCCCGCATCATCCCGGCACATGAGTGGACGAGCATGCAGGCCGGGCTGGTGCAACGCGTCACCGCGCTTAACCGCTTCATCCACGACGTGTACCACGGGCAGGACATCATCCGCGCGGGCATCGTGCCGGCCGATCTCATCCTGCACAACGCCCAGTTCCGCCCCGAGATGGCCGGCGTCAGTGTGCCCAAGAACATCTACGCGCACATTGCCGGCATCGACATCGTGCGCGCCCCCAACGCCCAGGGCGAGGGCGAGTACTACGTGCTCGAGGACAACCTGCGCGTGCCCAGCGGCGTGAGCTACATGCTGGAAAACCGCAAGATGATGATGCGGCTGTTCCCCGAGCTTTTTAGCCTGCACAAGGTGGCGCCCGTGGCCCACTACCC
>LNEG01000158.1 GCA_001464865.1 Burkholderiales bacterium Ga0074133
ACAAGAAGATCTACTACAACTGGCAGTCGGGCAAGGCCGAGAAGTGCATCTTCTGCTACCCCCGCATCGAGGCGGGTCAGCCCACGGTGTGCTCGGAAAACTGCGTGGGACGCATCCGGTATCTCGGCGTGCTGCTGTATGACGCAGACCGCATCCAGGAGGCCGCCAGCGTGGAACGCGACCGCGACCTGTACCAGGCCCAGCTCGACATCTTCCTGGACCCGAACGATCCGGACGTGATCAAGCAGGCCCGCATCGACGGCATTCCCGACAGCTGGATGGACGCTGCCCGCAACAGCCCCGTCTACAAGATGGCTGTGCAGTGGAAGGTGGCCCTGCCGCTGCACCCCGAGTACCGCACGCTGCCCATGGTCTGGTATGTGCCACCGCTGTCGCCCATCACGGCCGCCGCCAACGCGGGCCATGTGGGTGTGAATGGCGACATCCCCGATGTGTCGCAACTGCGCATCCCTGTGCAGTACCTCGCCAACCTGCTCACCGCCGGCGACACCGGACCCGTGGTGCGCGCACTGGAACGCATGCTGGCCATGCGCACCTACCAGCGCGACAAGCATGTGGAGCAGCGCCAGAACCTGGCCGTGCTGCAGCAGGCCGGCCTGTCGATGGCCGAGGTGGAAGAGATGTACCACGTGATGGCGATTGCCAACTACGAAGACCGCTTCGTGATCCCGTCGGCCCACCGTGAATACGCCGAGAACGCTTTTGACATTCGCGGCGGCTGCGGCTTCTCGTTTGGCAATGGCTGCTCGGATGGCGCCACGGAGACCAGCATGTTCGGCGGCAAGAAGCCAAGAACGATCCCGATCAAGGCAACGGTCTGAAGCACATGCAAAAAGGAATCACCATGTTCAAGAAGAACCCGACCTCTTTGCGCCTGACCCTGCGCGCGCTGGGCTATTTGCTGAGCTACCCCGATGCGCAACTGCGTAGCGTGATGCCGCAGCTCATCGACGCTCTGCAGGCAGAGCAAGCCCTGACGGCCGAGCGCATGGGTGAGCTGAAGGCGGTGTGCGAGCACCTGGCTGCACTCGACCCGCTGGAAGCCGAAGCCCGCTACGTGGACAACTTCGATCGCGGCCGCCAGACCTCGCTGCACCTGTTCGAGCATGTGCACGGCGACTCGCGCGACCGGGGCCCGGCACTCATCGACCTGCTGCAGACCTACGAGAAGGCCGGCCTGCAGTTCCAGGCCGATGAGCTGCCAGACCACCTGCCGGTGGTGCTGGAGTTCGCCTCCACCCAGCCGCCTAAAGTTGCCAGGGAATTTCTGGGCGAGATGGCCCACATCCTGAACGCGCTGTTCAGCGCCCTGGTGGCCCGCAGCAGCCCCTACGCCAGCGTGATTGCCGCCGTGCTCGAAGTGTCGGGCCAGCGCGTGCAGTCGGTGGCCCTCACGCCCGAGCCGCCCATGGACGAGGTGTGGGCCGAGCCCGAGGCGTTTGGCGGTTGCAGCACCCAGGGCCAGGCCAAGCCCGAGCAGCCCCAACCAATGCATTTTGTTCGTACACCCCGCGCAGAGCGGGCCCCAGAAGGAGTCTCCGTATGACCGCCTGGCTTGATACCCTGTTGTTCGGCATCTATCCCTACATTTGCCTGGCCGTGTTCTTCATTGGCAGCTGGGCGCGGTTCGACCGCGACCAGTACACCTGGAAGAGCGATTCGTCGCAGCTGCTGCGCACCGGCAGCCTGCGCTGGGGCAGCAACCTGTTCCATGTGGGCGTGTTGTTCCTGTTCTTCGGTCATACCGTGGGCATGCTCACGCCCCACTTCCTGTACGAAGCCTTCATCACCGCAGGCGCCAAGCAGATCATGGCGATGGTGACGGGCGGTATCGCGGGCGTGCTGGCCTTTATTGGCCTGTCCATCCTGCTGCACCGCCGCCTCTCGGACGACCGCATCCGCGCCACCTCCAAGGCCAGCGACATCTTGATCCTGGTGCTGCTCTGGCTGCAACTGGCCCTGGGCCTGGCCACCATTCCGCTGTCGGCCCAGCATCTGGACGGCTCCATGATGATGAAGCTGGCCGAGTGGGGCCAGCGCGTCGTGACCTTCCGCAGCGGCGGCGTCGAGTTGCTGGCCGAAGCCGGCTGGATCTTCAAGGCCCACATGTTCCTGGGCATGACGATCTTCCTGGTCTTCCCGTTCACCCGCCTGGTGCATGTGTGGAGCGGCTTCGGCACGCTGGCCTATGTGTTGCGCCCCTACCAGGTGGTGCGCGCACGCCGCATGAACCTGCCCGCAGGCCACATGCAGTCGCAAGACCGCCGCGCTTGAAACACGACCATCCCAAGGAGTACACCATGAGCGGATGTGGAACCGGGGGCTGCGGCTGCAGCTCCACAGAATCCAGCAGTGCGGCACCCGCCAGCACGCTGACGCCCACGCAGTCGGCAGCCTATGAGGCGCTGTCGGCATCGATGGCACATGTAGCGGTGCTGGCACCCGTGCCTGCATCCGGCGCCAGCGTGCCGCCTGCGGGCAGCGTTGCCACCGCGCCGGTGGCGCGTATCAATGGCGTGCCGCTGAACAGCCCCCACGAACTGCTGGACGAGGAATCGCTGCGCCAGCGCGCCTGCACCGAGCTGCTGCGCCAGGCGGCGCAGCAGGCCGGGCTGCTGGCGCAGGATGACGCGCCAGGTACCGGCGGCGCCATCAGCGCAGACGCGTCGAGCGCCATCGAGCAGTTGCTGGAGCGTGAGTTGGTCATCCCCGATCCATCGGAAGAAGCCTGCCGCCGCTACCACGACGCACACCCCGCAGCGCACGCCCACGGCGAGCGCGCCCACCTGCGCCACGTGCTGTTTGCCGTGACGCCTGGCGTGGATGTGAAGCAGCTGCGCTTGCGCGCCGAGGCCATGCTGATCGACCTGCGCTGCGCAGACGACGGCGGTGCCAAGTTTGCCGCGGCGGCCACCCAGTGGTCCAACTGCCCCAGCGGCCAGCACGGCGGCGACCTGGGCTGGCTCACGCGCGCCGACTGCGCCCCCGAGTTTGCCCGCGAGGTATTCGGCGGCGCCGAGATCGGCGTGCTGGCCCGGCTGGTGCACAGCCGCTTTGGCCTGCATGTGGTGGAAGTGGTCGCGCGCGACCCCGGCCAGCAGCCTGCATATGAAGAAGTGCGCAAGGCCATTGCGCTCACGCTGCGCCAGCAAGCCTGGGTGAACGCGCTGCGCCAGTACCTGCAACTCCTGGCCGGCGCGGCCGTGGTCGAAGGTGTGTCGCTCGACGCTGCAGAGTCGCCATTGGTTCAGTAGCGGTAATTGGTGTCACGAACTGCAAAAACTGTATGCCCGATGAACTGCTAGCCCGGCTGCGCCGCTTTCACGATGACGCGTTCCCGCAGTACCGGCAAACCTTCCAGACCCTGGTCGACGAGGGGCAGCACCCGACCACGCTGTTCATCGGGTGTTCCGACTCGCGCCTGGTGCCTTACCTGCTGACGGGCGCCGGGCCGGGCGAGCTGTTTCTGGTGCGCAATGTGGGGGCGTTCATCCCGCCGTATGACGGATCGCACGGCCACCACGGCACCACGGCCGCCATCGAATTTGCCGTGCTCAACCTGCATGTGCGCCGCATCATCGTGTGCGGCCACAGTCACTGTGGGGCTATCAAGGCCATGTATGGTGAGGTCTCGCCCGAGGCCCCCAACCTCAACCGCTGGTTGGACCTGGGGCGCGAAGCCCTGCTGCCCGTGCAGCCCGGTCCCGAGGCGCTGCGCCGCACCGAGCAACGCGCGGTGGTGCTGCAGCTCGAGCGCCTCATGGAGTACCCCATGGTGCGCAGCCGCGTGCAGGCAGGGCAGATCAGCCTGCACGGCTGGCATTACGTGATCGAGGAGGGCGAGGTCCATGTGTTCGACGTCCAGACCGGCGGTTTTGTGCCGGCCTCGCTGGCCGACAACAGCGGAACGGGGCCGTACCAGCCCTACGTGGAACACGACGGCCAGATCCTTGCAGAGTAGCGCGGCAGGGTGCATGCTCACGGCTCTGGCGCCCGTGTCATGCCGCCGGCCGCCCCTTTCCGGGCGCTACGGGCATGCATTGGCACCTGGTTGACCAAGCGCAATGCCGCCGCCGCCCCAACCCCAATCATCTGCACCCATGAAGCGCGAACCTACTCCCTCCCTCACCCCGTCCACCTCCATGCAGCCCATCAGCCTGGATGTACTGCGCGAGAAATACCTCAAGCCCGGCGAAACCACGGCCGACGAGCTTTACACCCGCGTGGCGCGGGCGCTGGCGTCGGCCGAAGCGCCTGAACTGCGCACGGAGTACGAGGCCCGGTTCCTGGCCAACCTGCATGCGGGTGCCATTGGCGCGGGCCGGATCATGAGCGCGGCGGGCACCGACATCCAGGCCACGCTCATCAACTGCTTCGTGCAGCCCGTGGGTGACTGCATCCAGGGCGTGGACGACGAAGGCTTTCCGGGCATTTACGAAGCCCTGCGCGAGGCGGCCGAAACCATGCGGCGCGGCGGCGGCGTGGGCTATGACTTCTCCCGCATCCGCCCCAAGGGCGCGCGGGTCAAGGGCACAGCCTCGATGGCATCGGGCCCCTGCAGCTACATGAA